>NZ_JBXWCS010000013.1:0-148869 GCF_057320385.1 Enterobacter cloacae complex sp. 394F7 | reverse complement strand
ATGCGTAAGCTGGCGCAGGTGGCGTATGGCGTCCTGAAATCAGGACGCCCGTTCGATGCCACACTGCACGAGAAAAATGCTTGCGTGGCATAACAGTATCTACGATTCAAATGTAGGCCGGGTAAGCGCAGCGCCACCCGGCATTAGCTTAAAGCGCCTGATGCTTAGTCTCGTGCGTCAGCAGCAGCGCAATCAGCGTCAGTGCCGCCATGGCCGCCAGATACACGCCCACGTAGAACAGGCCATAATTTGCCTGCAGCCAGGTGGCGATATACGGCGCAACGGACGCTCCCAGAATCGACGAGACGTTATAGGAGAACGACGCGCCGGTATAACGCACTTCCGTCGGGAACAGCTCCGGCAGCAGCGCGCCCATCGGGCCGAAGGTTAATCCCATCAGGCTCAGACCAATCAGCAGATACGCCATCACCAGCGCCGGGCTGCCCGAGCCTAACAGCGGCGGGAAGACAAACAGAGCGAACAGAATGATAAGCGTCGTGATGGTGATCATGCTGGAGCGACGGCCAAATTTATCCGCCAGCAGGCCGGCAATCGGCACCATGACGCCAAACCCAATCACCGCCATCATCAGCATCCACAGCACTTCGTTACGCGGCAGACCCAGCCCAACCGGCGCGGCAGCGGTGCTGAACGTCATGGAGTAGACGGTCATGATATAGAACAGCGTATAGGTAGCCAGCATGATAAAGGTGCCCAGCACGGTCACGCGGACATGTTTGGTCAGCAGCGTGCCCAGCGGCACTTTTACCTGTTTTTTTGCCGCCGCCACTTTCGCGAACACCGGCGTTTCGTGCAGAGAAACGCGAACATACAGACCTATCAGCACCAGTACGGCCGAGAAGACGAACGGAATACGCCAGCCCCAGCTCATGAACTGTTCATCGGTCAGCAACCAGGAGAGCAGCAGGAAGGTGCCGTTCGCAAAGAAGAAGCCAATCGGTGCGCCAAGCTGCGGGAAGGAGCCATACAGCGCCCGTTTACGCGCCGGGGCGTTCTCGGTCGCCAGCAGTGCCGCGCCGCCCCATTCACCGCCCAGACCCAGACCCTGACCAAAACGCGCCAGCGCCAGCAGCACCGGTGCCAGAATGCCAATGGTCTCGTAGGTGGGCAGCAGGCCGATGGCGACGGTAGAAATACCCATCGTCAGCAACGAGGCCACAAGCGTCACTTTACGCCCGATGCGATCGCCAAAATGACCAAACAGCGCAGAGCCAATCGGACGCGCGACGAAGGCGATAGCAAAGGTTGCCAGAGACTGTAGCGTGGCCGCCGTCGGGTCGCCCTGCGGGAAGAAAATATGCGGGAAGACGATGACCGCTGCGGTGGCATAAATGTAAAAGTCGAAGAACTCGATGGCGGTGCCAATCAGCGAGGCGACGACAACTTTATTGCGTGAGTTGACCGGAACGTTTTCGCTCCCGGAATCGAGTGTTGTGGCGGTTGCTTGCATAATATTTTCTTATTTTATGTCGGACGAAAGGCCATATTACGCACAGCAAAAGCGACATTTCAATCTGTAACAAAGCCGCGAACCGGTGATAAAAGCAACAAAAAGCGGATAATGTTCAGACCAGCTAAAACACTTCCATGAAATGCTTCACAGATTTTAAATATCAGTGGATAAAACTGGTTTTCAGTTAAATAAAAGTTACGGACTGGATATATATGCTGAAATGATGAATCGGGCTGAAACTTTCAGCCCGAAAGGGGGAATTAGCGGTGTGTTTTCCCCGGCATGCGCGTGTCGCCTTTGTATTCGGCGGTGGCAATCCACGCCGCGCAGAACAGCGTCAGGCGGGCAAAGAAGTAGAAGAACGCCATCAGCCCCAGAACGGAGCCAAACGCGGCGCCAGAAGGGGATTTCACCAGTGACGGCAGGGTATAAGTCATCACGATTTTAATCACCTCAAAGCCTATCGCCGCGAGCAGTGTTCCGCGGATCAGCGCTTTTTTGCGCGGACGATGACGCGGCAAGCGCCAGAAGATCCAGAAGAACAGCAGGTAGTTGGCGAAAATGGAAATCGCCAGCCCGATGCCGCGCCACGCAGGCTTGAGCCAGTCGATGTAATCAAGATAGAGCGCGGAGATAATCATCTGCTGCGCGGAACCGGCGACCGAGGTGATGGAGAGCGTGACGACCAGCGCCACCAGCAGACCAATCAGCGAAACAAAATCGCGGAAATACTTAACCCAAATTTTCTCCTGATCCTGAGGCTTACGCTCCCATACCTCGCGCGACTGGGCGCGAATGGCCTCGCGCAGGTTACCCATCCAGTTCACACCGGAATAGAGTGCAATCAGCAAACCGACAATACCCACCGTGGTGCGCTGCTGCACGGCAGTATTGATGGTGCTTTTTAGCGTGGTGGCGAGGGTCGGGTCACTGACGTTATCCAGGATCTTATTGAAAATATCCTGCAGCAGCGTCGGATGAGACGCGAGCACAAAACCGGCTGCCGCGAACGAGACCATCAGGATCGGGATCATCGACAAAAAGGAAAAATAGGTAATCGCTGCACCAAACTGATTCCCCATCCGGTCGTTGAAACGTTCCGCGGCGCGTATCAGGTGCGCAATCACGGGGATCTGCTGAACTCTCTCTGCCAGCGTAGTGACCGTCCCCAGCGCTTTGCTGGCTTTGCCGGGTGTGCTGGGCTCTTCGGGCCCGGTCTCCATCTTCTTGATGGGATCGTAATCTAATTGTTGAGTCGGTCGTTGCGGGTTATTTTCCGGCGTCACGCGTTTTTTCCTTTTCGTTGAGCTGGATGTCATTGAATTATAGCTTGCGACTAATCCACGTAAGCTTTTGTGATTTCCGTAAGCCACTCCATAAACAGGTGTACCCGGCGGGAAAGGTTACGGCGGTGGGGGTAAATCAGGGAAACCGGCATGGGTTCAGCCCGGTATTGCGGCAGCACTTCAATCAGCTTTTTCGTGCGCAGAGAATCACGAACGCCCACGCGGGGAACCTGGATAATACCCAGCCCGGCGATGCAGGCGGCATGGTACGTCTCGGTACTGTTGACCGTTAAGACGCCGCCCGTTTTAACCCACTGGGTCGCACTGCCGTTATAAAACTCAAAGCCCTGCGGGCGCGTGCCCAGCATCGCGGCGTAGTGGATTACCGCATGTGAGGCCAAATCGTCCAGCGTTTCCGGATAACCAAACCGCGTCAGATAATCCGGGCTGGCGCAGTTGATAACCGTAAGCTTGCCCAGCGGGCGGGCGATAAGCCCGGAATCTTTCAGGGTGCCGACGCGCACCACGCAGTCGAACCCCTCGCGGATCACATCCACCAGACGATCGCTGCTGCTGAGCTCCAGTTCAATACCCGGATACTGCTGCAAAAACGCAGGCAGTTTGGGGATGACTAAATTTCGTGCAACTCCCACCGGCATATCGACGCGTAGCCGCCCGCTGATACTGGAGGGATCGTGCTGGAACATACCGTCCAGTTCATCAAGGTTCGCCAGCAGATCTTTTGCCCGTTCGTAATAGACCATGCCGTCCTGCGTGAGGCTGACGCGGCGCGTGGTGCGATGCAGCAGCTGGGTGCCCAGGCGGTTTTCCAGTGCCTGAATCTGCCGCGACACGCTGCCTCTTGGCAGGGTCAACGTCTCCGCTGCGCGGGAAAAACTCTCCAGCTCCGCGACCCGAACAAACAACTGCATTGCGTTAATTTTATCCATCGGTAGCGCTCATTGTTGTTGTAAATGAAACAGTGAAGCGTTCTGTCACATCTTTATTGATCTTCTATCAGCTAATAAGCTCTTTCTCAATCTCCCTGACAACCGAAATGAGGTTTCTTATGACTGAACGTATCGCTTTAGTGACCGGTGGTAGCCGTGGTTTGGGTAAAAACGCGGCCCTGAAGCTGGCAGCAGAGGGAACAGGTATTGTCCTGACTTATCATCACAATCAGCAGGATGCGCTGGATGTTGTGCAAGAAATTCAGGGAAAAGGGGTAAACGCGGCGGCATTACAGCTTAACGTCGGAGATATCACCCGTTTCGAACATTTTGCTCAACAGTTGCAAGAAACTCTCCGAACCGTCTGGCAGCGTGATACCTTTGATTATTTATTGAACAATGCCGGAACGGGTTTATACGCCCCCTATACCGAGACGACAGAAGCGCAGTTCGATGAGGTAATGAATGTACATTTAAAAGGGCCGTTTTTCCTGACCCAGCGCCTGCTGCCGTTGCTGAAAGATGGCGGACGGATCCTCAACGTCTCCAGCGGGCTGGCACGTTTTACACAGCCAGGCTCCGCGACCTATGCGGCCATGAAAGGGGCGATGGAAGTACTGACCCGCTATCAGGCCAAAGAGCTGGGCGCACGCGGGATCTCCGTCAATATCATCGCGCCGGGGGCAATTGAGACCGATTTTGGCGGCGGACGCGTACGCGATGACGCGCAGCTTAATCAGTTGCTTGCGTCGCAAACCGCGCTGGGGCGTGTTGGCCTGCCGGATGATATTGGTGATGCCATCGCCGCGCTGCTCAGCGACAAACTGGGCTGGATGAATGCGCAACGTATTGAAGTGTCTGGTGGGATGTTCCTGTAATACGCCTCCTTAAGGGGACGGAACCCCTTAAGGAAATCCTTAAAAGAGATGTGTCCAGATACGGGCAGATATAAAGAACGGCGATGAATTTGTAACCTCTCCGTTCATTGAGTTTTTTCTCAAATAACGCCTCTATACAATCCCCCCTCGCTATTCTCAGAGGGAGAAAAACGATGCGAGTAATCATGTTTGACAGGCAGTCGATATTTATTCATGGAGCGATAAACAGTTTGCAGACGTTAATTCCTGAAATAAATATGACAGGAACTCGTCAGGCAGATGAATTATGGGCGCAATTGTCCGCGTCACCATCCGCTATCGTCATGATTGACGGCGCATTAATTCAGAATGAGGGCATCAGCTTTCTGAAAGACATTATCACGCGTTTCCCTGCGATACGTGTCGTGATGGTGCTGACGAAAAAAGAGACCCGATGGGCTGAACAGATGTTTCAGCGCAACGTGAAGGCGATTATTCCCCGCAATGCCAGTCCCGAGCGGTTTGCCGCAGTGCTGGATTCGGTCTCCCGGGGGATGGTCTGTTTTCCCAGCGAATGGCTTGCGCAGCAGGCGTCACACCAGGCATTGTTATCCTTAAGCGAGCGCCAGCGTGAAGTGCTCAAGTTACTGGCCGCCGGGGAGTCGAATAAAGAGATTGGCCGCACGCTCAATATCAGTGCGGCAACGGTAAAGGCCCATCTGGAGTCACTTTTCCGGCGGCTGGATGTAAAAAATCGCACGCAGGCGGCAATGTGCTATACCCGGCTCACCGCCTGAGCGATGGCGTTTATCGGACACGGTGTGTCACTAAAACTGAACATTAACAACACCAGCGCATCGTGCTGGTGTTGCGTTAATGGCTGGGCGATATTTTCCTGAATTAACGTCTCATAAATCTGAATATCGTTATCTAACAAGCGCTCTGCTTCAGCAACGGTAATAAGACCATGGAACTTCTCCCATTGCTGAATAACGTGACCATACCCAATAACCTCAGTACCGTGCTCATCACGGTATTTTTCCAGAGACAGCCCTTGCTGTTTTTTAATTAATTCAACGGCAGCAGAAGATAGCTTCAACATGGTATTTTCCTCTTTCAGACGCTACTGTAGAGGAAATACGGCACGAGACATATCCGCCAAATGGCCGTTGCTCAGCTGATATTTTCCAGATAGTCGCGCTGTAATAAACCGAATAGCCAGTCATTATGCCAGCGGCCGCCAATGTAATAGCTCTCACGCAGCTCACCCTCCAGCCGGAAGCGGGCTTTTTCCAGCAGACGCCGGGAGGCGATATTCCCTGCCGTGACGGTGGCGGTGAGGCGGCGGATCCCCCCCTGGTGGAAGGCATAATCACAGAGTGCCTGCAGGGATTCAAAGCCGTAGCCTTTTCCCTGGGCCGCGGGGGCGAAAAGGAAACCGACTTCGGCGCAATCCGCTTCGTGGTGTTGGTAGCCGGTCACCCCCAGCGGAGTCTGGCTGGCGTTATCGCGAACCACGAGGCAGAGCCAGTGCATGCAGCCGGGCGTCCATGGCGTCAGTCGGGAGTCGAAGGCCTCACGAATGTCCGCCACAGTGCGATCCTGCGCGACAAAGCGCATCACATCCGGGTCTTGCTGTAGCGCCAGAAAAAAGGGCCAGTCATCTTCCTGTAACGGCGAGCAGATAAGACGCGAGGTGGTTAGCTGAGGCATTCAGATTCTCCTGAAACAATATAAATGATTTTAGGACTGTCACTTTATTTCAACAGAAAGTCAGGTATGGTTAAGCGCGTATAAATAAAAAGAAAAACGGCCGTTCCGGGCCCCTTTTGGATGTCTTCGTGGTCTTTTAAGGAAAACAATGACGCTCAGCACATCACACCATAACCGCGAACAGTTTGAACACTGTCTGGCGGTCATTCGTCAGGCCTCTGTGGAAATATTGCTTCTCCTGAATGTACATGTTTCTGAGGGAAAAGATCCACGCTGGTTTCTGGAGCAGCTGGATAGCGCCCGTTTAGGCCTGGGCGGATGGGGGGCCGTGGCGAAGAAGCTCAACCTGAACGATGCCGAGATGTCAGAATTTACCCTGCAACTGCGCCTGTTGCAGCAGCGCGTACCGCAGTATGAAAGCGGGCAGGATGTCAGTGAAAATCAGCTTATTGCGGCAATGCGGTTTGTCACCGCGCTGGAACATCTTCGTCTGCAACAGCCTCTTCTCACCTACAGTACCGAGCTGGCGCCGGGCAGCGATCTTGAACAGCAGCAGGCGCACAAGCAGGTGCGTGCAATTGAACTGATGATTAAAGGGCTTATCCAGCAGGCGTGGCCCGATCAGGTCCGTCTGAATAACCACCTGAAGACCCTGTTTAACGCTGACCGCGTGCGGCGCTGGCTGAAGCTTGGCGACATCAACGATGTGCTAAGCGGCATGATGTTCAGCGAGCTGGCCCAGATGCTGGTGGATAAAAAAGAGTACAGCCGCTACTACGCGTCGCTGTTCAGCGATCCGTCCATGCTGACGCTGCTGGTGGAGCCGCGCAAAACGCTGCAAACCTTCCTTGATGACATCCGCCAGATCCGCAACAACCTTACCGTTCAGAAAGCGTTAACCTCGGCGCAAATCCAGCTACTCGACAACTACTACACCCAAATCACCCGGCCCGTTCAGCGTGCGTTTGAAGAGGGGCGAACCCGCGTCAACCCGGCCGGGATAATGGCGGTGGATGCCAGCGAACTGCACGCTTTCTGGGAAAAAGCACAGAAAAGGGATCGGGTCACCGGCGGGGATCTGTTTGAAGTACGTGACACCATCGAAAAACCGACCCAGCGCGCCCCGCGCACGCCAGAACAACGCGAGCAGCTCATCTCCGGCGTGTTATGGGGCGCAGTGGGCGTGATGGTCATTGCGATTGTTGTGGGAGGATTCTGGCTGGTGACCAGCAGCGCGCCAGCAGAGACCGCGGTGGCCGCCACCGAAACGCCTGCGCCGCAGGAGATGCGGGAAACGCCCTCCTCGCGTGAGACGCTGACGCGCATGGGCATCACCTGGGACGAGAATAATTTCCGCTCGGCCATCAACCGCAACGACACCCGCATTGCGCAGCTCTTTTTGCAGGGTGGAATGGACTGGAAGCTCTCATGGACGGAAGAGGCGATGTCATCCAACCATGACGACGTGCTGGAGCTGATGTTGCGCTACCGACAGCACATGGTGGAAGAGAAGCCGTGCCGCCGGTTTATCAATACGCTCACCCATGCCATGGCGAATGGCGAATCGCTGACATCCCTGCGTAAACAGTACCTGAAAGCGTTTTGTACCGTCCCGGCCGTGGTGAAACGCCAGCAGCACGATTTGGATATGGCGACGCGCCGCGCCGAGTCACAGCCGAATGCCAGCACGAAAAAATGGCAGGCTATTCAGTCTGCCATTTATGAGGTGATCCGCTGATCGTAACGCCCTCTCCCGGTGGGAGAGGGCGGGGTGAGGGCACCAGACCGCACCCCACTCAAGGCTCTCCATACAACCCAATCAACCGCCGTACCACGCCATTCGTCCAGCCAAAGCCATCCTGCAATGGATACTCACCGCCGCCCCCTTCGCGTGGGGTACTGCTGGCGATGTGATACTTCTCAATCAGCTTATGGTGAGTCTTATAAAAATGATTCACCGTATGCAGCCAGCTCCAGGCGATCTCATCGCCCAGCGAGTCGTTGCCGTACTGCTTGAAGCCCTGAATGGCCATCCACTGCAGCGGTGCCCAGCCATTGGGTTTATCCCACTGCTCGCCGGTTTCGTACTCAGTCGCCAGGATACCGCCCGGGGTGAGCAGACGTGATTTAACCGCATCAGACAAGCGTTCTGCCTGCTCATGGGTCGCCATTCCGACATACAGCGGCACAATGCTCGCCGCAGAGAACAGCGCCATATTTTCCCGACGCCAGTCGTAATCGCGGTAGCAGCCATTCTCTTCATCCCACAGGTAGCGGTTCACCGCCGCCCGGCGATCGCTGGCTTTCTGGCGGAACAGGTCAGCCGTCTCCTTATCTCCTTTCGACGCCGAGATATTGGCGATAGCGCTTTCCAGCTTGAACAGGAAGGCGTTCAGGTCGATAGGGATAAACTGCGTGGTGCGAATGCTGGCCAGTCGGCCCGGTTCGCGCAGCCAGCGGGAGGAGTAATCCCAGCCGGAGGCCGCCCCTGCACGCAGATCGCGATACACCTCATTGGGTGGTCGACCGGAATGGCGGGCCGTCTCCACGTCCTCAATCCACGATTCGTCGCGCGGGGTGTCACGGTCATCCCAGTAGCGGTTCAGCAATGAGCCATCCGGCATACGCACCGCGCTGCGATAGGCCTGATTCAGCAGCAGCGACTCTGCGCCGTCCATCCAGAAGGCGTGCTCCATTTTGAGGTGCTCAAGGTAGCGCTTCGCACCGCGCACCCCGTCCTCTTCAAACAGCTCCACCATCAGGGCAAAGACCGGCGGCTGGGAGCGGCTGAGGTAGTAGGTTCGGTTGCCGTTCGGGATATGGCCGTAACGCTCGATCAGCCACGCGAAGTTATCCGCCATACACTTCAGCAGATCGTTACGGCCGCTCTCGGCCAGCCCCAGCATCGAGAAGTAGGAATCCCAGTAGTAGGTCTCACTGAATCGTCCGCCGGGGACGATATAGGCCTGCGGCAGGGCCAGCAGGGAAGACCAGGGGATATGGTCCTGCGGCTCGCGCGTCAGCACGGGCCACAGGCTGTCGATATGCTCTTTAAGCGACAGCCCCGGGTCGGACACATACTCCGTGCTATAGGTCTCGGGCAGCCAGAAGTGATTCTCCACGAACTGGCGCAGGTCGAAATCCCGGTGGCGTCGCACCTTACGATAGCGGATCAAAATATCCAGCGGATCCATCTTCGGCGCGCAGTCGGGAAAGGTTTTGCTATCCGCAAACAGCCTTGTTGACTGCACATGTTCGAACAGCTCAAGGTAACGGTCAGCGGGGGTCAGGGCATCGGAGGCGGGTAGCCCCTCGATCATTTCTGGCTCCGGCTCCGCCTCAATCATCTCATCCAGTTTCAACTCGCAGGGATCGGTCTCGTAGCGCAGCTCTTCTGCGATCTCGAACGCGATGTTCTCGTTAGCCTGTAGTTTCTGGTTGAACATAATGATAAGGACCTCCGGTTAGGTGTTCTTGAAGACAGGTTTATCCGGGCGTCTTATAAGCGTAGACATTCGCTTCGGTAGATGGGGAGGAATATGTGCGGTAGATCACTCTTTTCGGAGCATTCGTTTTGCAACGATTTGTGAATGTAAAAAAGAATGCCCCTCAGTGGAGGGGCATCAGGACTAGCGCATGGTCACAAACTCTTCGGCCGCGGTTGGGTGGATCGCCACGGTGTTATCGAAGTCTTTCTTCGTCGCGCCCATCTTCAGCGCCACCGCAAAGCCCTGCAGGATCTCGTCCATGCCAAAGCCAATGCCGTGGATACCGACAATCTTCTCTTCCGGACCCACGCAGACCAGCTTCATGCGGCACGGCTGACGGTGCGAGGTGACGGCGGTATACATTGCGGTAAACGCAGATTTATACACTTTCACCTGATCGTCGCCATACTGCTCGCGCGCCTGCGGCTCGGTTAAACCGACGGTGCCGATAGGCGGGTGGCTGAAGACCACGGTCGGGATGTTGCTGTAATCCAGGTGCTCGTCCGGCTTGTTGTTGAACAGACGCTCGGAAAGGCGACGCCCCGCCGCAACGGCCACCGGGGTCAGTTCAACGGCACCGGTGTTATCGCCCACCGCGTAAATGCCCGGCACGCTGGTGTTCTGGAATTTATCGACGACGATATAGCCTTTTTCATCGGTTTTCACGCCGGTTACGGCCAGGTTGAAGTTGTCATTCGCCGGTTCACGGCCAATCGCCCAAATCAGGCAGTCGACGGTCTGGCTGCGACCATCTTCTAGCTCCAGGGTCAGGCTGCCGTCTGCATTTTTAATCACCGCTTTTGGCACGGCGTTGGTATGCAGGGTTGGACCTTCGGTGTTCATCACTTCTACTAAGGTGTCGACGATCAGCGGATCAAAGCTGCGCAGCGGCGCATGTTTACGCACGAACAGGTGCGCTTCAGCGCCCAGACCGTTAATCACACCGGCCAGCTCGACCGCGATATAACCCGCGCCCACCACCGCAACGCGCTCTGGCAGAGCTGGCAGCTCGAAGAAACCGTCGGAGTCGATGCCGTATTCGGCACCCGGGATGTTCGGGTGGCTCGGACGGCCGCCGGTAGCGATCAGGATATGATCGGCAGTGATCGTCTCCCCGTTCACTTCGATCGTTTTCGCGTCCACAAAGCGGGCGAAGCCGTGGATCACATCTACGTTGTTCTTACCCAGCACGTTATCGTACGAGGTGTGAATGCGGTCGATGTAGGCCGTACGGCTGGCGATCAGCTTCTCCCAGTCGAAGTGGTTGATGGTGGTGTCAAAGCCGTAGTCCGGGCCATACATATGGATGGCTTCACGGATTTGCGCCGCATGCCACATCACCTTTTTCGGTACACAACCCACGTTGACGCAGGTGCCGCCCAGCGCTTTGGCTTCAATCAGCGCACACTTCTGGCCATACATGGCCGCACGGTTGATGGAGGCGATGCCGCCGCTCCCGCCGCCGATTGCGATGTAGTCATAATGCTTAGTCATAGCTTTTATCCTTAATCGTGAATTGCCGCGATTGTATACCTGAAATCAATAGTTTCCACCGATGGCTGCGATTACTCTGGCACAATCCAGCTGACGGTGGCGTGACCTGTCCCGGCAGGTACCAGCGTTTTATGCAGCCATGGCAGAACGTTGTTCATCTGCGCTTCGAGCTTCCATGGCGGGTTAATGACAATCATGCCGGAGGCGGTCATGCCGCGCTGGTCGCTGTCCGGACGGACGGCCAGCTCAATCTGCAAGATTTTGCGGATGCCGGTCGCTTCCAGATCTTTGATCATGCGCTTGATCTGCGCGCGCAGAACCACCGGGTACCACAGGGCGTAGGTGCCGGTCGCAAAACGTTTGTAACCTTCGTTAATGCCGGTGACCACCGCCTGATAGTCAGTTTTGATTTCGTAGGGCGGGTCGATCAGCACCAGGCCGCGACGGGAGACCGGCGGCAGTTTGGCTTTGAGCTGCAGGTAGCCATCGGCTTTGTCCACGCGGGCGCGGCTGTCTTTCTGAAACTCAGAACGCAGCAACGGGAAATCGCTTGGGTGCAGCTCGGTCAACTGCAGGCTGTCCTGCTCACGCAGCAGCTGACGGGCAATCAATGGCGAGCCCGGGTAGTAGCGCAGCTGGCCGTTGCGGTTGAAATGATTCACCACTCCAATGTACGGTTCCAGTTCGGCAGGCAGATCGTCCTGCTGCCAGATACGGGCGATCCCCTCGAGATATTCACCGGTACGCTCGGCGTGTTCACCGCTCAGCTGATAGCGACCCGCGCCCGCGTGGGTGTCCAGATAAAGAAACGGCTTCTCTTTCTCTTTGAGTGATTCGATGATCAGGCTCTGAACGGTGTGTTTGAGGACGTCGGCGTGGTTGCCTGCGTGAAAGCTGTGGCGATAACTGAGCATGGATGAATGTGTTCCGGGTAGTCAACGTAGGCCCGATAAGCGTAGCGCCAGCGGGCAAAAATAGAGCGTATCGCCACAGTATACAGAAAAGTTTCCACGGCCGCGAAAGCGCAACGCCCGGCATTGAAATCCTCTACACTTAACCCCATTACTGAACCATATGCACAGCGCCGGATGCGCGCTTCATTCATCAAATTCAACAGGACAGCGTTTATGACCAATCCATTACTGACGCCTTTTTCGTTGCCACCGTTTTCTAAAATCCTCCCTGAGCATGTGGTTCCAGCCGTTACGCAAGCGCTGGACAACTGCCGCGCGGCGGTAGAAAGCGTGGTCGCGCAGGGCGGGCCGTACACCTGGGAAAATCTGTGTCAGCCGCTGGCCGAAGTGGATGACGTGCTGGGGCGTATCTTCTCCCCGGTAAGCCACCTTAACTCGGTAAAAAACAGCCCGGAGCTGCGTGAAGCCTACGAACAAACCCTGCCGCTGCTCTCCGAGTACAGCACCTGGGTCGGCCAGCACGAAGGGCTCTACAAGGCGTATCGCGATCTGCGCGACGGCGACCACTATGCCGAACTGAACACCGCACAGAAAAAATCCGTCGATAACGCCCTGCGTGATTTCGAGCTTTCCGGGATTGGCCTGCCAAAAGAGAAGCAGGTTCGCTACGGCGAAATCGCGGCGCGCCTGTCTGAGCTGGGTAACCAGTACAGCAACAACGTGCTCGACGCCACCATGGGCTGGACGAAGCTGATTACCGACGAAGCAGAGCTGGCGGGTATGCCGGAAAGCGCACTGGCGGCGGCAAAAGCCCAGGCCGAAGCGAAAGAGCAGGAAGGTTTCCTGTTAACGCTGGATATCCCAAGCTATCTGCCGGTGATGACCTACTGCGACAACCAGGCATTGCGTGAAGAGATGTACCGCGCCTACAGCACCCGCGCCTCCGATCAGGGGCCGAATGCCGGTAAGTGGGATAACAGCCCGGTGATGGCGGAAATCCTCGCCCTGCGTCACGAGCTGGCACAGCTGCTGGGCTTTGACAGCTACGCGGACAAATCCCTCGCCACCAAAATGGCCGAGAACCCGCAGCAGGTGCTCGATTTCCTGACCGATCTGGCGAAACGCGCCCGTCCTCAGGGTGAAAAAGAGCTGGCCCAGCTGCGCGCCTTCGCCAAAGCGGAGTTTGGCGTGGATGAGCTGCAGCCGTGGGACATCGCGTATTACAGCGAAAAACAGAAGCAGCACCTCTACAGCATCAGCGACGAGCAGCTGCGCCCGTACTTCCCGGAAAACAAAGCCGTTAACGGCCTGTTCGAAGTGGTGAAACGCATCTACGGCATCACCGCTAAAGAGCGTACCGATATCGACGTCTGGCATCCGGACGTGCGCTTCTTCGAGTTGTATGACGAGAAAAACGAACTGCGCGGCAGCTTCTACCTCGATCTCTACGCGCGTGAGAACAAGCGCGGCGGGGCGTGGATGGATGACTGCGTTGGCCAGATGCGTAAAGCCGACGGTTCCCTGCAGAAGCCGGTCGCTTACCTGACCTGTAACTTCAACCGCCCGGTCAACGGCAAGCCGGCGCTGTTCACCCACGACGAAGTGATCACCCTGTTCCATGAGTTCGGTCACGGTCTGCACCATATGCTGACCCGCATTGAAACCGCAGGAGTGGCCGGTATTAGCGGTGTGCCGTGGGATGCGGTCGAGCTGCCGAGCCAGTTTATGGAAAACTGGTGCTGGGAGCCGGACGCGCTGGCGTTTATCTCCGGCCACTACGAGACCGGTGAACCGCTGCCGAAAGAACTGCTGGATAAAATGCTGGCAGCCAAGAACTACCAGGCGGCAATGTTTATTCTGCGCCAGCTGGAGTTCGGCCTGTTCGACTTCCGCCTGCACGCCGAGTTTAGCCCGGAGCAGGGGGCAAAAATCCTCGAAACCCTGGCTGAGATTAAAAAGCAGGTCGCGGTTATTCCAGGGCCAACCTGGGGTCGCTTCCCGCACGCGTTCAGCCACATCTTCGCGGGCGGCTATGCGGCAGGTTATTACAGCTACCTGTGGGCCGATGTCCTGGCGGCGGATGCTTTCTCTCGCTTTGAAGAAGAGGGGATTTTTAACCGTGAAACCGGTCAGTCGTTCCTCGATAACATCCTGACCCGCGGCGGCTCAGAAGAGCCGATGGAGCTGTTCAAACGCTTCCGTGGCCGCGAGCCGCAGCTGGATGCGATGCTTGAGCATTACGGGATCAAAGGCTGATTGCTACGTGAAGATCTGCTTAGTGGATGAAACAGGCGCCGGAGACGGCGCCTTATCTGTTCTGGCCGCCCGCTGGGGGCTGGAGCACGATGAAGAAAACCTGATGGCGCTGGTGATGACGCCAGAGCATCTCGAATTACGTAAACGCGACGAACCGAAACTCGGCGGGATTTTTGTCGATTTTGTCGGGGGCGCGATGGCGCACCGGCGCAAGTTTGGCGGCGGCCGCGGTGAGGCTGTTGCCAAAGCCGTCGGCATCAAAGGGAGCTATCTTCCGGATGTGGTGGATGCCACGGCGGGGCTGGGGCGCGATGCGTTTGTGCTGGCGTCTGTCGGCTGCCGCGTGCGGATGCTGGAGCGCAACCCGGTGGTGGCCGCGTTGCTGGATGACGGCCTGACTCGTGGCTATGCGGACCCGGAAATCGGCCCCTGGTTGCAGGAACGTTTACAGCTGATCCACGCCTCCAGCCTGACGGCGTTGACCGATATCACCCCGCGCCCGCAGGTGGTCTATCTCGATCCGATGTTCCCGCATAAGCAGAAAAGCGCGCTGGTGAAAAAAGAGATGCGGGTGTTTCAGTCGCTGGTGGGGCCGGATCTGGATGCGGACGGCCTGCTTGAGCCTGCCCGTCAGCTTGCAACGAAGCGGGTGGTGGTGAAGCGCCCGGACTACGCGCCGCCGCTGGCGGACGTTGCGACGACCAACGCGGTGACCACCAAAGGGCACCGGTTTGATATTTATTCGGGGACGCCGGAATAAAAAAGCCGGGTGGCGGCTTCGCCTTACCCGGCCTACGTTCAGTGCCATTTGTAGGCCCGGTAAGCGTTAGCGCCACCGGGCTTTTTTGCACTTACTCGTCTTCTTCGTCACGCAGCGGAACAATCAGCATATCCACGTGAACGGTATTGATCAGCTGACGCGCTGAGGACATCAGCTTGCTCCAGAAGTCCTGGTGATGACCGCAAACCACCAGGTCCATATCGTATTTCTTAATCGCATCGACCAGCACCTGGCCCAGATCGCCGCTACCGCTTAAGGTTTCAGTGATCGGGTAACCCGCGTTGGTGGACAGCTCGCTCAGGGCGTGGTGTGTCTCTTCGGAGATGCGTTTTTGCATATCGCCGAGATTCACGTCGATCAGACCGGTGTAAAGGTCGGAGTAATTCACATCAACGTGAATCAGCGAAACTTTCGCGTTGTAAGGGCGTGCCATGGATACTGCTTTATCAACCAGCACTTTGCTCTCCGGGGAGAGGTCTACCGCGATGAGAATGTGTTTGTAAGCCATAGTGTTACTCCTTCCTTAAGTTATCGATGACTAAACAGAAAGCCGTCGTCTGATGCTTTCATTACGGCCCAGTTAAACATATTTTTCAAGCTTTGGTGTTGATAACGATTAACCTTGTGGCAAAAAAATTAACGGATCTCCTACACTATTTAATGAACCGTTCGGATATTAAAACGCGAACCGGATCGACTTTTGGTCATTCTTTCACTGAACTGTCTGTCAGGGCATTGGGGTGCGGTAGCTCAGAAGCCTTGCTTCGTGGGCGGACGCCGGGGAGGATGTATGATTAGCACCGTCGCATTGTTTTGGGCGTTATGCGTAGTTTGCATAGTGAATATGGCGCGCTACTTCTCATCGTTACGTGCGCTGTTAGTGGTACTTCGTGGTTGCGATCCGTTGCTTTATCAGTATGTGGACGGTGGAGGGTTCTTCACCTCGCATGGACAGCCCAGCAAACAGATGCGCCTGGTCGGGTATATCTACTACCAGCGCTACCGGGATCATCACGATGAAGAGTTTATCCGCCGCTGCGAGCGCCTGCGTCGCCAGTTCATTTTGACCAGCGCCCTGTGTGGCCTGGTCGTCGTCAGTATGATTGCCTTAATGATTTGGCACTGAGCATAAAAAAAGCGGGTCAGTTTCCTGACCCGCTTTTTTGTCGCCTTCAGCCAATTAAATCAGCTTCAGCGCAATCCAGTACAACCCACCCGAGAGCAGGATAGACGCCGGAAGCGTAAACACCCAGGCCATCAGAATGTTGGTCACGGTTTTGCGTTGCAGACCGCCGCCATCAACAATCATGGTACCTGCCACGGACGAAGAGAGTACGTGGGTGGTGGAGACCGGCATACCGGTGTAGCTTGCCAGACCGATAGAGACCGCCGCCGTCATCTGCGCGGACATGCCCTGCGCATAGGTCATGCCTTTCTTACCGATCTTCTCGCCGATGGTGGTTGCCACACGACGCCAGCCAATCATCGTACCGATACCCAGTGCCAGCGCGACAGCCATGATGATCCAGATTGGCGCGTACTCAATGGTGTTGAGCATATCGCTTTTCAGTTTCTTCAGCAGACGCTTGTCGTCAGCATTTACGTCTGGCAGCTTCGCGACTTTGTCGGTAACGTCAGAGATGCAGAGCATAATGCGACGCAGTTGACCACGTTGCTCAACGGCCAGTTTGTCGTAGCTTTCGATATCGCCCAGCATGCCTTTCGCACGTTCCAGCGCGTTAATCGCGTTTGCCGGGTGGCAGTGGAACTCGCCCGGCGCGGTGGTCGCACCCGCTTCAGGCGACGGGATCAGCTGGTCAACGCCGGTCGCTTTTTTCAGCAGTTCAGGGTGCTGCTGGAAATAGGTTTCAACGTTATTGACCGCATCACGGGTACGGGTGATTTCATAACCGGAGGCATTCATGTTAACCACGAAGCCCGCCGGTGCAACGCCAATCAGAACCAGCATCACCAGACCGATGCCTTTCTGTCCGTCGTTCGCGCCGTGAGAGAAGGCCACGCCGATGGCGGAAATGATCAGGGCGATACGCGTCCAGAATGGTGGCTTTTTCTTGCCGTCTTTCTTCTCACGCTCTGCTGGCGTCAAGTGGATACGCGCACGTTTTTTCGTGTTGCTCCAGTAGCGACGCAGGATGAAAATCAATCCACCCGCAACCACCAGACCGACGATAGGGGAGATGATCAGAGAACCGAAAATACCCAGTACTTTAGGCAGGTTAAGCGCATCAACAACCGAGGTACCGGTCATCAGGGCGTTGGTTAACCCGATACCGATAATGGCGCCGATGAGGGTGTGAGAACTGGATGCAGGCAGGCCGAAATACCAGGTACCAAGGTTCCAGATAATTGCAGCAAGCAGCATTGAGAACACCATAGCGAGGCCATGGCCAGAACTTACGTTAAGCAGCAGATCCGTTGGCAGCATATGCACAATGGCATACGCAACGCTCAGTCCGCCCAGAAGGACACCAAAAAAGTTAAATACCGCCGCCATAACGACCGCCAGTTGCGATCGCATTGCGCGAGTGTAGATAACCGTTGCTACTGCGTTTGCAGTGTCGTGGAAGCCGTTGATCGCTTCGTAAAACAGTACAAAAACCAGAGCAAGCAATAATAAAAGCCCGGTATGTAAATCCAGGCCGGCAAACAAATGTAGCATAGGACGTTACGCCATTTTGAGGACATGAACGCGGCGCATTATCCAGGACAAATGCGCGGCGGGCAAAGTGAAATATAGACTTTTTTTGACATACCACCTGATTTGGGAAAAGTGCCTGAAAGGATATTCTTTAGATTTCAATGAAATGGCTTTGTAATATCTTTTTACGCTGGTGTGACCACAGAGGAAACTTTACAATCCGCGGCAGTGAACAAAGAGGGTTTTGACGTGGAAAGGTTTGATGCCGTGGTAATTGGCGCCGGTGCGGCGGGTATGTTTTGTGCGGCGATGGCCGGACAGGCGGGTCGTCGCGTGCTGCTGCTGGATAATGGTAAAAAGCCTGGGCGCAAGATCCTGATGTCTGGCGGCGGGCGCTGCAACTTTACGAACCTGTATGTCGAACCTGCGGCCTATCTGAGCCAGAACCGCCATTTTTGTAAATCTGCGCTGGCGCGTTATACCCAGTGGGATTTTATCGATCTTGTGGGTAAGCACGGTATCGCGTGGCATGAGAAGACGCTGGGACAGCTGTTCTGCGACGACTCCGCGCAGCAGATTGTCGATATGCTGGTGGCCGAGTGCGAGAAGGGCGGCGTGGTAATGCGCCTGCGTACGGAGGTGCTGGACGTATCCCGCGACGAGCAGGGCTATACGCTGCAGCTCAACGGCGAAAGCGTCAGCGCCGATAACCTGGTCATTGCCAGCGGCGGTCTGTCGATGCCGGGGCTGGGCGCCTCGCCGTTTGGCTACAAAATTGCCGAGCAGTTTGGCCTGAAGGTGCTGCCAACGCGTGCGGGACTGGTTCCTTTTACTCTGCACAAACCGCTTCTGGAACAGCTTCAGACGTTGTCTGGCGTTTCTGTTCCTTCCGTTATTACCGCCGAAGACGGAACGGTGTTCCGCGAAAACCTCCTCTTTACCCACCGCGGCCTCTCCGGCCCGGCGGTGCTGCAAATCTCCAGCTACTGGCAGCCGGGCGAGTTCGTCACGGTTAACCTGCTGCCGGAGTGCGATCTGGATGCGTTCCTCAATGAACAGCGTGCGTCGCACCCGAATCAGAGCCTGAAAAATACCCTCGCGATGCAGTTGCCGAAGCGTCTGGTGGAGTGTTTGCAGGGGTTAGGGCAGATCCCGGATGTTTCCCTTAAGCAGCTTAACAGCCGCGAGCAGGAGACGCTGGTAGAGACCCTGACAAACTGGCGCGTGCAGCCCAACGGCACCGAAGGCTACCGCACGGCGGAGGTCACGCTGGGCGGTGTCGACACGAATGAGCTCTCCTCGCGCACGATGGAAGCGCGCAACGTGCCGGGCCTCTACTTCATCGGTGAAGTGATGGATGTGACCGGCTGGCTCGGCGGGTATAACTTCCAGTGGGCGTGGGCCAGTGCCTGGGCGTGTGCGCAGGCGCTGGCCGAAAAGAACGTTTAAACTTTTACTTTTCAGAGTGATGTTCCCAGGGCACCACTCTTTTTCTCTGCTGGCATATGCCAGTCTGCATGGTTTTTGTGTTTTGCCTCTACAAAAGGGTTGTGTATGTCTGCTGCTCATCTCGGTTTCCCGACGGAAACCGTTGTTGTCTTTGTGGTGATGGCTGTCGGGGCGATGTTTATCGACCTCTTCATGCACCGTCACGATAAGCCTGTCTCGCTGAAAAGTGCCGCGATGTGGTCCGTTTTCTGGTTCTCGATGGCGATGGCGTTTGCCGGGTTCCTGTATGTTCACCACGGTGCTGAGATGGCGAGCCTGTTCCTCACCGGCTACGCGCTGGAAGAGGTGCTCTCGGTCGATAACCTGTTTGTGATGATGGCGATTTTTGCCTGGTTCGGCGTGCCGGATAAGTACCGTCACCGCGTACTCTACTGGGGTGTGCTGGGGGCGATTGTCTTCCGCGGTATCTTCGTGGCCATTGGGACCAGCCTGCTGAGTCTGGGGCCGTACGTGGAGGTTATTTTCGCGCTGGTCGTTGGCTGGACGGCGGTAATGATGCTCAGGCGTAACGAAGAGAGCGACGAGGTTGAAGATTACTCCGGACACCTGGCCTATCGGCTGGTGAAACGCTTCTATCCTGTCTGGCCGAAAATCAGCAGCCACGCCTTTATTCTGACCCAGAAAGAGGTGGATGCGGAACTGGAAAAACCAGAAAACCAGGACGTAATGGTTGGGCGCGTCAAAAAAGCGAAACGTTACGCGACGCCATTATTACTATGCGTGGCGGTCGTGGAGCTGTCTGATGTGATGTTCGCGTTTGACTCCGTACCGGCCATTATCGCCGTCAGCCGCGAGCCGCTGATTATCTACAGCGCCATGATGTTTGCCATCCTCGGCCTGCGTACGCTCTATTTCGTACTGGAAGCGCTGAAGCAGTATCTGGTTCACCTGGAGAAGGCGGTGGTCCTGCTGCTGTTCTTCGTGGCGTTCAAGCTCGGGTTGAATGCAACAGATCACTTCTGGCATCACGGCTACAGCATTGGCGCGACGACCAGTCTGTTCGTGGTATTAGGCGTGCTGGCGTTGGGGATTATTGCGAGCGTGATGTTCCCTGGGAAACGTGAGGCCTGATGCAACGCTCTTCTCCCTCTCCCTGTGGGAGAGGGCCGGGGTGAGGGCACCAGACCGCACCTAACCCTTAATCGGTGAGTTGCGGCGCTTGCGCGGTGGATGGAAGTGCCGCCAGTGTGGATCCTGCGCTGCGGCCAGCAGTTCGTGGTCGCCACGGGTATCCCCCCAGGCGCGCAGGTGGTACTCGTTCAGATTGCCATACACCTTTTCCAGCCTGGCGACTTTCTGGGCGCAGCGGCAGTTGTTGCCGGTAATGCGCCCGGTCAGCTTACCGTCTTTCACTTCCAGTTGTGTGCCAATCAGCTTGATGCCAAGCTTGTCAGCCCACGGCTGGAGCACCAGTGCCGGAGAGGCGGAACAGATGGTCACTTCCGCGCCAGAGTTCACCTCCGCCGCCACCGCCAGCACCCCCTCGGGGCGCATCAGCTTGTTCCAGTATTTTTCGCAAAACGCTTCCGCCTGCTGACGTAACCAGTGTTCATCCACCCCCGTCAGGAACGTTTTGATCAGCACCTCTTTTAGCTCATCACGCGTTAGCTTGCGGCGTACGCAGTGGAGCGTCGGCAATGCCATACGCACCAGTCGTCCCGCGAAGTAACGTTTCCCGAAGGCAAAACGCAGGAAAGGGATGAAGCTATCGTGGTGTGTTAACGTTCCATCAAAGTCGAAGACAGAGAGCACGTTAGATTTGGCCACGGTCTCGTCGGCAATCATATTGGTCATAAATACGTCTTAGCTGAAATACACATTCTGCTCGTTAGTTTACCTGCTTTGGCGCCACAGTCCTTAAACCTCACGCTTTTTTTCTCATTCTTGCGGCCTGAGCCACTCAGATAATGTCATCCACCACGCCACCGTCGACGCGCAACGCCGCGCCAGACGTGGCGGAGGCCTGCGCTGAGCAGACATAGACCACCATATTGGCGACCTCTTCAACCGTAGCCGCTCGCTGGATCACCGAGCTGGGGCGGTTGGCCATCACAAACTCTTTTGCCAGCTGTTCCAGCGACTTACCGGTCTTCTCGATCTCGTCTTTCATCATCTCTGCGAATCCGTCAGACATCGTCGGCCCCGGCAATACGCTGTTGACCGTCACGCCGCTACCCGCCACGAACTTCGCCAGCCCGCGTGCCAGCGAGAGCTGTGCCGTTTTGGTCACGCCGTAGTGGATCATGTCCGCCGGGATATTGCAGGCCGACTCGGAGGAGATAAATACCACGCGGCCCCAGCCTTTCTTCACCATGCCGGGAAGCAGCGCGCGGGAGAGACGCACGCCGGACATCACGTTGGTCTGCCAGTAACGTTCCCAGGTGTCATCGTCGGTGGTATAGAAATCCTGCGGCCCGTAAATCCCGGCATTGTTGACCAGAATGTCCACGTTATTCGCCACCTTCAGCAGCGACTCGACCCCTTCCGGCGTGCTGAGATCGGCTATCGCGGCACGCACCTGCACGCCCGGCACCACCTGCTGCAGCTGCTGAATACCTTTATTCACCGACTCGGTACTGCGGCCATTGACGATCACTTCCGCACCGCTTTCTGCCAGCCCTCTGGCAATGGCAAAGCCAATTCCACCCGTTGAGGCGGTGACCAGCGCCACTTTCCCCGTAAAATCGATTTTCATCATCTGCTCCTTATCGTTTTAACGTTCGGACCTTAAAGCGTAGCAGGTGACGATGACGGCTCCTGGCTAAAAAGGCGCAATAGCGTCTCAACCTGTTCGTCCAGCGGGCTAAGCGAGCGCTTCACAATCAGGTGCAGCGGCGTGGCTCGCCGCACGCCATGGCTGAGCGGCAGCATCTTCAGTACCCCTTGTTCCAGCTGAGTCTGAATGCGCTCCTCCGGCAGCCAGCCGTAACCCACCTGCGACATCACCGCCTCAATGGCCGCGTCAATGGTGGAAAAGGTCCACGAGCCACTGGCGGAGTGCGCCGCGGTCTGGTTGTCCGCAATTTTAATCAGCGGCCACGGGCGGAGCATGTCGTCGTTCAGCGGCGCGTCGAGCTGAAAGAGCGGATGCTGGTGATGGGCCACGGCAACAAAGTCGATATTCATCAGCCATTCGCCAAGCCCGGTCATATCCTGGCGGCGGGTTAAGACCATCACATCGGCTTCATCATTGATGGCATCGGCGCGGGTATTTTCCAGCACTTCGGTGAGACGGACCTGAGTCTGCGGATACTGCTGCTGGAACTGACGCAGGATGGCGAACAGACGACGGCGGGGAAAGATATTGTCCACCACCAGATCCAGCCGTGTGCGCATTCCGTTACGCAGGGTAAGCGCGCGTGTCTCAACGTACGCGAAGGCTTTCAGCAGCGGTTTGACCTGGTTGAGCAGCAGTTCCCCGGCAGGGGTCAACACCGCCCGACGGCCTTCCTGCACCAGAAGCGCCACCCCCAGCCGTTCCTGCAGTAGTGCCAGGTTATAGCTGACGGAAGACTGGCTGCGGTGCGTCTCTTCCGCGGCTCTGGCAAAACTGCCCGCATCCACCACCTTCTCCAGCAAGGACCATTGTTCGAGCGTCGTCTTGTGCATAATCAATCTAAAATTTGGATGAATTTGATTCAAACATAGCGTTATTCATTCATTTTTTGAAGGGGTAGGATCGTCTCATCAAAACAAAGGAGACATTATATGAGCACCTTCGACAAACACGACTTAAGCGGCTTCATCGGCAAACATCTGGTTTATACCTACGATAATGGCTGGAACTACGAGATTTATATCAAAAATGAAAATACCATCGACTACCGTATTCACAGCGGCCTGGTGGGGAATCGTTGGGTAAAAGATCAGCAGGTGTATGTTGTTCGCGTAGGTGAGAGTATTTATAAAATTTCCTGGACTGAACCCACCGGCACCGACGTTAGCCTGATAGTGAACCTTGGGGACAAACTGTTCCATGGCACTATCTTCTTCCCGCGTTGGGTCATGAACAACCCGGAAAAAACCGTCTGCTTCCAGAACGATCACATTCCACTGATGAACAGCTATCGCGATGCAGGTCCGGCCTATCCAACAGAAGTGATTGATGAATTTGCCACTATTACCTTTGTGCGCGACTGCGGAGCCAACGATGACAGCGTAATTGCGTGTGCTGCCAGTGAATTGCCAAAAGACTTCCCGAATAATTTAAAATAAGCGCGACAATTAACTAAAAAGAAAAGTTCCCGGTTGTTTCTGCTTTTACAGAAATAACCGGGATTTTTTTTGTTTGTTGAGGGTTGGTTTAAACGTTACATTTTGCAAAAATTGAATTTCATCACAAAATAAAAAATTCATAATTATGTAACCTCTTGTTTATAAAGGTAATCAAATACACTCCTTAACACTTTAAATACGCATCTTAATTTTTCCCTAAGAAATGCGCGTTACCTTGATATGAGTTTATGAACCGTTGAAATAAACGAATCGGTAATTGGTTAATATCAAAAGCGTGCCATTCTTATTGCAAGGAAATTAATGATGAGCGTTTTTTTGCCTTTTTCCCGCCCGTCCATGGGCAATGAGGAAATAACGGCGTTGCAGGAGGTATTAACCTCTGGCTGGATCACGACCGGGCCGAAAAATCAGGCGCTTGAAGAGGCATTTTGTCAACTGACCGGGAATCACCACGCCATTGCCGTCAGTTCGGCAACGGCCGGGATGCACGTCACCCTGATGGCGCTGGGTATTGGCCCTGGCGATGACGTCATCACCCCCTCCCTGACCTGGGTCTCCACGCTGAATATGATCGTTCTGCTGGGGGCAAACCCGGTGATGATCGATGTGGACAAAGATACCCTGATGGTCACCCCGGACGCGGTAGACGCCGCGATTACGCCGCGTACCAAAGCGATTATCCCGGTGCACTACGCCGGTGCGCCGTGTGATATCGATGCTATCCGCGCGGTGGGGGAACGTCACGGTATTCCGGTGATCGAAGATGCGGCACACGCCGCGGGCACGTACTACAAAGACCGTCACGTGGGCTGGCAGGGCACGGCAATTTTCTCCTTCCACGCCATTAAAAACATGACCTGCGCCGAGGGCGGTCTGGTGGTGACGGATGACGAACAGCTGGCACAAAAAATCCGCAGCCTGAAATTCCACGGTCTGGGCGTCGATGCCTATGACCGCCAGACCCACGGCCGCGCGCCGCAGGCCGAAGTGATCGCGCCCGGCTTTAAATACAACCTCGCGGATATCAACGCCGCGCTGGCGCTGGTGCAGTTGGGCAAACTGAAACAGGCCAATAAACGCCGTCAGGACATCGCCGAACGCTACCTGCGCGAGCTGGCCGACACGCCGTTCCAGCCGCTCACTATTCCATCATGGCCGCATGTGCACGCCTGGCACCTGTTTATTATTCGCGTGGATGAAGCCCGCTGCGGGATCTCCCGCGATAACCTGATGGCGGCCCTGAAGGAGAAGGGCATCGGCACTGGCCTGCATTTCCGCGCGGCACACACCCAAAAATACTACCGCGAGCGTTTTCCTGATGTATCGCTCCCGCATTCTGAATGGAACAGCGCGCGTATTTGTTCTCTCCCACTTTTCCCGGACATGACTCATGACGACACAACCCGCGTCATTACCGCGCTCCATCAGCTTGCAGGACATTGATATGTTCAGTGCGCCGCCTGTACAAAAAGTTTCTGTGGTGATCCCCGTTTATAACGAGCAGGAGAGCCTGCCCGAACTGATCCGCCGCACCACCGCCGCCTGCGAGACGCTGGGCAAAGCCTACGAAATCCTGCTGGTGGATGACGGCAGCAGCGATAACTCCGCCCTGATGTTGACCGAGGCTGCGCAGGCCGAAGGCAGCCATATCGTCGCGGTGCTGCTTAACCGCAACTATGGCCAGCATTCGGCCATTATGGCTGGGTTCAGCCACGTGACGGGGGATCTGGTCATCACGCTGGATGCCGATCTGCAAAACCCGCCGGAGGAGATCCCCCGGCTGGTCGCCAAAGCCGACGAAGGGTACGACGTGGTGGGTACGGTACGGCAGAATCGTCAGGATAGCCTGTTCCGCAAGCTGGCTTCCCGCACCATCAACCGCCTGATCCAGCGCACCACCGGCAAAGCGATGGGCGATTACGGCTGCATGCTGCGCGCCTATCGCCGCCATATTGTCGACGCCATGCTGCACTGCCATGAACGCAGCACCTTCATTCCGATTCTGGCGAATACCTTTGCCCGTAAGGCGACGGAGATCCCGGTGCTGCACGCCGAGCGTGAGCACGGGGAGTCGAAGTACAGCTTTATGCGTCTTATCAACCTGATGTACGACCTCATCACCTGCCTGACCACCACGCCGCTGC
This sequence comes from Enterobacter cloacae complex sp. 394F7, assembly GCF_057320385.1. Taxonomy (NCBI): domain Bacteria; kingdom Pseudomonadati; phylum Pseudomonadota; class Gammaproteobacteria; order Enterobacterales; family Enterobacteriaceae; genus Enterobacter; species Enterobacter cloacae complex sp. 394F7. Next base: position 123,108 of record NZ_JBXWCS010000013.1, on the reverse strand, counting down.
GCCTGCTGAGCGTCTTTGGCAGCATTATCGCGCTGGCCGGGTTCACGCTTTCCGTTTTGCTGGTCGTTCTGCGTCTGGTCTTTGGCCCCCAGTGGGCGGCGGAAGGGGTGTTCATGCTCTTTGCCGTGCTGTTCATGTTCATCGGCGCCCAGTTTGTCGGGATGGGCCTGCTCGGTGAGTACATTGGCCGTATCTATAACGATGTTCGCGCACGTCCGCGCTACTTTATTCAACGTGTTGTCCGCCAGGAACACAAAGTCTCTCAAGAGGAAAAACACCCATGAAAGCTGTTGTCTTTGCCTATCACGATATGGGGTGCGCGGGCCTGCTTGCCCTGCTTGAAGCGGGTTATGATATCGCTGCCATCTTCACGCATCCGGACGCCGCAGGCGAGAATAACTTCTTTGGCTCCGTGGCGCGTATCGCCGCCGAGCGCGGCATTCCGGTCTACGCGCCGGACGATATCAACCACCCGCTGTGGGTGGATCGCATTCGCGACACCGCCCCGGATGTCATCTTCTCGTTCTACTACCGCAACCTGATTTGCGACGATATTTTACGTCTGGCGACGAAAGGGGCATTTAACCTTCACGGCTCATTGCTGCCCGCCTACCGTGGCCGCGCGCCGCTGAACTGGGTGCTGGTGAATGGCGAAACTGAAACCGGCGTGACCCTGCACCGCATGGTGCACCGCGCGGATGCGGGCGCCATCATCGCGCAGCAGCGTGTTGCCATTGATGCGGATGAGACGGCGCTGCAGCTTCATCAGAAACTCTGCTCGGTGGCACAAAGCCTGCTGCGTGATGCACTGCCAACCATCCTGAACGGCACCTTCAGCGAGACCGCTCAGGACGAGAGCAAGGCGAGTTGTTTTGGCCGCCGCACGCCGGAAGACGGCCGTCTGGACTGGAACAAGCCCGCCCGCCAGATGCACAACCTGGTGCGCGCAGTGACCGACCCCTGGCCGGGGGCGTATAGCTTTGCCGGCGTCAGCAAATTCATCGTCTGGAAATCCCGCGTGCGCGACGATGTCCCGGCCGCGAAACCGGGCACTATTGTCTCTGTCTCTCCGCTGATTGTCAGCTGCGGCGAGCAGGCGCTGGAGATCGTGACCGGTCAGACCGACAACGGCGTTTATGTGCAGGGCGCGCAGCTGGCGCAGTCTCTGGGGCTGGTTCCCGGCGCCTTGATCACCAGCGCCCCGGTGGTGGCAATCAAGCGCCGCACCCGCGTGCTGATCCTCGGCGTGAACGGTTTTATTGGTAACCACCTGACCGAGCGTCTGCTGAAAGACGATAACTACGAAATTTATGGCCTCGACATTGGCTCCGATGCCATCAGCCGTTTCCTTGACTGCCCGCGCTTCCATTTCGTGGAAGGGGATATCAGCATCCACTCCGAGTGGATCGAGTACCACATCAAAAAATGCGACGTGGTGCTGCCGCTGGTCGCCATTGCCACGCCGATTGAGTACACCCGCAATCCGCTGCGTGTGTTCGAACTGGACTTTGAAGAGAACCTGAAGATTATCCGCGACTGCGTGAAATACGATAAGCGCATCATCTTCCCGTCCACCTCCGAAGTGTACGGCATGTGTACCGATAAAAACTTCGATGAAGATACCTCTAACCTGGTAGTCGGGCCGATCAACAAGCAGCGCTGGATTTACTCCGTCTCTAAACAGCTGCTGGACCGCGTAATTTGGGCCTACGGCGAGAAAGAAGGGCTGCGCTTTACCCTGTTCCGGCCGTTCAACTGGATGGGGCCACGTCTGGATAACCTGAACGCGGCGCGCATTGGTAGCTCCCGCGCCATTACCCAGCTGATCCTGAACCTGGTGGAAGGCTCGCCCATTAAGCTCATTGAAGGCGGTAAACAAAAACGCTGCTTCACCGACATCAGCGACGGCATCGAAGCCCTGTTCCGCATCATTGAAAACAAGGATGGCCGCTGCAACGGGGAGATCATCAACATCGGCAACCCGGATAACGAAGCGAGTATTCGTGAACTGGCCGAAATGCTGTTGGCAAGCTTCGAGCGCCATCCGCTGCGTATCCAGTTCCCGCCGTTTGCAGGATTCCGCGAAGTGGAAAGCAGCAGCTACTATGGCAAAGGCTACCAGGACGTTGAGCACCGCAAGCCGAGCATTCGCAATGCGAAGCGCTGCCTGAACTGGACGCCAACGGTGAAGATGGAGCAGACCATTGATGAGACGCTCGATTTCTTCCTTCGCACCGTGGAGCTGTCGGAACAGGCCTCATGAAAAAAGTCGGTTTACGCATTGATGTCGATACCTTCAGGGGAACGCGTGACGGCGTTCCCGGACTGCTGAGGCTGCTGAGCAAGCACGATGTGCGTGCCAGCATCTTTTTCAGCGTGGGGCCAGACAACATGGGACGTCATTTATGGCGTCTGGTTAAACCGGCATTTCTGTTCAAAATGCTGCGCTCGCGCGCAGCATCGCTCTACGGCTGGGATATTTTGCTGGCCGGTACCGCATGGCCCGGCAGGCGTATCGGCGCGGGTAACGAAGCCATCATCCGTGAAGCGGCGCAGCACCATGAGGTCGGCCTGCATGCCTGGGATCACCATGCCTGGCAGGCCTGGGCGGGCGTCTGGGACATTCCTCGCCTGGCCCGGGAAATCGAGCGTGGTCTGCGGGAGCTGGAGGCCATTATCGGGCAGTCGGTGCGCTGCTCCGCCGTGGCTGGATGGCGTGCGGATCAACGCGTCGTGAAAGCCAAAGAGCCGTTCGCGTTTCGCTACAACAGCGATTGCCGGGGCAGCGGACCATTTTTACCGCAGCTCGGTGAAAACCGCGTTGGCACGGTGCAAATCCCGGTCACACTGCCCACCTGGGATGAAGTGGTGGGGCGCGAGGTGACCGCCGACGGCTTCAACCGCTACATTCTGGACTGTATACATCGCGACACCGGCACGCCGGTCTACACCATCCACGCCGAGGTGGAAGGGATTGCGTATCAGCATGATTTCGATGCGCTGTTGACGCTGGCGGCGCAGGAGGGGATTCAGTTCTGCCCGTTGATCGACCTGCTGCCAGACGATCTCAGTACGCTGCCCGTCGGCAAAATTGTGCGAAGTGAAATGGCTGGCCGGGAAGGCTGGCTTGGCTATCAACAAACCGTGAGTCCGGTACCATGAAAGTCGCCCGTTATGGCTTAGGGCTTTTCGCCCTGTTTATTGTTTACTATCTCATTCCGGTTGATATCCGTCTGTTATGGCAGCCTGATGAAACGCGCTATGCGGAAATCAGCCGTGAAATGCTCGCCTCCGGCAACTGGATTGTGCCGCATTTTCTGGGGCTGCGTTACTTTGAAAAGCCGATTGCTGGCTACTGGGTCAACAGCCTCGGGCAACTGCTGTTTGGCCATACAAACTTTGCCGTGCGCGCCGGGGCCATCTTTTCCACCGGCCTGACGGCGCTACTGGTTATCTGGATGGCCTGGCAACTCTGGCGCGATAAACGCGTTGCCCTGTTCTCCGGCCTTATCTTCCTGACGCTGTTTCTGGTCTATGGCATTGGCACCTATGCCGTGCTCGACCCCATCATCTCCCTGTGGCTGGCGGCGGCGATGTGCAGTTTCTGGCTGGCCTCGCAGGCGCAGACCCTGGCTGGCAAAGCGGGGGGCTACATCGTGCTGGGGCTGGCCTGCGGTATGGGGGTGATGACCAAAGGCTTTCTCGCCCTGGCGGTGCCGGTCCTTGGCGTCCTGCCGTGGGTGATTGCCCAAAAGCGCTGGAAAGAGGTGCTGATTTTTGGCGGGCTTGCGATCCTGAGCTGCGTGCTTATTGTCTTGCCCTGGGGGCTGGCGATTGCCCAGCGTGAACCCGATTTCTGGCGCTACTTCTTCTGGGTTGAACACATTCAGCGTTTTGCCCAAAGCGACGCCCAGCACAAAGCCCCGTTCTGGTATTACCTGCCATTCCTGGTCGCGGGCAGTTTGCCGTGGCTGGCGCTGTTGCCCGGTGCGCTGCGTCTGGGCTGGCGTGAAAAACATCCGGCAGGCGGCGGGCTTTATCTGCTCGGTTGGGTGGTGATGCCGCTTTTATTCTTCAGCATTGCCAAAGGCAAGCTGCCTACCTACATCCTGCCGTGTTTTGCCCCGCTGGCGATCCTGATGGCGCGCTATGCCTGCCTCGCTGCGGAAAAGGGGGCCAGCGTGTTACGCATCAATGCCGGGATCAACCTGGCGTTCGGTACCCTCGGTGTCATCGCGGCGTTAGTCGTGTCGCCGTGGGGGCTGGCTAAGCACCCGGTCTGGACGTCGGTCGAGCTGTATAAAGTCTTCTGCGCGGTGGTGGCCTTCCTCGTCTGGGCCGTGGTGGGCTGGTTTAGCTTCAGACGGAGCCAGCAGCGCTGGTGGCTGGCGGCGCTGTGCCCTGCCGGGCTGGCGTTGCTGATTGGTTTTGCCATTCCCAACCTGGTGGTGGACTCCAAACAGCCACAGTCGCTGGTGGATACCGTGCGCGACCCGCTCCAGCAGAGCCGGTTCGTGCTGGCCGATAACGTCGGCGTGGCGGCAGGGCTGGCGTGGGAGCTTAAACGTAATGACATCATCATGTTTGGTCAGAGCGGTGAGCTGCGTTACGGGCTGGATTATCCGGACGTGAAAGACCGCTTTATCACTAAAGATGACTTTGCGCAGTGGCTGGCGAGGCATCGCCAGCAGGGGAGCGTGTCGCTGGTGATCCTGCTGTCGAAGAACGACGATCTGAACCGGGATAACCTGCCAAAGCCGGACTACCTGTATATCCAGGGGCGGCTGGCTTACCTGCAGTATCTGCCGCAATGATGACCTGGCTTTGGCTGGTGCTGGCTAGTCTGCTGACCTGCGCGGGACAGCTCTGTCAGAAACAAGCGACTCGTCCGGCGAAAACCGGGCGGCGTGGCGCGCATATTGTGCTGTGGCTGGGGCTCGCCTTACTGGCGCTGGGCTGCGGCATGCTGGTCTGGCTGGTGGTATTGCAGCGTCTTCCCGTCGGGGTCGCCTATCCCATGCTGAGCCTTAATTTTGTCTGGGTGACGCTGGCAGCGAAGGGGCTCTGGCATGAGAAGGTGGCCCGACATCACTGGCTGGGCGTAGGGTTGATTATGATCGGGATTGTTCTGCTGGGAGGAAGCCTGTGAAAGGGGCGTGCTGGGCGTTATGCAGCGTGGCGTTAGTCAGTGCCGCGCAACTGCTGCTGCGCAGCGCCATGCAGGCGCTTCCGCCCGTCGGCGAGGCGCTGGCATTTTTCAGGGCCCTCTGGCATTTTTCGTCCGGTACCGGCGCGCTGCTGCTGGGGCTGATGGGCTATGTGGCCTCTATGGGCTGCTGGTATCTGGCGCTGCATCGCATGGCGCTCAGCAAAGCGTATGCCTTGCTGAGCCTCAGTTATATTCTGGTGTGGGGCGCGGCGATCCTGCTGCCCGGCTGGGGTGAGTCGTTCTCGTGGCAGGGGCTGGCGGGTGTCGGGTTGATTATGCTGGGCGTGCTGGTGATATTCCTGCCCCGGACATCTCGTGGTGAAAAATCGCCCCGGGGGTAAGGGTGAACGGAGTGGGCGTGCAGACGGCGAGACTCAGCGAGCCAAACTGAAGCTGGCTGACCGAGTGAGCCTCAGAGGTACTGTCGATGCTGACAATCTGCCAGGCGCTGCCGCCTCGTTGCTTTATAATCGCCTCTTTACGCGTCCAGATCCCCCAGAAAACGGGGAGCTTCGCTTCCTGCGCTTCGCGTTCCAGCTCTGCATGCTCCGCCACGCTGAACACCGCGTTCGCCAGTGCCTGCCAGTTTTCACGCGGACGTATAACTTCGATATCGCAGCCTACTTCACCTTCATCGCTCACCAGCAGGGCAATGTCGTCCCCGCTGTGGCTCAGGTTAAACCAGAGCCGATGATCTTTCGCAAAGGCGGGTTTCCCCTGTTCACCGTACACAATGTCGGGCAGCGGAGACGGGGATAATGTCCGGGCGAGCAGCGTCCTGCCTGCCAGCCAGGAACGATTTCGCGCACCCTGAGGTGCCATATCTGCGAGCGTTGACGCCAGCGGGTCCGCGCAAAGGGTGGAGATTTTTCCCAGTATAAACTGGTACATAGTTACGCCCAGCGTTTGATAATGATTGAGGTATTGATGCCGCCAAACGCGAAGTTATTGCTTTGCAGATACTCGCAGTCAATCTGACGGGCTTCCCCCATAATATAATCTAAAGCACCACATTGCTCATCCGGTTGTCTTAAATTGAGTGTCGGGGCAAACCAGCCTTCACGCATCATTTGCACGCTCATCCACGCTTCCAGCGCACCGCAGGCACCTAACGTATGGCCAAAATAGCTCTTCAGCGATGAGAGGGGGACCCTGTCGCCAAAGATGGCCGCAGTGGCCTGGCTTTCGGCGATATCACCCCGATCGGTGGCGGTGCCGTGGGCGGAAATATACCCGATGTCCGTGGCGCCTAAACCGGCCATTGCCAGCGATTGCTCCATGCAAATTTGCATGGTTTCACGCTGCGGCTGGGTGATATGCGCTGCATCGCAGTTGGTGGCAAAGCCCACGATTTCGCCGTAGATGGTCGCCCCGCGTGCTTTGGCGTGCTCCAGTTCTTCCAGAATCAGCGTGCCTGCCCCTTCGCCGATGACCAGACCATCGCGCGCGGTATCGAAGGGCGACGGCGTGGTTTTCGGCGCGTCGTTGCGCTGGCTGGTGGCGAACAGCGTATCAAATACCGCCGCCTCTGAAGGACAAAGCTCCTCGGCGCCCCCGGCGACCATAACGGTCTGATAACCATGGCGAATGGCTTCCCAGGCGTAACCAATCGCCTGGCTGCCGGAAGTACAGGCACTCGACGTGGGAATGACGCGCCCCCGCAGACCAAAGAACAGGCCGGTATTGACCGCGGTGGTGTGCGGCATCATCTGCACATAGGTGGTGCCGGTGATGTTATTGGTGTGTTTTTCCATCAGCATGGAGGCAAAGTCGCTTACCGGGCCCGTGCTGCCCGTGGACGACCCATAGGCGATGCCGGTTTGCCCCTGCGTCAGTACCGGGTCATCGATCAGGCCCGCCTGCTCAAGCGCCAGTTCGGTGGCGCGGGTGGAGAGCAGCGACACGCGGCCCATGGCACGAATGCGCTTGCGGGTATAGTGTGCCGGAAGGGTGAAATCCTCGATGGGGGCGGCCAGCAGCGTTTGCAGACCGGCATACTCTTGCCACTCCGTCATGGTGCGCACGGCGTTTTCGTAGCCGAGCAGCCGCTGTGAAATGGTCGGCCAGTCCTCGCCAAAGGCGGTCACGCCTCCCATTCCCGTAATCACCACCCGACGCGTCATAACATCCCCCCGTTGATCGAGATCACCTGGCGTGTCACATAGCCTGCCCGGTCCGACATCAGATAACTCGCCAGACCGGCCACCTCGTCCGCCTGACCCATGCGCTGCATCGGGATCATGGACATGGCCTCTTTCAGCGCAGCCTCTTCCATCTCGATCATGCCGGTATCAATCAGCCCGGGCGCGATGCAGTTGACGGTAATTTTGCGTTTTGCCAGTTCAATGGCCAGCGCTTTGGTGGCGCCGATAATACCGGCCTTGGCGGCACTGTAGTTCACCTGTCCGCGGTTGCCCATCACGCCTGACACGGACGACAGGGTGATAATCCGCCCGCCCTTGCGGGTTGCGATCATCGGCATGATGCAGGGATGAATAACGTTATAAAAACTGTCGAGGTTGGTGTGGATGACGCTATCCCAGTCCTCGTCGCTGAGCGCCGGAAACGCGCCATCGCGGGTTATCCCGGCATTGCTGACCACGCCATACCATGCGCCAAAGGTGCTGATTTCCTGTTCCAGAACCTCGCGGCACTGCTCGCGGTTGCCCACGTCAAAGGTCAGTAAACGACCCGTTCCGCCAGCCTGAACAATGGCCTCCAGCGTCTCATGCGCGCCATCAGCATCGCGATGGTAATGCACGCCTACGGTGAAACCGTCAGCGGCAAGCTGACAGGCGATGGCGCGGCCAATGCCTTTGCTGGCGCCGGTGACCAGTACGGAACGTGTCATGATGAAGCTCCCTGAGAGAAAAGTGAGGTTAATTCGTCCTCGCTGGGCTGGAACGTATTCACACGGCCCGTGGCAAGGGGGGCGTTATCCGTCTGGATTGTGCATTCAAAGCTGCCAAAGCGTTCGTCCTGCATCAGGCGCTCAATGGTAATGGTTAACGTAGTGCCTGCAGCAAAGCGGCCCGTGCTGCACACCAGCTCGCGCGCGCCCAGCACCATGCCCAGCGGGCTGTGGGGCAGCCCTTTTTGCAGACGGTGCCATTCAGACCAGACGCCCACGGTCTGGGCCATCAGTTCCAGCGCAAACCAGCCCGGCAGATCGCCGTCAACGTTCAGGAACGGCGCAAGCACACCGTGCCCGTCGACCGTGACGCTGCACACCGCGCTGCTGTCGGTGACACGCTCAACGCGCTCCAGCAGCATCATCGGTGCGTCGTGAGGCAGGTAGTCGGCGGGGGATAAATAACTCATGACACTCTCCCCAGCAGAAGGCTGGCGTTGTTACCGCCAAAGGCGAATGAGTTCGATAAAATCACCGGTTTTGTCAGCGGCGCATGCTGATGCAGCAGGCCGCAGGGCGGCAGCGTGTCGTCCGGCGCGTAGCGGGAAAAATCCTGCGGCGGCAGCGGCAGGTCACGGGTCAGGATCAGCCAGCTTAATGCGGCTTCAGTGATCCCGGCCGCGCCAAGCGTATGGCCGGTGAGGTGTTTGGTGGAGCTGCACGGTACCCGGTCGCCAAAGAGGGCGTTAATCACGTGCGCCTCAATCCGATCGTTGAGGGGAGTGGCGGTGCCGTGCAAATTAATATAGCCCACGTCATCTGCCGTCATGCCTGCCTCCTTCAGCGCCTGGGTAATGGCGCGAATGGCGCCTTCTCCCTCGGGATGTGGGGCAGAGATATGGTACGCATCGCTCGATTCACCCGCCCCCAGCAGCGCAACCTGATCCGGTTCGCGCGTCAGCACCATAAGGGCCGCCGCTTCACCGATGGTGATCCCCCGGCGGTCTCGGCCAAACGGTTCGCACTGCGTGGGCGAGAGCGATTCAAGGCTGTTAAAACCATTGACCGGCATACGGCTTAAGCTGTCTGCCCCGCCTACAAGGGCGACGTCCACCAGTCCGGCCTCAATCAGACGCTGTCCGCTGATGATCGCCCGGGCGCTGGAGGAGCAGGCGGTCGAAATGGTATACGCCGGGCCATCCAGCTGCAGCCAGTTGGCGAGGAAGCGGGAGGGGTCGCCCAGCTCCTGCTGCGGGTACTGCCATTGCGGGCTGCGTTCGCCGTTCAGGGAGAGGCGCACGTACTCATCGCCTTCATCCAGCCCTGAGGTGCTGGTGCCCAGCACCACCGCCACGCGGTCGCGGCCCACGCGGGCGATGGCTGCCTCAACGGCAGGCTGAATCTGTGCCAGCGCCGCCAGCAACAGCTGATTGTTACGGCTGCGGTGTGCTGCCAGGCTATCCGGTATCGGCGGCAGTTCACCCTCAACGCCGCCCAGCATGGCATCAGGTAATCCTTGCAGCCATCCGGCGCGATGACGCATACCCGGCGCAATCCCGGCGTTCAGGTTGGCCGCGATCTCATCGGCCGAGTTGCCCAGCGCGTTGACCATGCCAACAGCGGAAATGTAAATCATCTCAGTCACCCAGATATTGAATGGTGATGTGGTATTTAAAGACGTGCTGCGCAATGCTGATCGGCTCGCGCTTACCGTTGCGTTGCAGGTAGACAATCTCGGTGACCAGCTTGCCGTCAGGGTTACGCAGTTCGCGTCGGGTGCCAGTATCCTTTAGCGTCCATCCCTTCGGCAACTGCGGCTGCCAGGCGCTGAGCGGCCAGTGGCTGAGCATCACATCCGCCAGCACCTGGCTGGCGGGCGGTAGCTGGGGCATAACGACCGACTGCTCGGTATGGATCCCGGTGTTGTCATAGGTCGCGAGAAACAGGCGGATCCCCACCGACGAGAGCCCGGCAAGCGTCACTTTTTGCCCGTCAGCGTTCAGCAGAACCAGCAGCGACTGGGTCTGACCGTTAAACCGGCCGGTCAGCAGTTGCTGAGAACGGATGGCTGGCGTAATGCCCGGCGGTGGCAGCGTCACCTGCGTGCCCGGCTGAAGCCAGGCCAGCGGGCGAGTTTCTTCAGTATCGGTCGAATGGCTGCAGCCTGCCAGCAGCAGCGTCGCAGCCAGCGCGGCGGCGCGGTAAAAAGCGTTCATCATGGTTTTCTCTCGTTCCTGGCCGGCATCGCCAGCGGGGCCAGCAGGAAGGCGGTGAAAATACCGCTTACCAGCACAATTCCAAAGCTGCTGATGGCCTGCGTCGCGCTGAACACCAGCATGCCCAGCGTCAGCAGCGTGGTCATCATCGCCAGGGTGATAGCCAGCATCGACGTCAGCGGCGTGCCGCGCGGGTTGCTGAAAAACAGCGTGTAGTTGATGCCAATGCCGAGCACCAGCACCAGCGCCAGCAGTGAAAACAGATTGACGGAATGCCCGGCGACGGCCAGCGCCGCCAGCCCGCAGCTGAGCGACAGTACCGACGGCACCAGGCTGATAAGCCCCTGACGCCAGCCAAGTCGGATTATGGCGCCGCAGGCAATCGCCGCCAGCGCTACGCACAGTAGCCCCGTCAGCAGGGTGCGGTAGAGGGCAAACAGGCTGTCAAAACTGGCCTTACGATCGATCCAGACGACCCCTTCATGCTGTGCCGCCCGTTCACTTAGCGCCGTACTGTTTTTGACGCCGTCCACCGGGACGAGCACGCCGCTTTCGCCGCCCGGCAGGGTCAGCCAGAGCAGACGCCAGCCTTCGCTGGCCGGGCTGGCAAGCCAGGCGTCCACGCTGACAGGCATTGGCGTCAGATCCGGTGAGACGGTGTTCAGTCCGGCGCTGTGCAGCACATTCATTACCGCAGGCGCAGCGTGGTGCAGCAGCGCCAGATCGCTTTTTTGACGCTTCATGGAGTTCAGCGGCAGGGTTCGCCAGCTTGCCAGCTCACCCGCTTTTTGCGCCTGCGCCAGCGCAGGGGTAAAGGCCTCCAGCCGCTCCAGCGTCTGCTGGGCTGACGTGCCGTAAACCACAAACCATTTCTGATCGACGCGCTGGCCGGTCAGGGCGGTAATGGTCTTCTCCTGCGCCAGAATCGTTTTCGGCAGCGCCTGCAACTGGGCGATATCGTCGTCCACCTTCAGGGTGGCAATACCTGCGGCGGAAAGGAGCGCCAGCGTGACGGGCAGGCCAACCGCGAGTGTTTTATTACGTCGCCAGGCGGTCAGCCAGCGCGACATCGCTCTGCTGGCCGGAACCGGGCGTACCGGCATTCCACGGCACAGCCAGGGGTGCCAGAAAATTACCGTCAGACAGGAGGCGCTCAGCCCCACGGCGGCAAATAGCGCCATCTGGCGGATCCCCGGGAAGGGGGCCAGCATCATAATCAGGTACGCCACGACGGTCGTCAGAAGCGCCAGCAGCAGGGCATGACGCACTTTGTCCAGACTTTGCCACGGTGAATTTTCGCCACCGTGCACCAGCCGTTCGGTCAGGTAATAGAGGGTGTAATCGGCCGAAATCCCGATGATGCTCATGCTCATCACCAGCGTCATCAGGTGCGGTTCGCCAAAGAACAGAAGGGTGGCGACCGTGCCCGCCAGCGCGCCGATGGCAATGGAGATCGCGCACAGCAGCAGCGGACGCAGGGAGCGGAATGTCGCCACAATCAGCAGGAGTACGCCCAGAAGGGTGGCGACACCCAGCGTGGAGATATCCCGTTTGGCCTGCTGGCTGGCGTAATCGCTGTAAAACACCGTGCCGCGAGACAGCAGTTGCGCCTGTGGGTAATGCGTTTTCAGCGTCGCCTGCAGCGCGTTCAGGGTGGTCACCAGCCGGTGGGTTTGCTGCATATCAAAAGAGGAACCGGCCAGCTCGCCGTGCAGCAGATACCAGTAGTTTCCGGCGTCATCCTGCGTCACCAGCCAGCCGTCCATCAGCCGCAGCTTCTGGCCGTTTTGCGCCAGCGCGAGCTGCGCGCCGCGCATCAGCATCAGCGGATCGTTTTGCAGCTCCTTGCCGCTCACGCCGGAAAAGGCCGAGTAAAGCTGAGATAAAACCCACTGCGCCTGCGCTTCACCGCCGTTTTGCAGGCGGGCGCGGGTGGCGGGGTCAATCATCCCGTTGCGGTGCTGCCAGAAAAACTCGCCCCAGGCTTGTTGCCCGGTGGCGTCCATGGGCCCTTTGACCTCGCTCAGCGCTCCGCTGCGTTGCAGCAGCGTCAGCCACTGCTGCGCCACGCGCGGATCGGGTTTTTTGCCGGGGCTGACCAGCCAGACCAGCTGACGGTCGAGCCGCTGCATAAAGCCGTCGTTGAGCGCCGGAGGGATCGTCCCCAGCGTCTGTGTCGGCAACATGGCCAGCACGCTGCTGTTCAGGCGCGCGCCGGGCAGCAGCGATACCAGCAGGCCCAGCATAATCAGACATCCCGCGGCCCACAGCAGCGCCGGGCGCAACGATTTACGGTGTGGCAAAGCGTTGGCGTTCGTCATCGGTCAGGCTGGCGGGTGTCAGTCGGTGACTGGAGAGGGTGATATCCGTACGGTCGCCCTGTTTGTCGTTAAGACGAATAGACTCCAGAAAGGCCGCACCGCCCAAATCGAGGGTGGCGAAAATGGTGTTCAGCGGCGTCGTGGTGGGCGTGAGCACCAGCGACCAGCGGCCTTCCCCCAGGTCTTGAAAATCGATGCGGAAATTCTCTTCCAGCACCTTGCGGTCGGCCTGGAACAACGCCCGCAGCAGGTGGTTGAACTGGAACATCTGCGGATTATTGTCGGCGGTAATGGTCTGCGGCGGCTGGCCGTTGATGGTCTGCACCATCCGTTTGTCATCCAGCAGCAGCGTCATGGGGAACGGGGCTTTTTGATCCCACAGCAGGCCGCTGTCACGGGCGATCACCATCTCGCCCTGCGAACGCAGCGGCTGCGGCATATCTTTAATCGTACGAACCTGCTCGAAGTGGGCGCGCACCACGGGCTGTTGCGTAAACCGCTGCTGCAGTTCATCCAGCGTCACGGCACTGACCAGCGGGCTAAACATCAGCGCCAGCAAAGGCAACCATTTCATGGCGTGACTCCCATACGTTCAAACAAGATCCCTGGGCTGACAAAGCACATTTCGCGGGTGGCTTCGTCGACCGCCACCTGGATGGTGTAACCGGTGGTGGTGCGTTTACCAGTCTGCGCGTCGAAGATTTGATAGGCAATGCGCAGACGGTTTTCATACTCTTCGATCTGCGCCCGGACCCGGATGCGTTGTTCAAAGGTCACCGCATCGCGGTATTTCACCCGCGTATCGACCACCGGCCAGACATAGCCGGAGGCTTTCATCTGGCGATAGCCGTAGTCGAACTGATTGAGCAGCGCTTCGCGGGCTATTTCAAAGTAGCGGAAATAGTTGCCGTGCCAGACCACGCCCATCATGTCGACGTCGTAGAACGGGACGGTGATTTCAACTTCCGTCGTAAAGCGGGGATCGGTCAGCACCCTTTACTCCTTCTCGCTGATTTCGGGCAACTGCCAGAAATCGAAAAAATTAAACCAGTCGAGCGGCGACAGTAAGGCGTAATGCTCCAGCCGCTGCGCGTAGCGATCGACGGTGTGTTGCAGCGCCTGCTGGCGTTCACCGCGTGGCAGCAGCAGCGGGTCGGCAAACGGTTCGCAGTGCAGGGTCAGCCTCCCCTGGTGGCTGAGGGCAAAAATCAGCACCACCGGACAGCGCAGAATGGAGGCCAGGATAAACGGCCCCTGCGGGAATGGCGCGGGCTGGCCCATAAACGCGCTCCAGATCACGCGCCAGCTGCCGCCGCGCTGTGGCGTGACGGCGATACGATCGCCCACGATGGCCACCCATTCGCCGCGATCCAGCTTTTCTTTGATCAGGATAGCGGTCTCCGGGCCGATGTCAGTGACGGGCATCAGGTGAATGCCCGCCTGCGGCGCCATCTCTTCCATGATCTGCTTAAAGCGTTGGGCGTTATCGCTAAAGACCAGGGCGTTGATGGTTTTCCCCCCTTCACGCTGCGCCAGCGCCCGGCAGGCTTCCACGTCGCCAAGATGCGAGGCCAGCAGCAGTTTACCCTGTGGATCGTCCAGCCCCAGCGCCTCGCGGGCACCCGGTGCAAATACCAGATCGCGATGCAGCTTCATCTCGCCGCGCCAGCTGGCCACCTTGTTCAGCATGGCATGACCAAAACGCAGGAAGTGAAAAAAGCTGTGCAGGCGGGGAGGCTGAGGGATCTGTCGCTGTGCCATGACCTCTTTAACCCGCCTCAGCCATTGCCGCGACGCCTGACGCGCCGAACGGGCGGTAAGCCAGTAAACGGCGGTGACCGGCCACAGCAGGAGGGTGAAGGCCTTGCGCCCAAGCAGTTGCCAGACGCGTAACATCAGGCGCATTCCCCATAGTCCTTTGACCTCCTGCTGTTGCGCCCAGTGCTGCGGCCGACGGCGCATCAGCAGGGAAGGGATGCGCGGCAGCATCCCCAGAAACAGACGGGTATGCATCAGCGAGATGCGCACGTTGTCTTTTAGCGCATCGAAGTGGGATACACCGTCTGCCGGGTAGGTGACGCGGGTGGGCAGAAAATAGCTGGGCGTGCCCTGCCAGTAGAGGCGGACCATCACTTCAGTATCAAAGTCCATACGCTTGCCGAGCGGGGTACGTGCGGCAAGCTGCATCACCGGCGTGATCGGATAGACCCGAAAGCCGCACATGCTGTCTTTAAGCTGCAGGGACAACGTTTCAATCCAGACCCAGACGTGCGTTATCCAGCGTCCGTAAAGGCGCGAACGGGGTATGGAGTCATCGTAAACGGGTTGACCGGAAATCAGCGCCTCGGGGTGACGTTGCGCCAGCGCCAGAAAGCGGGGGAGATCTTCAATGGCGTGCTGGCCGTCGGCGTCCACCTGGATTGCATGAGTGAAGCCGCGCTCTGCGCAGGCTTTCAGCCCCGCCATCACTGCCGCGCCTTTGCCGCTGTTTTTCGCCAGACGCAGCAGTGTAACCTGCGGATGCTGCTCTGCTAAGTGCGCCAGGGTGTGGCGCGTGCTCTCTTCGCTGCCATCGTCAACCACCAGGCACGGGAGGTCAAACGGTGCCAGACGTACGAGCACCGCGGCCATCATCGCACCGTGGTTGTAGCAGGGGATCAACACGCAGGGGCGGAACGTTACTGACATAGGCGAATCTTCCCGCTGCTGGCGGTATGGCGTTCACTGCCCGCATGGCGCTGGTAGCTGAAGCTGAGCATCTGACGGGCAGGGTGCCAGTCAAGGATCAGCGTCACCGTGTTGTCCGGCAACAGCGGGGCCGCAAACTTCACATTCTGAATGCTGTGAAAACGGTAGCCCGGTGCCATCAGGGTGGTGGCGTAATGCATCACCCAGTCGAGTTGTGCAACGCCAGGGAGCAGGGGCTGGACAGCAAAATGCCCCTTAAACCAGAGCAGGACAGGGTCAAGGTAAAGCGTGATCTCAAGATGCTCCGGATGAGTCTGGTGGCGTTCGATTTCATGAATCTTCATGAAATAACTCCTGTAGCTGTGCAGTCACACGCTTGTTCATGCTGTTGACCGGGATTTCATCGACAATGCGCCAGTAGCGGGGCACGGCAACCGGTTCAAGGCAGGGGCGAAGGGCGCGACGCCACGCGGATTCCTGGGCATTTTTACCCCCGTTGTCTCTGTGCAAGCGCGCCGCGTCACTGAGTACCAGCAGCACGCCAATGGCCTGACGACCACGGCGAGTGACCGCCAGCGCGGCGGCGTCGCAGATGCCGTCCAGCGCCAGTAACCGCTGCTCAATCTCATCAAGCGAAATGCGTTTGTCTTCAATTTTGACCACCCGGCCACGGCGTCCGATGATGTTGAACTGCCCGTCAGCCGCGAAATGCAGGATATCATCCAGCACGACTCCTTCAGCCTCGCGGATCAGTGGCGACGTCACCCGATCGCCGTGGAACGTCACGCCGGGAAACGGCTGCCAAAGTGTTGTCTCATCCAGACGGTGACGCCAGGCCATAACGCCCGTTTCGGTGCTGCCGTAAATTTCATCAGGCCAGACGTTCAGCCAGTCATGACAAGGGATGATGTCGCGCCAGGGCAGTTCGCCCCCGGCTGAGAGCAGCAGGGCAACCGGAGGCGGCACAAGCGAGGTGTCGAGCCGCTTGAGGAATGCCGGGCTGCTGATAAAGAGGTACCGTTTGTCCTGCGGCAGCGCTGGCAGCTGTTCTGCGTACTGCAGCAGGGAGGCATGCAGCGGCAGGCCAAGCGCCATGGGTAAGACAACACGAAACGTCAGGCCATACAGATGATGCAACACCACGGAGGCCACGACGTGACAGCCTGTCAGCCGTTCGCCAAACCGATCGGCAAGCAGACGGGCTTCCCGATCCAGGCCGATCACCGGCTTAATCACCCGCTGCGGCGTGCCGGTGGAGCCAGAGGTAAAGAGCTCGATAACGCGCGTCTCGTCAATGGCAGGCAAGGGGGAAAAGGGGATGTTTGTCGGCGCAGTGGCGGTGACCAACCGCAGTCGCCCTGAAAACTCGAGCGTGGTGTCGCTCAGGACGCCGCTGAACATGGCCCGCTGTTCGTTAAGCTGCGCCCCCCGGCTGTGCCCGGGGAGCACGGGGGTTTTCCCCGCATGAAGCGCCGCCAGCAGGGCGACGATAAAAAGATAGCCGTTTTCAAAACAGAGCGCCCAGCGCTCGCCCTCTTCCTGACGCAGCGCGTCGACCAGTTGCGTAACATCGTGGCGCAGATCGCCCAGCGTCCAGATACGATCGTCAAGCCAGGCGACAGGCGTCTCATCAGGACGCGGGGCGTTTAGCCACTGGCTCAGAGGAAGCGGTTTATCCATCGTTTTTTATTACCCGTTGTCGCACCAGCCATTCACCCGCCATTAACGTTCCCATCAGGATGTAGGAAAGCATCCCGTTCCACAGCGTCCACAGGCGCAGGTCGGCGTACAGCACGGTAAACAGCGCGACTGCGCCGTTGCCGATAAAAAAGCCGCACCAGACTTTCGTCACTTTACGCGTGTAACGAACCCCGGCAGGAGACAACTGGGGCTCCCGTATCCGCGCCAGCCGTTCCACCATCGGCATGGATGTCCACAGCGAGCCCCCAAAGACCACCAGCATCACCAGATTAACGACCACCGGATAAAACAGCACCCACAGGTGAGCGTGAAAAAGGCTCGCCACGCACAGCACTGCCCCGGCCAGCGTCACGCTCAGGAAAACGTAGCGCAAGGGGCCGCGCTGCTGGCGCGTCTGCCAGACACGCAGCAGCAACACCAGCGCCATCAGGGGCAATATCCATTGCAAATGGTGGCTTGCAAGGCCATAGCCAATCAAAAACGGCCAAGCCAGCAGCATCAGGCCCGTCAGTATCGGGATGAGCGGAATGGCAGGCACGTCAGGCGTCGCGCTGGAGTTGTTCCACAACGTCGACGATGTCCTGAACGGTACGCACCGCTTTGAAGGTTTCAGGCTTAATTTTATGCCCCGTCTTCTTCTGCAGGTTAACCACCATATCTACGGCATCAATGCTGTCGAGATCCAGGTCTTCGTAAAGCCGGGCCTGCGGCGTAATGAGCTCAGGGTCGAGTTCAAAAAGTTTAATAAGAAGCGCAGAGACTTCCTGATAAAGGGTTTCTTGTTCTGTCATAGCGGGTCATTCTCAGGCGCGTTGTTGATGAATAAAAGCGGCGAGCGTGGCAACGGAATAGAAGTGCTGACGCATCTCGTCGCTCTCGGCAGAAAGCACTACGCCGTACTGATTTTTCACAGCCAGCCCCAGCTCCAGGGCATCAATAGAGTCCAGACCCAGTCCGTCACCAAACAGCGGAGCGTCGGTGTCGATATCCTCTGGGGTAAGTTCTTCCAGATTCAGCGTAGAGATAATGAGATTCTTAATTTCAAGATAGAGCGCTTGCATCTTTCATTCCTGACAAAGATTGAAGACCGGATGTTAATTGCTGCTGCATATGCCGGTTTAACTGCCTTGCCGCCAGCGCAGGTTCGTGCTGGCTCGCATCGTAAAAATCATGAATGTTGATGCGTTCGCGAACATCCACGGTAAAAATGGGTTTTTTGGGCGGCACATTGTACCAGCGACTCTGTTTATCCAGCATGCGTTCGCTACAGTGGATCACCACCACGCGCAGAGAGCTGTTGCACCGCACGGCAATATTCGCCGCTCCCCGCTGCAGGGTAATGGCTTCGCCCACGCGGGTGCGGGTGCCTTCCGGGAAAATCAGCAGGGTGTCGCCCTGCGCCAGACGCTGCTGGCTGGCACGAAGCAGCGTTTCTGCTTCGCTGTTGATCAGGTAATCGGCTGCACGGATCACGCCGCTGACAAAGGGGTTACGCAGCAACGCGCTTTTCACCAGACAGTCGGTTTCGTTCATCACCGAGGCGAGGATCACATAGTCCAGCAGCGAAGGATGGTTGGCTATCACCAGGCAGCCGCGCTCGGCGCGCAGAACGTCCAGATTGTTAAAGCGGTAATCCAGCACGCCGGTTCCGCGAACGACCGCCAGGAACAGCCGAAAACTGGCGGAGATGCTGCGTCGCGCCAGTCGGCGGCGTGCCGTGCGATCGCGCTGAAAAATCAGCAGCAGGTTAAACCAGACCAGCGACAGCAGCAGCCCGCCAAGGCCAAACAGGGCGAAGCAAAACCCGGTCATCAGCATGCGCCATAACCGATCGAGGCGGGAGAGGATCCGGCTCATTGGCGCGCCCACTGCCACTGCAAACGCTCGCCTGCCAGGGCAAATTGCCGCGCGTCGCTCAGGTAATGTCGCAGGAACTGAAGGCTTTGCGGCAGCGCGGGCTCTTCCCCTGTGCTTTCGCGATGGGTTTCACAGCAGAGCGCGTCCCCGGCTTCAATCACCAGCGCAAGGGCGTAAGGCCAGACGGGCATCTGCGGCGGGAGCCCGGCGTGATAAAACGCGGGCAGGACGCCGTCAAAATCCACCAGCAAAACGCGGGAGTAGCCCGCGTGAAGCAGACTCAACACTTCGCACAAACTTTGCTGGAAGGTGTCCATCCCGGCGGAGACCGAGGATGAGACAATCGGCTGACCTGCGGTGATGGTAAGATTGCCGACCGCGGCGTTATGAACAGACATTGCAAAATCGGTGGGGGAGACGGGTTGCTCCGTCGCCAGCGCTTGCAGAATACGGTAGTTGCGTTCCAGCTCGCCATGGCGGCTGCTGTAGACCACGGCATCGATACGATGTTTGCGCAGCATCGCAAGACCAATATCCACGGCCAGCTTACTGCCCGAATTGAGGCGGCGGGCGGTCATCATCGGCAGATCGGTCAGTTTTGCAAGCGGCGCGGCGGGATCGATGGCGTCAGACTGGCGCGACCATGCCTGCCATGCGCCGGCATCGCTGAGTCCTGGCGCTCTGGCCTGCCAGTCGATAATGGTGAGGGTAAATTTCATCTACGCGCGTCCGCGATAAACCTGTTTCTGTGATTTTTACTTCGCAAGCGCGATGTTACAGCGTACATCGTACAGTGTTGTCGCAGGCTTGCGAATAACGTTTCTCCTAAAAATTTCCCGTAGCGTCATGTTCCGTCTCACCCCAGACGATTAACCGGGAAGCCGACTCTTGGGTCGGCCCGGCCCCAGCAGTATCGCCAGTTTGCTGCCGCCTTTGGTGGTCTCCATCCAGATTTTACAGACGCTGGTGAGCGGTACCGACAGCAGCATCCCAACCGGGCCCAGCAGCCATCCCCAAATCAGTAAGGATAAGAACACCACCAGCGTCGACATGCCCAGCCGGTGGCCCATCATCCGTGGTTCAAGAATATTCCCCAGCACCATATGCACCACGAGGAACAGCGCCCCCACCAGCATGCACTCATAGAAGCCATTAAACAGAAACGCCTGAATCATGGGCGGCACGGCGGAGAGTACCGCGCCAATGTTGGGCACGTAGTTCAGCAAAAACGCCAGCACTCCCCACATCAGCGCGAACTGCACGCCCATCAGCATCAGCCCCAGCCAGACAATCACGCCGGTCCAGACGCTTAACAGGGTTTTTAAGGCCAGATATTTGGAGACGCCCTTTAACGCGCGGTGTAAACCGGCGATGTGAATTTGCGGATTATTCAGCGCGAAACGCAGCTTATAGGGCACGTGGCGCACTTCGAACAGCATAAACACCACCGTCATGACCAACAGCAAAATGCTGGCCATAGCGCCGGACAGGCCGGTCATCAGCGTGGTGGCGTAGGTCATGATTTTTTCGGAATCCATCCGGCGCAACATCCGTTCCGGCGAAATATGCAGGTTCAGAAACGGCATCATCTCCTGAAGCGCCACGATCTTGCGCGTCAGCTCTTTGTTGTATTGCGGCAGCATCGTGGAGAATTCGCTCAGCGAGGCGGCCAGCACGCCGAAAAGGGCGGTGAGTGCAATCAGCATCACGATAACCACAATGGTTATGGCCACCGGGCGGCTGATACCCCGGCGCAAAAACCAGGTCACCAGCGGGTTAAGCACAATGGCAAAAAAGAGCGCCAGCAGAAGCTGGACAATAATATCGGCGGCAGCATGGATACCGGCGAGGATCACCACCAGAGAGGCGAGTTTTAACAGGATGTGGAGTCCTGCTTTGTCGGGCGGGTTAGGGGTCATTCGTGTTCCTTAATGTGATTGCCCGTTAAGTGTAGTGCGCGGGTTTCGCTTCGTCTGGCACCGTTAATCTGAAAGTCGCTGCTGATTTTCTGCTGGCGTCGTGGTAATAGTGAAACACTGTTGCAAAAATCCAGGTAAAACCTCATGCCCGAACCCGCCGCCGAACCGGCATTAAGCGGATTACGCCTTAATCTGCGCATTGTCTCCGTTGTGATTTTTAACTTTGCCAGTTATCTGACGATTGGCCTGCCGCTGGCGGTGTTGCCGGGCTACGTTCATGACGTGATGGGGTTTAGCGCATTCTGGGCGGGGCTGGTGATTAGCCTGCAGTACTTCGCCACGCTGTTGAGCCGCCCGCATGCGGGTCGCTACGCGGATCTGTTCGGGCCGAAGAGCATTGTGATCACAGGATTATGCGGCTGTTTTCTCAGTGGCCTGAGTTACCTGCTGGCGGCAACGACCAGCCACTGGCCGTTGGTCAGCCTGGTGCTGCTGTGCCTGGGCCGGGTGATCCTCGGTATTGGGCAAAGCCTGGCAGGAACCGGCTCGACGCTGTGGGGCGTAGGCGTGGTCGGGGCACCGCACATTGGCCGGGTCATCTCCTGGAACGGCATTGTCACCTACGGGGCAATGGCGCTTGGCGCCCCGCTTGGGGTGATGTGCTATGCGTATGGCGGACTGTACGGCCTGGCGGGCACCATTATGGTGGTCGCGCTGGTGGCGATCCTGTTTGCCCTGCCGCGTCCGAAAGTGAAGGCCAGCAAAGGCAAACCGCTGCCGTTCCGGGCAGTGCTGGGGCGCGTCTGGCCGTATGGTATGGCACTGGCGCTGGCAACCACCGGCTTTGGGGTGATCGCCACCTTTATCACCCTGTTTTATGACGCCAAAGGCTGGGACGGGGCGGCCTTTGCGTTAACCCTGTTCAGCTGTGCGTTTGTGGGTGCCCGTTTGCTCTTCCCGAACGGTATTAACCGCCTGGGCGGGCTGAATGTAGCGATGATCTGCTTTGCGGTTGAGATTGTCGGGCTGCTGCTGACCGGTATAGCGACCGCGCCGTGGATGGCAAAAATTGGCGTGTTCTTCGCCGGAGCC
Source organism: Enterobacter cloacae complex sp. 394F7 (assembly GCF_057320385.1). NCBI lineage: Bacteria > Pseudomonadati > Pseudomonadota > Gammaproteobacteria > Enterobacterales > Enterobacteriaceae > Enterobacter > Enterobacter cloacae complex sp. 394F7. The sequence goes on along the minus strand of NZ_JBXWCS010000013.1, from coordinate 101,254 downwards.
GGTTTTTCGCTGGTCTTCCCGGCGCTGGGCGTGGTGGCGGTGAAAGCCGTGCCGCCGCAGAATCAGGGGGCGGCGCTGGCAACCTACACGGTGTTTATGGATATGTCGTTGGGCATTACCGGGCCGCTGGCAGGGCTGGTCATGGCCTGGGCAGGCGTGCCGGTAATCTATCTTGCGGCTGCGGGTCTGGTGGTGATGGCCCTGATGCTCACGTGGCGGCTAAAAAAATGGCCCCCGGTGCAGGCACCGGAGGCCACGTCATCATCCTGACGCGTTACTGAATCACGATGGTGTTGATGATGTTTTCAGCGGCAGTCTGCGCTTTCTGCTGATCTTCCGCTGGCAGGGTGATCTGCAGGGTCAGCAGTTTGTTATCCACCTTACCCAGCACCACGGAAGAGTAGGCCGTCTGACCTTTTGCAGAGATAATGCTGTCCAGCTGCTGCAGCGTGTGGCCTTTCAGTTCGATGGACTTGTTGGTCACCACCTGCAGCTGCGGGTCGCGGCTGCGCTGCTGATCTTCCAGACGTTTGGACAGCACGGCCAGGTCTTCGCTGGTATCGTCGCCCACAATCACAATCACCGCTTTCTGCCCGGTTGCATCGGAATAGACGTGCATGTTGTTCGCCTGGGTACCCAGCTTGCCGCTCTGGTCAGTCATATCCGCTGGCAGAGAGAAGCTGAGTTTACCGTCCAGCAGGTTCACCGGCTGACCGGTTGCGTTGCTCTCTGCAGACGCGCCCTGAGCAGGCGTTTTCGTGTCGCTGTTATCACAGGCTGCAAGGCCGACAACCAGCAGGCCAATCCCGACATATTTAACCAGATTGCGCATTGACTTCTTCCTTTCGATAAACGGCCATAACGGCTCATTTGTCCATCTTATCACAACTGATAAATCGAACCCTTAACCAGCCTGCAATGCTGTGATTTCAGATTTATCTGCCAGTCTTTTCAGCAGCATATTCAGCAGCACGCCGTACATCGGCAGGAAGAAGACAATGCTGATAAGCACCTTGAAGCAGTAGTCCACCAGCGCAATTTCCATCCAGTGTTCGGCCATAAACGCATCCGGGCTGTGCCAGAAGGCAATGAAGAAGAAGGCCAGCGTATCGCTGACGTTGCCGAACAGCGTCGAGGCGGTGGGGGCCATCCACCAGCGGTGATTCTGACGCAGGCGGTTAAATACGTGCACGTCGAGGATCTGCCCCAGCGCATAGGCCATAAAGCTTGCAGTAGCGATTCGGGCAACAAACAGGTTGAAGTGGGTTAACGCCTCAAAGCCCTGCCAGCTCCCCATGTAAAACAGGGAGGAAATAACGTACGACACGAACAGCGCCGGCAGCATGACCGCAAAAATAATGCGGCGAGCCAGCGGTGCGCCAAAAATACGCACGGTCAGATCGGTGGCGAGAAAAATAAACGGGAAGCTGAACGCGCCCCAGGTGGTATGGAAACCAAAGATGGCTATCGGCAGCTGCACCAGATAGTTACTGGAGGTGATCACCAGCAGATGAAAAAGCGAAAGCCAGAACAACGCTTTTACGCGCTGCGATTCAGAAAACGGCGTCATATTGTGACCTTTTTATACGTTGGGGTGAGGGAACCCAATAAAAACCGCAGCATGATACTGCTTTGACGGGACTTTGCAATGGTTAGTTTTTACGCAACCGTTAACCTGGTTTGCATTGCTGGCTACGGGGCGTAAACTACAGCCGTTTTTATCTGACCGAGAACACCATGACCGATCTGTTTTCCACTCCAGACCACACCCTTGATGCGCAGGGCCTCCGCTGCCCTGAGCCGGTAATGATGGTGCGCAAAACCGTGCGCAATATGCAAACCGGCGAAACGCTGCTGATCATCGCTGACGATCCGGCAACCACCCGCGATATCCCCGGTTTTTGTACCTTTATGGAGCATGAACTGGTGGCACAGCAGACCGAAGCGCTGCCGTACCGGTATTTGATCCGCAAGGGGTAACCCCCTTACTGCATGCCTAACAATCCCGGCAGCCACAGCGAAATCGCCGGGATGTACGTTATCATTCCCAGCACCAGCAGCAGCATGCCGTAAAACGGTAGCATCGCGCGCACCACATGCTCGATTTTCTGCTTGCTTACCGCACTGGCCACAAACAGCACCGAACCCACTGGCGGCGTGATAAGCCCGATCCCCAGATTCACCATCATGATCATCCCGAAATGGACCGGGTCGATCCCAAGCGACTGGGTCACCGGCAACAGCACCGGCGTCAGGATCAGAATGATCGGCGCCATATCCATCAGGGTGCCAATCAGCAGCAGCATGATGTTGAGGTACATCAGGATCACGTACTTGTTATCCGAGAGCGAGGTGAAGAACGCCGTGATGCGCACAGGTAACTGCATGTAGGTCATCACCGCGCCAAACGCCGCCGCAAAGCCAATCAAGATCATCACGATAGTGACCGTTTTCACCGTCCGGCACATCAGCTTCGGCAGTTCGCTCCACGTATAGTCCCGATAGATAAACATGGTGACAAAGAATGCCCACAGACAGGCGACCGCCGCGGATTCGGTGGCGGTGAATATCCCGGACATGATCCCGCCGAGGATAATTACCACCGTCATCAGCCCCCACAGAGCGTCCAGCAAAATCTTCAGTGCCTGTTTGAAGGGGATTTTTTCGCCTTTTGGATAGCCGCGCTTATGGGCAAAGCACAGACACAGCGTCATCAGGCACAGTCCCAGCAGCAGCCCCGGCAGCACGCCTGCGATAAACAGCGTGGCAATGGAGACCGTACCGCCTGCGGCCAGCGAGTAGATCACCGAGTTGTGGCTGGGCGGGATTAAAATCGCCTGCACCGACCCGCTGGCGGTGACCGCCGCCGCATACTCGCGGGGATACCCCTTTCTCTCCATCTCAGGGATCATCACGCTGCCGATGGAGGCCGTATCCGCCACCGATGAACCGGAAATCGCGCCGAAAAAGGTGGAGGCCACGATATTCACCAGCGACAGTCCGCCGCGAATAAAACCAACAAAGACATACGCGAAATTCACCAGCCGTCGGGCGATGCCGCCTTCCGCCATGATCGCCCCCGCCAGGATGAAAAACGGGATCGCCAGCAGGGTAAATTTGTTAACCCCGCTGGTGATCTGGATCATCAGCGCTTCGAGCGGTAACTCGATCCACAACGCGCCCGCGACGGCGCTTAAGCCGACGGCAAACGCCACCGGCATACCCAGCGCCAGCAAAATGGCGAGGGTGAATAACAAAACGAATGCATCCATTGTTCACCCCTTAACTGTGGTTGCCGATCAGCACCACAGGACGGTTTTCCTGTGAGCCAAACAGCAGACGTTCAATGACAAACAGGATCAGCACCGCAGAACCAATCGGCAGCGGCAGATAACTCTCCCCTGACGTCAGGATCGGAAACTCGGCGACCGGCTGCTCCCAGAGCTCGACACACAGCCAGTAGCTGTACCAGAACATAATCAGCGAGGTCAGCAGCATCAGCAGATCCACCACGCGCGCACACGCTGTTTTCAGCATGTCTGGCAGTCGGTCGGTCAGCATGTTCACCGCGATGTGTGACCCGGCACGGTAGCTCACCGCCGCGCCGATAAACGTAAAGGTCACCATGCAGATGATGGCAATCGGCTCCGGCCAGGATTCACCGCGATTCAGCACATAGCGCGAGAAGATGCCAATCGGGATCACCACCGTCATGACCAGCAGCGCGCATCCCGCTACGCCCATGGCGAGCAGATACAGCCGGTCCATCCACTTCAGGTAGAGTTCGGACATACGTTCTCCGTTTACTGAACGTCAGCAATGGCTTTCATCAGGTCCTGATGCTTTTCGCCATACTGCGCGCGCACCGGCTCTGTGGCTTTGATAAATACCGATTTGTCGATCTCGTGGAACTGCACGCCACCGGCTTTCATCTTCGCCAGCGCCTCGGCGTTATAGGCCTGCCACAGCTTGCGCTGTTCGAACTGCGCTTCGCGCGCCAGGGTCAGGATTTTCTGCTGTTCGTCTGCGCTGAGCTTGTCCCATTTCACTTTTGAGTAGAGCAGCATTTCCGGGGTAATGAAGTGGCCGCTGAGGGTATAGTTTTTGGCGATCGGCATATAGTTATGGGCGATGAAGGTCGGCGGATTATTCTCAGCGCCGTCGATTACGCCGGTCTGCATGCCGCTGTAAACCTCACTGACCCCCATCGCCACCGAGTTAGCCCCCATGTCTTTCAGTGTCGCCAGCGCCACCGGGCTTCCCTGAACGCGGATTTTTTTGCCTTTCAGATCCTCCGGTTTGACGATCGGCGTTTTGGTGATCAGGTTACGGGTGCCGGAATCCATCCAGCCGAGAAACACCAGCCGCGATTTGGGGCTGGCGGTCAGTTTTTCGCCAATCTGCTTGCCGATATCGCCGTCGATGACGTTGTGCATGTGGTCTTCATCGCGGAACACATAGGGCAGGGTAAAGACTTCAATATCGGGCAGGATCGCCGCCACCGGAGCCATGGAGACACGGATCATGTCGATCGCCCCCATCTGCGCCTGTTCAATCATCTGCTTTTCATCCCCGAGCACGCCGCCGGGAAAGACCTTGATCTCCAGCTTGCCGTCGGTTTGTTGTTTGAGTTTCTCCCCCATGTGCTGTACGGCTACCACGTTCGGGTAGCCTTCAGGATGCACATCGGCGGCTTTAATGGTTTGCGCAGAAACGGAGCAGGCAAAAGCAGACAGACACAGAGCGGCCAGTAACGGCTTGAGGGTCGTTTTCATCAAGTCAACTCCAGGGTAGTGAGGTAAGTGTTAAAACGGTGTTTTAGTTTTGTACGTTTAAAAATTACACTATGGCCTGGAAAACGGAGGTGAAGCGCCTCACAAAAGCGTGAATTTCTGAAACGCTGGTTTAGATTTTTGAGAAGGGAAGGCCGGGTTGCCGTTACGCTTTACCCGGCCAGGCGTGCATTGCGTGTTATTTGCGTCGCAGTAAGCGGAGCGCGTTGGCCGTCACCAGCACCGTCGCGCCGGTATCCGCCAGCACCGCCAGCCACAGCCCGGTGATGCCGAGCAGGGTGGTGACGAGGAAAATCCCTTTCAGCCCCAGGGCGATGCTGATGTTCTGGCGAATATTGGCGCGCGTGGCGCGTGCCAGGGAAATCATCTGCGCCAGCCCGGTCAGGCGGTTATGGGTGAGCGCGGCATCGGCGGTTTCCAGCGCCACGTCGGTACCACTGCCCATGGCAATCCCGATGGTGGATGCTTTCATCGCTGGCGCATCGTTGATTCCGTCGCCGATCATCGCCAGCGGAGCATGGCTGTTCAGCTCCGTCACGGCACTGACCTTGTCCGCAGGGAGTAATCCGGCCTTAAAGTCCAGCCCCAGCTCTCCGGCAATCGCGGCGGCGGCACGCGGGTTATCGCCGGTGAGGATCACACCCTGTACGCCCAGCTGATGGAGCGCCGCGACGGCCTCTTTCGCATCATCACGCAGGGTATCGCGCAGTGCCAGCATGCCTTTGGCGACGCCGTCCTGCATGACGGTTACGACAGTTTGTCCGGTCTGTTCTAACGCCTCAACCTCTGGGTTAGAAGACTTACCCGCCGCGACAATCAGCATCTTTTTACCGTCGATGTCGGCCTCAATCCCGGACCCAACCAGCGCCCGCTGTGCCGTTGCCGTCGGAATTGCCAGCCCGCGCGACTGTGCTTCACGCACAATCGCCTGCGCCAGCGGGTGAGTGGAACCCTGCTCTACGGCGGCGGCCAGCGTAAGCAGTTCATCTTCACCGATATCCTGCGGATACACGCCGGTGACCTGCGGTTTCCCCACGGTCAGCGTGCCGGTTTTATCGAACGCCACCTGCTGCACCTGGCTTAACTGTTCCAGCGCCGCGCCGCCTTTTATCAGGGCACCGCGACGTGCCGCTGCCGCCAGACCGGAGGTAATGGCCGCCGGGGTGGAGATCACCAGCGCACACGGACAGCCAATCAGCAGCAGGGTCAGACCTTTGTAAATCCAGCCTTCCCACGGCGCACCAAAGAACAGCGGCGGAACGATAGTGACCAGCAGGGCAACCAGCATGATGGCGGGGGTGTAAATCCGGCTGAAGCGGTCAATAAATCGCTCGACGGGGGCGCGACGCTCCTCGGCCTCTTCGATCAGCTTCAGGATACGGTCGATGGCGCTGTCACCGGGTTCGGAAAGTACCGTGAACTGGACCAGACGGTCGACACTGGTGGCGCCCGCAGGTACTTTTTCACCGGCAGTGCGTTCAACCGGAATCGACTCCCCGGTGAGGGCGCTTTCGTCGAAGCTCGCGGTGGCGGTGAGCAGGGTACCGTCCGCAGGCAGGCGCCCTCCGGCAGCGACTTCAATCACATCGCCCGGACGCAGTGCGTTAATGGCCACCGTCTGGCGTTCGTTTCCGGCTACTCGTGTGGCGGTTTCGGGCTTAAGCGCCATCAGGGCGCTGACCCCTTTACGCGCCCGGCTTGCCGCCCAGCCTTCAAGACGTTCGCCAATTAAGAACAGCAGCAGCACCATGGCCGCTTCCGCTGTGGCACCAATGAACAGCGCGCCGATAGCCGCCACGCTCATCAGCGTTTCGATAGCGAACCAGCTGCCGCTTTTCATCAGCCGCAGCGCCTGGCGGGCAATGGGATACAGCCCGACAAGCGTGGTGGCGATAAACGCCAGATTGCCAAACGGGTGGTTGATCTGCTCCAGACCCCAGCTCAGGGCCATCATAATCACGAGCGCGATAAGGGGCAGATTTTCACGCAGCGGAGCGGTTTTTTCGGCGGGGGCCGTTTCGCTACGCAGGGAGTAACCGGCCTTGCTGACGGCGGACACCACCTGCTGGCTGACGTCATTATCGGCGCTGACCAGCAGTTTTTCGGTGGCAAAGAGCACCTGAACGTGGCTGACGCCCGGGATCTGTTTTACCGCGTTTTCGACTTTGCGGGCGCAGGCCGCGCAGTCCATGCCGTTAACCACCCAGCTGTAGCGGTTTCCACTTTCAGGCAGCGGCTGTGCGTTTTGTGTTTCGCACGTCCCTTCACAGCAGCAGTCGTCCTTCGCCGGAACCGGACTGAGCTTAAGTGCGGAAAATTGAGGGGCTTTTTTAGGTGTTTCTGGAGTCGACATGGCACTCTCCGGTAATGATAATTTTCTCATTAACCGCAGCATACACTCTGGAGTCGACTCCAGAGTCAAGGCTTATTTAGATATACAGCGAACGCACAATCAGGAAGTGCCCGGCAAAGTAGCAGGCGGCGGCAATCGCGTTATCAGCCCGGAAACGACGGCGATAGTGGCTGCCCAGCCAGACGATATTCCCGATTAACAGCAGGGCCGCGCCGAAGAAGGCGGACATCGCCGGGGCCGTTGGACGGAAGAACCACAGTTCACCGGCCAGCCACACCATCACCAGCGTCATGGCGATAAACGTGCAGACAGGCAGACGCATCTCTTCCAGCCGCGACCAGATCACCGCAATCAGCAGGGCGCCAATCACCAGCAGCACCAGCGGGAGCGGCCAGAAGAAGGATAGCGTCATCTGGCTGGCGAAGTAGATGGTGTAGAGCAGATGCGACAGGAAGAACGCCCCCACGGCATACAGCAGACGCTGACGCGGCAGCAGGGTTAAGGCATCGCCAATCAGGGAAGCACACAGCCCGGCGAGGACCAGATAGCTGACGGCGTTAAACATCGGCGCTTGCCAGGCAAGCAGCAGGAGCAGCAACAGCGTGACGGGTTTAAACAACCAGCGCTGCCAGGCCGGACCGCGGTACGACGCATCGACATAAAGCCATGCGGAAAAACAGACAGCGATAAATGACCAAAGCATATTAACTCCCTGTATCTGTTAAGGCTGAATAATCAGTTTCATCTTCAGTGTAGTGATGCGGGCAGGCGTTTGGCAATGCCGGGGGAGTCAGGGTATCCTGAATTCCGCATAATCTTATGGGATTGTTGAATGAGCAAGATGCCGCTGTTTTTCATTATCGTGGTGGCGATTATCGTCATTGCCGCCTCGTTCCGTTTTGTGCAGCAGCGCCGCGAGAAGGCGGATAATGACGCCGCGCCGCTGATGCAAAAGCGCGTGGTGGTGAGCAATAAACGCGAAAAACCCCTTAATGACCGGCGCTCGCGCCAGCAACAGGTTACCCCTGCGGGAACGACCATGCGCTATGAAGCGAGCTTTAAGCCGGAAACGGGCGGCCTGGAGATGACCTTCCGCCTGGAGGCGCAGCAGTACCATCAGCTGACGGTGGGTGAGAAAGGGATGCTGAGTTACAAAGGGTCGCGGTTTGAGGGGTTCAGGGCTGAATAATACGATCCCCTCTCCCAGTGGGAGAGGGTTAGGGTGAGGGCATCAGACCGCACCTTACTTCTTCACCTGCGCCTTAAACTTCTTCATCCACACCAGCAGTTCAAACACGCCGAAAATAAACACGCGCAGCTGCTGCCAGCCGGTCATCTGCGGGCCGTCTTTTGGCAGGCCATTTTTCAGCATCACCATCTGCAGGGCGTGCATGAAGGTGGTAAAGATAAACGCCACGTTCACGAAGATATTCATCGGGCGCGGGAACGGATGCACCAGATTGAGCAGCAAAAACGCCCAGACGCACAGCATCAGTAAACGTCCCAGATTAATCAGTACTGGCATTGGATTCTCCTTGTGCCTGACGATGATACAGACGATAAGCGACCTGACCCGCCACTTTTTCGCGGTGTAAATCCCAGTGAACCGGCACTGGCGGTAGCCCATTTTCCACTTCGCTTTCAACGTAAATCAGCGCGTCATCCGCCAGCCAGCCGTTGCTTTCCAGCAGGGATAACGTCTCTTCCAGCAGCCCCTTACGGAACGGCGGATCGACAAACACCACGTTGTGCGGCGTGCCTGGCTGCGCGAGGAAACTGAGCGTATTGGTGTTCACCACTTTGGCGTTGGTGGCTTTCAGCGTCGCCAGATTTTGCTGCAGCGTCTGCGCGACGCCGCGCTCCATCTCCAGCAGCGTGGCGCTGGCGGCGTAGCGCGAGAGGGCTTCCAGCCCTAATGCGCCGCTGCCAGCAAAGCAGTCGAGGCAGTGGGCGTCTACCATTGACGGGGCCAGCCAGTTAAACAGCGTTTCACGCACGCGGTCGGTGGTTGGGCGTAAACCGGGGCTGTCCGGCACCGGGAGTTTCCGGCCTCGCCACTGGCCACCGATAATACGAATTTGACCGGCTGGGGCGCGGTTGGGTTTCTTCATCTCAGGAAAGCTCTGTTAACAATTGGCCTGCGATTGCGGGCGGTGATGTCAATTAAGTAAAGTGTTAGACTATTTCATCATTTTTTTAGCTTCCATGTATATAGCGCCGCGAGGAGTGTAGTCGCAGATGGCAAAACAAAAAAAACGTGGCTTCTTTTCCTGGCTGGGTTTCGGTGAAAAAGAGCAAGAAACAGAACAGAAAACCGAAGAACAACAAGCCGTTGAAGAACAGTCTCAGCCTGAAACGCCTGTAGAAACCGCCGCGGTTGTCGAAGCGGAAGAGCATGCGCACAGCAAAGAAGAGACTGAAGCCTTTGCTGAAGAGGTGGTTGAGGTCACCGAACAGGTTCAGGAGAGCGAAAAGCCAGAACCTGTTGTTGAAGCGGTTACTGAAGCGCCGCAGGCCGTTATCGAACATGAAGAGTTGCCGCTGCCGGAAGAGGTAAAAGCGGAGGACGTTTCCCCTGAAGAGTGGCAGGCCGAAGCGGAAACCGTGGAAATTGTCGACGCGGTGGAACAAGAAGCGGCACATCAGCCGGAGCTGACCGACGAAGAGCTGGAAGCCCAGGCGCTGGCCGCTCAGGCGGCTGAAGAAGCGGTTATCGTCGTGCCCGTGGAAGAGCAGGCCGAAGAGGAGATCGTTCAGGAGCAGGAAAAACCGACCAAAGAAGGTTTCTTTGCCCGCCTGAAACGCAGCCTGTTAAAAACCAAAGAAAATTTAGGTTCCGGATTTATCAGTCTGTTCCGCGGCAAAAAGATCGACGACGATCTGTTTGAAGAGCTGGAAGAGCAGTTGCTGATTGCGGACGTTGGGGTGGAAACCACCCGTAAGATCATCGCCAACCTGACCGAAGGGGCGAGCCGCAAACAGCTGCGCGACGCCGAAGCGCTGTACGGCCTGCTGAAAGACGAGATGGGTGAAATTCTCGCAAAAGTTGACGAACCGCTTAATATTGAAGGCAAAACGCCATTTGTTATTCTGATGGTTGGCGTTAACGGTGTCGGGAAAACCACCACCATCGGCAAACTGGCGCGTCAGTTCGAGCAGCAGGGTAAATCGGTGATGCTGGCGGCGGGTGATACCTTCCGCGCGGCGGCGGTTGAACAGCTGCAGGTGTGGGGCCAGCGCAACAACATTCCGGTGATTGCGCAGCACACCGGTGCGGATTCCGCGTCCGTGATCTTTGACGCCATCCAGGCGGCGAAGTCGCGAAATGTGGATGTCCTGATTGCCGATACCGCAGGGCGTTTGCAGAACAAATCGCACCTGATGGAAGAGTTGAAGAAAATCGTCCGCGTCATGAAGAAGCTGGACGAAGACGCACCGCATGAAATTATGCTGACCATCGATGCCAGCACCGGACAGAACGCCGTCAGCCAGGCGAAGCTGTTCCATGAAGCGGTAGGACTGACCGGGATCACGCTGACCAAACTGGACGGCACCGCGAAAGGCGGGGTGATCTTCTCCGTGGCCGATCAGTTCGGCATTCCTATTCGTTACATCGGTGTGGGCGAGCGTATTGAGGATTTGCGTCCGTTTAAGGCGGACGACTTTATTGAGGCATTATTTGCCCGAGAGGACTAACAATGATTCGCTTTGAACACGTCAGCAAGGCCTATCTCGGTGGGAGACAAGCGCTGCAGGGGGTGACCTTCCACCTGCAGCCAGGCGAGATGGCATTCCTGACCGGCCATTCCGGCGCGGGGAAAAGTACCCTGCTCAAGCTTATCTGTGGGATTGAACGGCCAAGCGCCGGGAAAATCTGGTTCAGCGGCCATGAAATTAGCCGTCTTAAGAACCGCGAAGTGCCGTTCCTGCGTCGCCAGATCGGGATGATTTTCCAGGATCACCACCTGCTGATGGATCGCACCGTTTTCGATAACGTGGCGATCCCGCTGATTATTGCCGGTGCCAGCTATGATGATATCCGCCGTCGCGTCTCTGCGGCGCTGGATAAGGTCGGGCTGCTGGACAAAGCGAAGAACTTTCCGATCCAGCTCTCCGGCGGTGAACAGCAGCGTGTGGGCATTGCCCGTGCGGTGGTGAACAAGCCTGCGGTACTGCTGGCGGATGAACCGACCGGTAACCTGGACGACGCCCTTTCTGAAGGGATTTTGCGTCTGTTTGAGGAATTCAACCGCGTTGGGGTGACGGTATTGATGGCGACGCACGACATTGGGCTCATTTCCCGCCGTTCGTACCGCATGCTGACCCTGAGCGACGGGCATTTGCACGGAGGCCACGGTGAACAAGCGTGATGCAATGAACCAGATTCGGCAGTTCGGGAACCGGTTTGACCGTTTCCGTAAGCCGCAGGGTGGCGGTGACGGTAACCGTAATGCGCCGAAGCGGGCGAAAGCCGCGCCGAAGCCAAACTCCCGCAAAACCAACGTGTTCAATGAACAGGTACGCTACGCCTTCCACGGCGCGTTGCAGGATCTGAAAAGTAAACCGCTGGCGACGTTCCTGACGGTGATGGTTATCGCCATTTCGCTGACGCTGCCAAGCGTCTGCTATATGGTCTATAAGAACGTGAATCAGGCGGCGTCGCAGTATTATCCGTCTCCGCAGATCACGGTCTATCTGGACAAAGCGCTCGACGATAACGCCGCGGCGCAGGTGGTGGGGCAAATCCAGGCCGAGAAGGGCGTGGAGAAGGTGAACTACCTTTCCCGCGAAGAAGCGCTGGGTGAGTTCCGTAACTGGTCAGGCTTTGGCGGCGCGCTGGATATGCTCGAAGAGAACCCGCTGCCGGCCGTGGCGGTGGTGATCCCGAAGCTCGACTTCCAGGGAACGGATTCACTTAATACGCTGCGCGACCGCATCTCTACCATTAAAGGCATTGATGAAGTGCGCATGGACGACAGCTGGTTTGCGCGTCTTGCCGCACTGACCGGGCTGGTGGGGCGCGTGTCGGCGATGATTGGCGTGCTGATGGTGGCGGCGGTATTCCTCGTCATCGGTAACAGCGTGCGCCTGAGCATTTTCGCCCGCCGCGATACCATCAACGTGCAAAAGCTGATTGGTGCGACGGATGGCTTCATCCTGCGTCCGTTCCTTTACGGCGGCGCATTGCTCGGTTTTTCCGGCGCATTTCTTTCACTGATATTGTCAGAAATTTTGGTGATGCGGCTCTCCTCCGCCGTGACTGAGGTGGCGCAGGTCTTCGGAACTAAGTTTGATATCAGTGGCTTAGGGTTCGATGAGTGCCTTCTTCTGCTGCTGGTTTGCTCCATGATTGGCTGGGTGGCAGCATGGCTGGCGACGGTTCAACATTTACGCCACTTTACTCCCGACTAAGAAAAGCGTGATATAATCTTTCCCTGCACCGAGATGTTCGCTCTGCAGGGAAAGCGTCCCTGTTGTCTCTTCCCCTGTTATCATCTCCATGTCACATTTTGTGCGTAATTTATTCACCGTTGCACCTGGAACTTGTGGATAAAATCACTGTCTGATAAAAGAGTGAATGCTAATCTCGTTGCTCAAACGCTTTGGCATGGTTGTTGCCTGATGGGGACAACCTGGACCAGAAGAAACATTGAGAGGAATGAATGACCAAAGAAATGCAAACTTTAGCTTTAGCCCCTGTTGGTAACCTGGAATCGTATATCCGGGCTGCGAACACCTGGCCGATGTTAACGGCCGAGGAAGAAAAGGAGCTTGCTGAAAAGCTGCATTACCAGGGCGATCTGGAAGCAGCGAAAAAGCTGATCCTGTCTCACCTGCGCTTTGTTGTTCACATTGCTCGTAATTATGCGGGCTATGGCCTGCCGCAGGCGGACTTGATTCAGGAAGGTAACATCGGCCTGATGAAGGCTGTACGTCGCTTTAACCCGGAAGTGGGTGTACGACTGGTCTCCTTCGCTGTGCACTGGATCAAAGCAGAGATTCACGAATACGTGCTGCGCAACTGGCGTATCGTGAAAGTCGCCACGACAAAAGCGCAACGCAAACTCTTCTTCAACCTGCGTAAAACCAAGCAGCGTCTGGGCTGGTTCAATCAGGATGAAGTAGAAATGGTGGCGCGCGAGCTGGGTGTTTCCAGCAAAGATGTGCGTGAGATGGAATCCCGTATGGCCGCGCAGGACATGACTTTTGACATGTCTTCCGATGACGATGCGTCCGACAGCCAGCCAATGGCGCCGGTACTGTATCTGCAGGATAAGACCTCTAACTTTGCTGACGGCATTGAAGAGGACAACTGGGAAGATCAGGCCGCGAACAAGCTGAGCTATGCGATGGAAGGCCTTGACGAGCGTAGCCAGGATATTATCCGTGCCCGCTGGCTGGACGAAGACAACAAGTCCACGCTGCAGGAGCTGGCCGACCGCTACGGCGTGTCCGCTGAACGTGTGCGTCAGCTTGAAAAGAACGCCATGAAAAAACTTCGCGCCGCGATTGAAGCGTAATTCCCGCGAAGTATGACGAGAGCCCCTGGATGCGAATCCGGGGGTTTTGTTTTTTTAGCGCCCGCTCTGGCGAATTTCTCCCCCCTGGCAAACACTTACTGATGCGCTAAGCAGGCGACTTTCTCAGGGGGACAGGGTGAAAAATAACGAACTGAACGACCGGCGTTTACAGGCGACGCCGCGCGGCATCGGCGTGATGTGTAACTTCTATGCCGAAAAAGCTGAAAACGCCACGGTGTGGGACGTCGAGGGCAACGAGTATATCGACTTCGCCGCCGGAATAGCGGTGCTGAACACCGGGCATCGCCATCCAAAAATCATTTCCGCCATTGAAAAACAACTTCATGCCTTCACCCACACGGCGTACCAGATTGTGCCATACGAAGGCTATGTGTCGCTTGCCGAGCGAATCAACGCGCGTGTGCCGATTGACGGCCCGGCCAAAACCGCCTTCTTCTCAACGGGGGCAGAAGCCGTCGAAAACGCGGTAAAAATTGCCCGCGCATACACCAGACGCCCTGGCCTGATCGCCTTTGGCGGTGCTTTTCATGGACGCACCTCGATGACCATGGCGCTGACGGGGAAAGTTGCCCCTTACAAGCTGGGTTTCGGGCCGTTTCCTGGCTCTGTATATCACGCCCAATACCCCAATGAACTGCACGGTGTCAGTACGGCGGAGGCATTAAAAAGCCTGGAGCGTATCTTCAAAGCGGACATTGCCCCGGACCAGGTCGCGGCCATTATTCTTGAACCGGTTCAGGGTGAGGGCGGTTTCAACATTGCACCGGCGGATTTTATGCAGGCCTTGCGCGCCCTGTGCGATACCCACGGTATTTTGCTGATCGCCGATGAGGTGCAAAGCGGTTTTGCGCGTACCGGAAAACTGTTCTCGATGGAACACCACTGCGTGAAGCCGGATCTGATCACCATGGCGAAAAGCCTGGCGGGTGGCATGCCGCTCTCGGCGGTGTCGGGCCGCGCCGAGGTGATGGACGCGCCTGCGCCTGGCGGACTGGGCGGTACCTATGCCGGTAACCCACTGGCGATCGCCGCCGCACATGCCGTGCTGGACGTGATTGATGAAGACGATCTTTGTACGCGCTCGGCGCACCTGGGTCATCATCTGGTGGAAGTACTGAACAAAGCGAAGGAACATTGTCCGTATATCGCGGATATCCGCGCACAAGGCTCAATGGTGGCGGTGGAGTTTAACGATCCGCAATCCGGGCTGCCGTCACCGGAATTCACCCGTCAGGTTCAGGAGCGAGCCCTGCAGGAAGGCCTTCTGCTTCTGAGCTGCGGCGTGTACGGTAACGTCATCCGTTTCCTCTATCCGCTCACAATCCCTGAAGTGCAGTTCCGTAAAGCGCTGGACATTATTTCTGCGTCGCTGACTCGTTAAAGCCAGAAGCCCGGTGAAATTCCTGCCGGGCTTATCATATATTCATTTCAAATTTGCTATTCCAAAATCATAAAAATGGGGTATGTTTTAGCAGAGTATGCTGAAAAAGCGCGACTGGCATACCTATAACTGAAATAAAGCGCTACACAACAACATCACAACAATCGTAATAACCATAATAATGGGGAATCTCAGGATGAACATGAAGGGTAAAGCGTTACTGGCAGGATGTATCGCGTTGGCATTCAGCACCATGGCGCAGGCCGATATTAAAGTGGCCGTGGTGGGCGCGATGTCCGGTCCGGTAGCACAGTATGGCGACCAGGAATTTACGGGCGCAGAACAGGCGGTTGCCGACATTAATGCGAAGGGCGGTATCAAAGGCGAAAAACTGCAGATCGTAAAATATGATGATGCCTGTGACCCGAAACAAGCGGTTGCCGTGGCGAACAAAGTGGTGAACGACGGCATCAAATACGTTATCGGTCACCTGTGCTCCTCTTCCACCCAGCCTGCGTCTGATATCTACGAAGACGAAGGCATCCTGATGATCACCCCGGCGGCAACGGCACCGGAGCTGACGTCGCGCGGCTATAAGCTGATCCTGCGCACCACCGGTCTGGACTCCGATCAGGGCCCAACGGCCGCCAAATACATTGTCGAAAAAGTGAAGCCGAAGCGTATCGCGATCGTTCATGACAAACAGCAGTACGGTGAAGGTCTGGCGCGCTCCGTGCAGGACAACCTGAAGAAAGCGAATGCTGACGTCGTCTTCTTTGATGGTATCACCGCCGGTGAGAAAGACTTCTCTACCCTGGTGGCGCGTCTGAAGAAAGAGAATATCGACTTCGTTTACTACGGTGGCTACCACCCGGAAATGGGGCAGATCCTGCGTCAGGCTCGTGCAGCGGGTCTGAAAACCCAGTTCATGGGGCCGGAAGGGGTGGCGAACGTTTCCCTGTCTAACATTGCCGGTGAGTCTGCGGAAGGCCTGCTGGTGACCAAGCCGAAGAACTACGACCAGGTCCCTGCGAACAAACCGATTGTAGATGCCATTAAGGCGAAGAAACAGGATCCAAGCGGCGCGTTCGTCTGGACAACCTACGCAGCACTGCAGTCTCTGCAGGCGGGTCTGAACCAGTCAGCCGATCCGGCTGAGATTGCCACCTGGCTGAAAGCGAACTCTGTTGATACCGTGATGGGGCCGCTCTCCTGGGATGAGAAGGGCGATCTGAAGGGCTTCGAGTTCGGCGTGTTTGACTGGCATGCCAACGGTACTGCTACTGACGCCAAATAAAAGCAAAAAGGCAACGTAAGTTGCCTTTTTTAATGTTTGCCCCCTCTCCCCGTGGGAGAGGGCTGGGGTGAGGGCATCAGGCCGCACAAATCTAGCGCTTCTCCCACCCATTTTTCTGCGCCGTAAACCCTAACGCCTGCATAAACGCCGCCATCACGCTACGGTCCTCCACGCCTACGTCGGCCATCCACCAGGAGGTAATGCTCGGGTTTTCACGGATCAATTCTTCGATCAGGTACTGCCCTACGCCGCGACGACGGGTGACGTCACGCACGCGCAGAGAGTCCAGCGCCCCTTCCGTGCCGCTCAGCGTCACGCGCACAGCAGCCAGCAGACGCTCGTTGAAGCGCGCGGCATAAATACGGTGGGTTTCGTCAACGCTCAGCGACGAAGGGGAATATTCCGGCCAGATCTTGCCCAGGTCGATATGATCCTGGTCGCTAAAGGTCACCAGACGAACGATAGTCAGTTTCATTAGCTGCTTGTCCAAATCAAATTGAGTAGAGGCAGTGTACTCAATTTATTCGCTCAGCGGCTTCCTCTTTTTATTCCCCGTTACCAGGTGATTAGTTTTTTGCCAGGACGAAGTGCAGTTTGAAAACACATGGATCGAAAAATAAGCAGAATTTTAACCTGAATGGCAGTGATTTATTCGGCGCTTTGTACCGTTATTTTATGCTACAAACTGCACTTTTATTTGTTTATCTCTGCCTGATTTCAGAATATTATCTTTGCTTAATCGCCTGAAAAATAGAGATTTTAGTCTGGTTTTTGATAAAAACCTGCGCTAAACCATTAAAGGCACTGGTAAAAATAGCGTTGTGCATTAAAAGTACAGAATGTTTTTTAACCATAATAAAACAAAATATATACACGACATCACGAATGGGGATTCAGAGATGAAAAGGAACGCGAAGACGTTAATCGCGGGCATGGTTGCATTGTCTCTCTCGCATGCAGCCATGGCGGAAGAGATTAAAGTTGCGGTGGTCGGTGCCATGTCCGGGCCTGTTGCCCAGTGGGGTGACATGGAGTTCAACGGCGCACGTCAGGCAATTAAAGACATCAACGCCAAAGGTGGCATCAAAGGCGACAAGCTGGTGGGCGTGGAATACGACGACGCCTGCGATCCAAAACAGGCCGTCGCGGTGGCGAACAAAATCGTGAACGATGGCATCCAGTATGTGATCGGCCATCTGTGCTCATCGTCCACTCAGCCTGCGTCTGATATCTACGAAGACGAAGGTATTCTGATGATTACCCCTGGTGCCACCAACCCGGAGCTGACCCAGCGCGGCTACCAGCACATTATGCGTACCGCCGGTCTGGACTCCTCCCAGGGGCCGACCGCGGCGAAATACATCCTCGAGACGGTTAAACCGCAGCGCATTGCCATTATTCATGACAAACAGCAGTACGGCGAAGGCCTGGCGCGTTCCGTTCAGGACGGGCTGAAAAAAGGCGGCGCAAACATCGTCTTCTTCGACGGGATTACCGCGGGTGAGAAAGATTTCTCTGCGCTGATCGCCCGTCTGCAAAAAGAGAATATCGACTTCGTTTACTACGGTGGTTATTACCCGGAAATGGGCCAGATGCTGCGCCAGGCGCGCTCGGTCGGTCTGAAAACCCAGTTCATGGGGCCAGAAGGCGTGGGTAACGCCTCCCTGTCTAACATCGCCGGGGATGCCGCTGAAGGCATGCTGGTGACGATGCCAAAACGCTATGACCAGGATCCGGCGAACAAGGCTATCGTGGATGCGCTCAAGGCGCAGAAGAAAGATCCAAGTGGTCCATACGTCTGGATCACCTACGCCGCCGTGCAGTCACTGGCCACCGCGCTGGACCGTACTGGCAGCAAAGAACCGCTGGATCTGGTGAAAGATTTAAAAGCACACGGGGCGAACACCGTGATTGGGCCGCTGAACTGGGATGAGAAAGGCGATCTGAAGGGATTTGAATTTGGTGTCTTTAAGTGGCACGCCGACGGTTCGTCTTCGGCCGCCAAATAATTATCCCGCCGCCCGGACCGCCGGGCGGGTATAAAAAGGTTTGCATATGTCCGAGCAGTTTCTCTATTTCCTGCAGCAGATGTTTAACGGCGTCACGCTGGGAAGCACCTACGCGCTGATTGCCATCGGCTATACGATGGTGTACGGCATTATCGGCATGATCAACTTCGCCCACGGCGAGGTGTACATGATCGGTAGCTACGTCTCCTTTATGATTATCGCCGCCCTGATGATGATGGGTATCGACAGCAGCTGGCTGCTGGTCGCCGCCGGGTTTGTCGGCGCGATTGTGATTGCCAGCGCCTACGGCTGGAGCATCGAGCGGGTGGCCTACCGGCCGGTACGCAGCTCCAAGCGCCTGATTGCCCTGATCTCCGCGATTGGGATGTCTATCTTCCTGCAAAACTACGTCAGCCTGACCGAAGGCTCGCGCGATGTGGCGCTGCCAAGCCTGTTCAACGGCCAGTGGATTGTCGGCGCCAGCGAAAACTTCTCTGCCTCTATCACCACCATGCAACTGGTGATCTGGGTGGTGACCTTTATTGCGATGCTCGCCCTGACGCTCTTCATCCGCTACTCCCGCATGGGACGCGCCTGCCGTGCCTGCGCGGAAGACCTGAAGATGGCGAGCCTGCTCGGGATCAACACTGACCGCGTGATTGCGCTCACTTTTGTGATCGGCGCGGCGATGGCGGCGGTGGCGGGTGTCCTGCTCGGCCAGTTCTACGGCGTAATTAATCCGTACATCGGCTTTATGGCCGGGATGAAAGCCTTTACCGCGGCGGTACTGGGCGGTATCGGCAGTATTCCTGGCGCGATGATTGGCGGCCTGATTCTGGGCGTGGCAGAAGCGCTCTCCTCAGCGTATTTGAGTACCGAGTATAAAGACGTGGTGTCGTTTGCCCTGCTGATTCTGGTTCTGCTGGTGATGCCTACCGGTATTCTGGGTCGTCCGGAGGTAGAGAAAGTATGAAACCGATGCATTTTGCAATGGCGCTGCTCTCTGCCGCCATGTTCTTCGTGCTGGCGGGCGTCTTTATGGGCGTTCAGTTAGAGCTGAACGGCACAAAGCTTGTGGTAGACACCGCCGCTGACATTCGCTGGCAGTGGGTCTTTATCGGCACCGCCGTGGTGTTCCTGTTCCAGCTGCTGCGTCCGCTGTTCCAGAAAACGCTGAAAGGCGTCTCAGGACCGAAGTTTGTCCTGCCGGCTATCGATGGCTCCACCGTTAAGCAGAAGCTGTTCCTCGTGGCGCTGCTGGTGGCTGCGGTGGCGTGGCCGTTCGTGGTCTCGCGCGGCACGGTAGATATCGCCACCCTGACCATGATCTACGTTATTCTGGGTCTGGGCCTGAACGTGGTGGTGGGGCTCTCTGGCCTGCTGGTACTGGGCTACGGCGGTTTCTACGCCATTGGCGCGTATACCTTTGCGCTACTGAACCACTATTACGGTCTCGGCTTCTGGACGTGCCTGCCGCTGGCGGGGCTGGTCTCTGCCGCGGCAGGTTTCCTGC
Source organism: Enterobacter cloacae complex sp. 394F7 (assembly GCF_057320385.1). Lineage (NCBI taxonomy): Bacteria > Pseudomonadati > Pseudomonadota > Gammaproteobacteria > Enterobacterales > Enterobacteriaceae > Enterobacter > Enterobacter cloacae complex sp. 394F7. The sequence continues at coordinate 81,366 of NZ_JBXWCS010000013.1, read as the reverse complement.
TTGGCTTCCCGGTGCTGCGCCTGCGCGGTGACTACCTGGCGATTGTGACCTTAGGCTTCGGCGAAATCGTCCGTATCCTGCTGCTCAACAATACCGAGGTGACCGGCGGCCCGAACGGCATCAGCCAGATCCCGAAACCAACCTTCTTTGGTCTGGAGTTCAGCCGTACCGCCCGTGAAGGCGGCTGGGATACCTTCAGCAACTTCTTTGGCGTGAAATACGATCCGTCCGATCGCGTGATTTGGCTCTATCTGGTGGCGCTGCTGCTGGTGGTCATCACGCTGTTCGTGATTAACCGCCTGCTGCGTATGCCGCTGGGCCGCGCGTGGGAAGCGCTGCGTGAAGATGAAATCGCCTGCCGCTCCCTGGGCCTCAATCCGACCCGCATTAAGCTGACTGCGTTCACCATCAGCGCCGCGTTCGCCGGTTTTGCCGGCACGCTGTTTGCCGCGCGTCAGGGCTTTGTCAGCCCGGAATCGTTCACCTTTGCCGAATCCGCCTTTGTGCTGGCGATTGTGGTGCTCGGCGGGATGGGTTCGCAGTTTGCCGTTATCCTCGCCGCCATTCTGCTGGTGGTTTCACGCGAGCTGATGCGTGACTTTAACGAATACAGCATGCTAATGCTGGGTGGTTTGATGGTGCTGATGATGATCTGGCGTCCGCAGGGTCTGCTGCCGATGACCCGTCCACAGCTGAAGCTGAAGAACGGGCAAGCAAAAGGAGAGCAGGCATGAGTCAGCCATTATTATCCGTTAACGGTCTGATGATGCGTTTTGGCGGCCTGCTGGCGGTCAACAATGTGAATCTGGATCTGCACAAGAAAGAGATCGTCTCCCTGATTGGCCCGAACGGTGCGGGAAAAACCACAGTCTTTAACTGCCTGACCGGTTTCTACAAGCCGACGGGCGGCACCATCATGCTGCGCGACCAGCATCTGGAAGGGCTGCCGGGCCAGCAGATTGCCCGCATGGGCGTGGTGCGTACTTTCCAGCACGTGCGTCTGTTCCGCGAGATGACGGTGATTGAGAACCTGCTGGTGGCACAGCATCAGCAGTTGAAAACCGGTCTGTTCTCCGGCCTGCTGAAGACGCCAGCCTTCCGCCGGGCGCAGAGCGAAGCGCTGGATCGTGCGGCAACCTGGCTCGACCGTATCGGTCTGCTGCCGCATGCCAACCGCCAGGCAAGTAACCTTGCGTACGGTGACCAGCGTCGCCTTGAGATTGTGCGCTGCATGGTAACGCAGCCGGAAATCCTGATGCTTGATGAACCCGCAGCGGGTCTGAACCCGAAAGAGACCAAAGAGCTGGACGAGCTGATTGCTGAACTTCGCGATCATCACGACACCACTATCCTGCTGATTGAGCACGATATGAAGCTGGTAATGGGGATCTCTGACCGTATCTACGTGGTGAACCAGGGAACGCCGCTGGCAAACGGTACGCCGGATGAGATCCGCAACAACCCGGACGTGATCCGCGCATACCTGGGTGAGGCATAAGATGGAAAAAGCGATGTTAACGTTTGACAAGGTAAGTGCCCACTACGGCAAGATCCAGGCGCTGCACGACGTCAGCCTGCATATCAATCAGGGCGAAATCGTCACCCTGATTGGGGCTAACGGCGCGGGCAAAACCACGCTGCTCGGTACCCTGTGCGGCGACCCGCGCGCCACCAGCGGTCGGATTGTGTTTGATGGCAAAGACATCACCGACTGGCAGACCGCCAGAATCATGCGTGAAGCGGTGGCGATAGTCCCTGAAGGGCGTCGTGTCTTCTCGCGCATGACGGTGGAAGAGAACCTGGCGATGGGCGGCTTCTTCGCTGACCGCGACCAGTATCAGTCCCGTATCAAGTGGGTGTACGAACTCTTCCCGCGCCTGTGGGAGCGTCGTATTCAGCGTGCGGGGACCATGTCCGGCGGTGAGCAGCAGATGCTGGCGATCGGCCGCGCCCTGATGAGCCAGCCGCGCCTGCTGCTGCTGGATGAACCGTCGCTGGGTCTTGCGCCAATTATCATTCAGCAGATCTTCGACACCATTGAACAGCTGCGTAAAGAGGGGATGACCATCTTCCTCGTCGAGCAGAACGCCAACCAGGCGCTGAAGCTCGCCGATCGCGGTTACGTGCTGGAGAACGGCCACGTGGTGCTTGAGGATACCGGCGATGCGCTGCTGGCCAATGAAGCGGTGCGGAGTGCGTATTTAGGCGGCTGAGCCGTCTGTATTGCCCGGTGGCGCTTACGCTTACCGGGCCTACGGGATCGAGTAGGCCGGGGAAGGCGAAGCCGCCACCCGGCTTTTTCACATAAACCCCTTCACACAACCATCATCCCGCTGACCTTTTGTTGTCACTTATCTGTAAACAAACAGTTATTTTTCTGTCATTCGAGCATGTCATGTTACCTCGCGAGCATAAAACGCGTGATATCGCGCATCCGGCACAATAAGAGAGATGACAATGACATCGTTACGACACACAGCTTTGGGTCTGGCACTGGGTCTGGCTTTTGCGACGAACGCAATGGCTGTGACGACCATTCCGTTCTGGCATTCCATGGAAGGGGAGTTGGGTAAAGAGGTTGACTCCCTGGCGCAGCGTTTCAACGACACCCATCCGGATTACAAAATTGTGCCGGTGTACAAAGGTAACTACGAGCAGAGCCTGAGCGCGGGCATTGCCGCCTTCCGTACCGGTAATGCGCCTGCCATTTTGCAGGTGTACGAAGTAGGCACCGCGACCATGATGGCCTCCAAAGCCATCAAACCGGTCTACGAAGTGTTCAAAGAGGCGGGGATCAACTTCGACGAATCCCAGTTTGTGCCGACCGTAGCGGGTTACTACACCGATTCTAAAACCGGCCATCTGCTGTCTCAGCCGTTTAACAGCTCGACGCCGGTGCTGTACTACAACAAAGACGCCTTTAAGAAAGCCGGTTTAGACCCGGAGCAGCCGCCAAAAACCTGGCAGGATCTGGCGGAGTACACCGCGAAGCTGAAAGCGGCGGGGATGAAGTGCGGCTACGCCAGCGGCTGGCAGGGTTGGATCCAGATTGAAAACTTCAGCGCCTGGCACGGCCTGCCGGTAGCCACCAAAAACAACGGTTTCGATGGCACCGACGCGGTACTGGAGTTCAACAAGCCAGAGCAGGTGAAGCACATCGCGCTGCTGGAAGAGTTGAACAAGAAGGGGGATTTCAGCTACTTCGGACGTAAAGACGAATCCACCGAGAAGTTCTACAACGGTGACTGCGCCATTACCACCGCCTCGTCCGGCTCGCTGGCGGATATCCGTCACTATGCCAAATTCAACTACGGCGTGGGCATGATGCCGTACGACGCAGACGTGAAAGGCGCGCCGCAGAACGCCATCATCGGCGGAGCAAGCCTGTGGGTGATGCAGGGTAAAGACGCCGGCACCTACAAAGGGGTGGCCGAGTTCCTCGACTTCCTGGCGAAACCTGAAAACGCGGCCGAATGGCACCAGAAAACCGGCTACCTGCCGATCACCAAAGCTGCCTATGACCTGACCCGCGAGCAGGGCTTCTACAGCAAGAATCCGGGTGCGGATATCGCGACGCGTCAGATGCTGAACAAGCCGCCGTTGCCGTTCACCAAAGGCCTGCGTCTGGGCAACATGCCGCAGATCCGCACCATTGTCGACGAAGAGCTGGAAAGCGTCTGGACCGGCAAGAAAACGCCACAGCAGGCGCTGGATTCAGCGGTAGAGCGCGGGAATCAGCTGCTGCGCCGCTTTGAGCAGTCCACCAAATCGTAAAAAAATGCCCGGTGGCGCTGCGCTTACCGGGCCTACGACGTGCCATATGTAGGCCGGGTAAGGCGTAGCCGCCACCAGGCACTGTTCAGGAACCAAATCTCAATGTCATCATCCCGTCCGGTGTTTCGTTCCCGCTGGCTGCCGTATCTGCTGGTCGCGCCTCAGCTGGTCATCACCGTTATCTTCTTTATCTGGCCCGCGGGCGAAGCGCTCTGGTACTCGGTGCAAAGCGTTGATCCTTTTGGACTCTCCAGCCAGTTTGTAGGCCTGGACAACTTCACCGCGCTGTTCCACGACAGCTACTACCTGGATTCTTTCTGGACGACGATCAAATTCAGCGCGCTGGTCACCGTGAGCGGCCTTGTTGCCTCGCTGTTCTTCGCCGCGCTGGTGGATTACGTGGTGCGTGGCAGCCGTCTGTATCAGACCCTGATACTGCTGCCCTACGCCGTGGCACCAGCGGTCGCCGCCGTGCTGTGGATCTTCCTGTTTAACCCCGGACGCGGGTTAATTACCCATTTTCTGGCGGAATTCGGATACGACTGGAACCACGCCCAGAACAGCGGCCAGGCGATGTTCCTGGTGGTGTTCGCCTCGGTGTGGAAGCAGATTAGCTACAACTTCCTGTTCTTCTTTGCCGCGCTACAGTCCATTCCGCGTTCGCTGGTGGAAGCCGCCGCCATTGACGGCGCAGGCCCGATCCGCCGCTTCTTCAGGCTGTCGCTGCCGCTGATTGCCCCGGTGAGTTTCTTCCTGCTGGTGGTGAACCTGGTGTATGCCTTTTTCGACACCTTCCCGGTCATCGACGCGGCCACCGCCGGTGGCCCGGTGCAGGCCACGACGACGCTGATTTATAAAATCTACCGCGAAGGGTTTGCCGGGTTGGATCTCTCGGCCTCCGCCGCGCAGTCCGTCGTGCTGATGTTCCTTGTCATCATCCTCACGGTGGTGCAGTTCCGCTATGTCGAAAGTAAGGTGCGCTACCAATGATTGAGAACCGTCGCGGGCTGACGATTTTCAGCCATACCATGCTGATTCTGGGGATTATCGTCATCCTCTTTCCGCTGTACGTGGCGTTTGTCGCCGCCACGCTGGACACCAAAGCGGTGTTCGACACGCCGATGACGCTGATCCCAGGCACGCATCTTTTTGAGAACATGAAAACCATCTGGACCCAGGGCGTGGGGGCCAACAGCGCGCCGTTCTGGCTGATGATGCTCAACAGCTTCATCATGGCGTTCGGCATTACGGTGGGCAAAATCACGGTGTCGATGCTCTCGGCTTTCGCCATCGTCTGGTTCCGCTTTCCGCTGCGTAACCTCTTCTTCTGGATGATTTTTATCACCCTGATGCTGCCGGTGGAGGTGCGTATCTTCCCGACGGTGGAAGTGATCGCCAACCTGAAGATGCTCGACAGCTACGCGGGCTTAACCCTGCCGCTGATGGCGTCTGCGACCGCCACCTTCCTGTTCCGCCAGTTCTTTATGACGCTGCCGGACGAGCTGATTGAAGCCGCGCGCATTGACGGCGCCTCACCGATGCGCTTTTTCCGCGACATCGTGCTGCCGCTGTCGAAAACCAACCTCGCGGCGCTGTTTGTGATCACCTTTATCTACGGCTGGAACCAGTACCTGTGGCCGCTGCTGATTATTCAGGACGTCAACCTCGGCACCGCCGTGGCGGGCATCAAGGGCATGATCGCCACCGGCGAAGGCACCACCCTCTGGAACCAGGTGATGGCGGCGATGCTGCTCACCCTTATCCCCCCGGTCGTTATCGTTTTAGCCATGCAGCGTGCGTTTGTGCGTGGTTTAGTGGACAGTGAGAAATAAGATGGCAGGTTTAAAACTTCAGGCAGTGACCAAAAGCTGGGATGGCAAAACCCAGGTGATTCAGCCGCTCACCCTCGACGTGGCGGACGGGGAGTTCATCGTGATGGTCGGCCCGTCCGGTTGCGGCAAATCCACGCTGCTGCGCATGGTGGCCGGGCTTGAGCGCGTCACCTCCGGCGATATCTGGATTGACCGCCAGCGCGTGACCGAGATGGAGCCCAAAGACCGCGGCATCGCGATGGTGTTCCAGAACTACGCCCTCTATCCGCACATGAGCGTGGAAGAGAACATGGCCTGGGGGCTGAAAATCCGCGGCATGGGCAAGGGGCATATCGAGGAGCGGGTGAAAGAGGCGGCACGCATTCTGGAGTTGGATGGCCTGCTTAAGCGTCGTCCGCGTGAGCTCTCCGGCGGCCAGCGCCAGCGCGTGGCGATGGGGCGTGCCATTGTGCGCGATCCGGCGGTGTTCCTGTTCGATGAACCGCTCTCTAACCTCGACGCCAAGCTGCGCGTGCAGATGCGTCTGGAGCTGCAGCAACTGCATCGCCGTCTGAAAACCACCTCCCTGTACGTGACCCACGATCAGGTCGAAGCCATGACCCTCGCCCAACGGGTGATGGTGATGAACAAAGGCATCGCCGAGCAGATTGGCACGCCGGTGGAAGTCTATGAGAAACCGGCCACCCGCTTTGTGGCGAGCTTTATCGGCAGCCCGGCAATGAACCTGCTGGAAGGGCGGATCAGCAGCGCGGGCACCCACTTTGAGCTGGAAAGCGGGATGGCATTACCCATCAACTGGTACTATCGTGGCTACGCCGGGCGTAAGATGACGCTCGGTATTCGCCCGGAGCATATTGGTTTAACCTCTCAGGCGGACGGCGGCGTGCCGCTGGTGATGGACACGCTGGAGATGTTGGGTGCAGATAACCTGGCGCATGGACGCTGGGGCGAGCAAAAAATGGTGGTGCGTCTGCCGCATCAGGAACGCCCGAAAGCAGGCAGCACGCTGTGGCTGCACCTGCCGGAAAATCACCTGCACTTATTTGACGGTGAAACAGGACAACGAGTATGAGCAACTGGCCTTATCCCCACATCGTCGCCCACCGTGGCGGCGGTAAACTGGCGCCGGAAAATACCCTGGCGGCAATTGATGTTGGCGCACGCTACGGCCACACGATGATTGAATTCGACGCCAAGCTGTCGAAAGACGGCGAAATTTTCCTGCTGCATGATGACAATCTCGAACGCACCAGCAACGGCTGGGGCGTGGCGGGGGAACTGCCGTGGCGCGATCTGCTGAAGGTGGATGCCGGAAGCTGGTTCAGCGGCGAGTACAAAGGCGAACCGTTGCCGCTGCTGGCGGAAGTGGCCGACCGTTGTCGTCAACACGGGATGATGGCCAACATCGAAATCAAACCGACGACCGGTACCGGGCCGCTCACGGGCAACGTGATTGCGCTGGCCGCACGCGAGCTGTGGGAAGGCATGACGCCACCGCTGCTGTCGTCATTTGAAATTGATGCCCTTGAAGCGGCACAGGCTGCGGTGCCGGAGCTGCCGCGCGGGCTGCTGCTGGACGAGTGGCGCGAGGACTGGCGTGAGCTGACCACCCGCTTAGCGTGCGTGTCGATCCATCTCAATCATAAGCTGCTGGATGAGGCGAGGGTTAAGATGCTGAAAGCGGCAGGGCTGCATATTCTGGTGTATACCGTCAACAAACCCCAGCGTGCGGCTGAGCTGCTGCGCTGGGGTGTGGACAGTATCTGTACCGATGCGATTGACCTGATCGGTCCGGACTTTAGTTCTGCGGATTAAGCATACTGCCATTCGACTGCGACGGCAGCATATGCTGCTGTCCGCTGCCTGACGAACTCATCCCTCCCAGCATCCCGCCGTTTTTATTCGGCAGCGGTTGCTCGCGCATCTGCCCCTGCTGCACGCGCTGGGTGTTAGTGTTCATCTGATTTTGCAGGCTCTGCTGCTGCATTCGGGTCTGCGTGTTCAACTGCTGGTTCAGCATCCCTTTTTGCTGTTGCTGCTGACTCATCATCTCCGTCTGCATACGCTGCTGGCTCGGAATGACATAGCCCGGCTGGTTAGGGTTATTCATCGTATTGAGTGGCTGTGCAAGTGCGGCAAACGGGAGCAACGCCGTAAGGATCAGGAAGCGTTTCATGATCTTCTCCTTCTTTGAGGTTTCTCTTAAGTTTACCCCGAATTCACCATGACGATGATTTTTTAGGAGTTGTGAACCAGGCTTAAGCGGGGAATATGGCTCCCTTCACCTGGAGAACAATAATGATGAAACCAACCCTTTTGCGCTGGGTCGCCATCGCTGCGCTGATGGCAGGCGGTACATTTAGCGTGGCGGCTAACCCGCCTGCGGCTCCTCCGGTCTCTTATGGCTTGGAGGAAGATGTGTTTCATCCCGTGCGGGCCACGCACGGGATGGTGGCCTCGGTGGATGCGCTGGCAACGAAAGTGGGCGTCGATATTCTCAAACAGGGCGGTAATGCGGTGGATGCCGCGGTGGCGGTCGGCTATGCGCTGGCGGTAACACACCCGCAGGCGGGGAATCTGGGCGGCGGCGGCTTTATGATGCTGCGCACCAAAGACGGAAAGACGACGGCCATCGACTTCCGCGAAATGGCGCCTGCTCAGGCCTCCCGCGATATGTTCCTTGACGATCAGGGCAACCCGGACAGTAAAAAATCGCTGACCTCGCACCTTGCGTCCGGCACGCCGGGCACCGTCGCAGGCTTCTCGCTGGCGCTGGAAAAATACGGCACGATGCCGCTGAACAAAGTGGTCCAGCCTGCCATTAAGCTGGCGCGCGACGGCTTTGTGGTGAACGACGCCCTGGCCGATGACCTTAAAACCTACGGCAGCGAAGTCATTCCGAACCATGAAAACAGCAAGGCGATCTTCTGGAAAGACGGAGAGCCGCTGAAGAAGGGCGATAAGCTGGTGCAGAAGAACCTTGCCAAAAGCCTGGAGCTGATTGCGGAGCATGGCCCGGACGCCTTCTACAAAGGGGCGATTGCCGACCAGATTGCCGAAGAGATGCAAAAGAACGGCGGGCTCATCACCAAAGCGGATCTGGCGGAGTATAAGGCGGTGGAGCGCGAGCCAATTAGCGGCACCTACCGTGGCTATGAGGTCTTCTCCATGCCGCCGCCGTCCTCCGGCGGGATCCACATCGTGCAGATCCTCAATATTCTGGAAAACTTCGATATGCACAAGTTTGGCTTCGGCAGTGCCGATGCCATGCAGGTGATGGCCGAGGCGGAAAAACGCGCCTATGCCGACCGCTCGGAATACCTTGGCGACCCGGACTTTGTGAAGGTGCCGTGGCAGGCGCTGACCAACAAAGCGTATGCCAAATCCATTGCCGATCAGATCGACATCAATAAGGCTAAGCCGTCGAGCGAGATCCGCCCCGGCAAGCTGGCACCGTATGAAAGTAACCAGACCACCCACTTCTCGGTGGTGGATAAAGACGGTAACGCGGTGGCGGTGACCTATACGCTCAATACCACCTTTGGAACCGGGATTGTGGCGGGCAACAGCGGCATTCTGCTGAACAACGAGATGGATGACTTCTCTGCCAAACCGGGCGTACCGAACGTCTACGGGCTGGTCGGTGGGGATGCCAACGCGGTGGGGCCGAAGAAACGTCCGCTGTCGTCGATGTCACCGACCATTGTGGTGAAAGACGGCAAAACCTGGCTGGTAACCGGCAGCCCGGGTGGCAGCCGGATTATCACCACCGTGCTGCAGATGGTGGTGAACAGTATCGACTTTGGTATGAACGTGGCGGAGGCGACCAACGCCCCACGCTTCCATCACCAGTGGCTGCCGGATGAACTGCGCGTCGAGAAGGGCTTTAGCCCGGACACCCTCAAACTGCTGGAGCAGCGCGGACAGAAGGTAGCGGTGAAAGAGGCGATGGGCAGCACCCAGAGCATTATGGTGGGGCCGGACGGGGCGCTGTTTGGCGCGTCAGACCCGCGGTCGGTGGATGATTTAACGGCGGGGTATTAATCTGTTGTCTAATTCCCTCTCCCGGTGGGAGAGGGTTAGGGTGAGGGCAACAAACTACTTCATTCGCGCCATATAATACGCATCCACATACTCGCCGTTGCGCAGGGCATAACGCTTGCCTGTGCCTTCAATCTCAAATCCGTGTTTTTTGTACACCGCAATCGCCGGCTCGTTATCGACAAACACCGTCAGCTCAATGCGGTCAACGCGCAGCCAGTTATCGCACATATCAATCATGGTGCGCATCAGTGCGCTGGCAACGCCCCGGTTTTGCCACTGCGCGCCTACACAAATCCCAAAATCAGCCACATGGCTGCGGCGCGGGCGTTGCGCAACGGCGATGCTCAGGTGTCCGGCAACGGTGCCGTCGATACATGCGACCAGCTGTTTAATGCCCGGCTGGTCGGATAGCCGCTCTTGCCACATCTGCTCAGAGGGATGAGGAACCTGTAGCGTGTTGTGGTACACCTCCGGCTGGGCGTGGATCTGACGAATGGCGTCATAATCTTTCGGTTCCGCATGGCGTATCACTATCTCACTCATTCCTTATTCCTCAGTCAGTTAAACATCCCTTCCAACATCAGTGACTTTGAAATTTGAGTCAACCGCTATTTTTTGCAAAAAGTATTGGACAAGTGCGAATGAGAATGATTATTATTGCTCTGCATTCAGGAAGACCACTACGGGAACCTGAAAGCACGACATTGCTCACATTGCTTCCAGTATTACTTTAGCCAGCTTTTAGCTGGCTTTTTTTTGTCCTTTTTCGCCCTCTCCCCGTGGGAGAGGGCTGGGGTGAGGGCAAAACATGCGCTATGGTAAAACCCAGTAACCTTCCAAAAGGACTGAGCTATGACCTTACATTGCGCATTTATTGGATTTGGTAAAAGTACGACCCGCTATCATCTTCCGTATGTTCTCAACCGTAAAGACAGCTGGCATGTGGCGCATATCTACCGCCGCAGCGCGAAGCCGGAAGAGCAGTCTCCGCAGTATTCCCATATTCATTTCACCAGCGATCTCAATGAAGTACTGGGCGACCCGCAGGTTAAACTGGTCATCGTCTGTACCCATGCTGACAGCCATTTCGACTATGCGAAACGCGCGCTCGAGGCGGGTAAAAACGTGCTGGTAGAAAAACCCTTCACCCCGACCATCGCTGAAGCGAAAACCCTCTTCGCACTGGCGAAAGGCAAAGGGCTGACCGTCACGCCGTATCAGAACCGTCGCTTCGACAGCTGCTTCCTCACGGCGAAAAAGGCGATTGAGAGCGGCAAGCTTGGCGACATCGTCGAAATGGAAAGCCATTTTGACTATTACCGCCCGGTGGCGGAGACCAAACCCGGCCTGCCGCAGGACGGTTCCTTCTACGGTCTTGGCGTCCATACCATGGACCAAATCATCTCCCTGTTTGGCCGCCCGGACCACGTGGCGTATGACATTCGCAGCCTGCGTAATAAAGCCAACCCGGACGATACTTTTGAAGCGCAGCTGTTCTACGGCGACCTGAAAGCCATCGTTAAAACCAGCCATCTGGTGAAAATCGACTACCCGAAATTTATCGTTCACGGCACGAAAGGTTCGTTTATCAAGTACGGTATCGATCAGCAGGAGACCAGCCTGAAGGCCAATATCATGCCGGGTGAACCGGGCTTTGCGGCGGATGATTCGGTTGGCGTACTGGAGTATGTGAACGCAGAAGGTGTGACGGTCAGAGAAGAGCTGACGCCTGAAACCGGCGACTATGGTCGCGTCTACGACGCGCTGCATGCAACCCTGACCCGCGGCGTGGCGAATTACGTCAAGGAATCTGACGTTATGACCAACCTCGAAATCCTCGAACGGGCCTTCGAACAGGCTTCTCCTGCCACGGTAACCCTTGCGAAATAAGCAAAAATGGCTCCTCTGCACTTGTTCATAATTTTTGAACAGAGGAGTCAATTTTCACCCTCTATGATCCCAGGCGGTTTGCGTCCACACTTACTTCATCGAAACGAACTGAGGGTGAAAACAATGATCTACTTACGCAAAGCAAACGAACGTGGTCACGCGAATCATGGCTGGCTGGACTCATGGCATTCATTCTCGTTTGCCGACTACTACGACCCGAACTTCATGGGCTTCTCTGCACTGCGCGTGATTAACGATGACGTGATTGATGCAGGCCAGGGCTTCGGTACCCACCCGCATAAAGACATGGAAATCCTGACCTATGTGCTGGAAGGGGCGGTTGAGCACCAGGACAGCATGGGCAACAAAGAGCAGGTTCCGGCGGGCGAGTTCCAGATCATGAGCGCGGGTACCGGTGTTCGTCACTCGGAGTACAACCCGAGCAAAACGGAAAAACTGCACCTGTATCAAATCTGGATCATTCCAGAAGAAACCGGCATCACGCCGCGCTACGAGCAGCGCCGCTTCGACGCCAAACAGGGCAAACAGCTGGTGCTCTCCCCGGATGCGCGTGAAGGTTCGCTGAAAGTGCATCAGGATATGGAACTGTACCGCTGGGCGCTGGCGAAAGACGAACAGTCTGTACACCAGATCGCCGCGAACCGCCGCGTCTGGATCCAGGTGGTGAAAGGTGAAGTGTCCATCAACGGCACCAAAGCGACAACGGCAGATGGTCTGGCCATCTGGGATGAGCAAGCGCTCTCCGTGCATGCCGACAGCGAAAGTGAAATTCTGCTGTTTGATCTGCCACCGGTGTAATAAATCATAAATAAATGCCCATCCTTCCCTTTGACAGGGGAAGGATGGGCTTTGTCCGTGATAAACTGAGCAAATCTCTCTCTTCAAGATTTCTCAGGACGATGAAAAAGAAACGCCCCGTACTTCAGGATGTCGCCGATCGTGTTGGTGTGACCAAAATGACGGTCAGCCGTTTTTTACGTAACCCGGAACAGGTTTCCGTAGCGTTGCGTGGCAAGATTGCCGCTGCTCTCGATGAACTGGGTTATATCCCCAACCGCGCACCCGATATTCTTTCTAATGCCACCAGTCGTGCGGTGGGCGTCCTCCTGCCTTCTTTAACTAACCAGGTCTTTGCCGAAGTGTTGCGCGGTATTGAAAGCGTCACGGATGCGTTTGGTTACCAGACCATGCTGGCACACTACGGCTACAAACCGGAACTGGAAGAAGAACGTCTTGAATCGATGCTTTCCTGGAACATCGATGGCCTGATTTTAACTGAACGTACTCACACCCCCCGTACGCTGAAGATGATCGAAGTGGCCGGGATCCCGGTGGTGGAACTGATGGACAGCCAGTCGCCGTGCCTTGATATTGCCGTGGGTTTTGACAACTTCGAAGCGGCGCGGCAGATGACGGCGGCGATCATCGCGCGTGGTCATCGTCATATCGCCTACCTGGGTGCGCGTCTTGATGAACGTACTATCATCAAACAGAAGGGATACGAGCAGGCGATGCTTGACGCAAATTTAACCCCGTACAGCGTGATGGTGGAGCAGTCCTCTTCCTATACGTCGGGTATTGAGCTGATGCGGCAGGCACGGCGCGAGTATCCACAACTGGACGGTATTTTCTGTACCAACGATGACCTTGCGGTCGGTGCAGCGTTCGAATGCCAGCGTCTGGGGCTGAAGATCCCCGATGATATGGCGATAGCCGGTTTCCACGGCCATGACATCGGCCAGGTGATGGAGCCGCGTCTGGCGAGCGTCCTGACACCGCGTGAACGCATGGGTCGCATTGGCGCAGAACGCCTGCTGGCGCGCATTCGCGGTGAAGCGGTTACGCCAAAAATGTTAGATTTAGGTTTCACCTTGTCACCGGGTGGATCTATTTAATCCGACAAATTTGAAGTAGCTCACACTTATTCACATCGCGCACGTTTGGATATTGCTTCTCTTTTGCCCCGGCAGGACAATGTTACCGATAACTGTTACCCGTAACAATTGACTGAGGGACACCCTTTGAGCACGACTAATCATGATCACCACGTTTACGTCCTGATGGGCGTTTCCGGTAGCGGTAAATCTGCCGTGGCAAGCGAAGTGGCGCATCAACTTAATGCGGCGTTTCTTGATGGCGACTTCCTCCATCCGCGCAGCAACATCATGAAGATGGCCTCCGGCGAGCCGCTGAACGACGACGACCGTAAACCATGGTTACAGGCGCTGAACGATGCCGCGTTTGCCATGCAGCGCACCAATAAAGTTTCCCTGATCGTCTGCTCTGCGCTGAAAAAAACCTACCGCGATCTGCTGCGTGACGGCAACCCGAACCTCTCTTTCATCTACCTGAAAGGCGATTTCGACGTCATCGAAAGCCGTCTCAAGGCGCGCAAAGGCCACTTCTTCAAAACCCAGATGCTGGTCACACAGTTCGAAGCGCTGCAGGAGCCAGGTGAAGATGAAAAAGACGTCTTAGTGGTTGATATCGATCAGTCACTGGAGGGTGTTGTTGCCAGCACCATCGAGGTCATTAATAAAAGGCAGTAAGTTTTGAGTACATTAACGCTAGTTTTGACAGCAGTGGGTTCGGTATTGCTGCTGCTGTTTTTAGTGATGAAAGCGCGTATGCATGCTTTTGTTGCTTTGATGGTGGTTTCTATTGGTGCAGGTCTCTTTTCCGGTATGCCGCTCGATAAGATCGCTGCGACGATGGAAAAAGGGATGGGGGGCACACTGGGCTTCCTGGCTATTGTGGTCGCGCTGGGCGCGATGTTTGGCAAGATCCTGCATGAGACGGGCGCGGTCGACCAGATTGCCGTCAAGATGCTGAAATCGTTTGGTCACAGTCGTGCACACTATGCGATTGGCCTGGCCGGTCTGATCTGCGCGCTGCCGTTGTTCTTTGAAGTGGCCGTGGTGCTGCTGATTAGCGTGGCGTTCTCCATGGCGCGCCATACCGGTACTAACCTTGTGAAGCTGGTTATTCCGCTGTTTGCGGGTGTGGCCGCGGCGGCGGCGTTTCTGCTGCCGGGGCCTGCGCCGATGCTGCTGGCTTCCCAGATGCACGCCGACTTTGGCTGGATGATCCTGATTGGCCTGTGCGCGGCAATCCCGGGAATGATTATCGCCGGTCCGCTGTGGGGCAACTTCATCAGCCGCTACGTTGAACTGCATATTCCTGATGATATTACCGAGCCGCACCTGGGCGAAGGTAAAATGCCGTCCTTCGGCTTCAGCCTGTCTCTGATCCTGCTGCCGCTGGTGCTGGTGGGTTTGAAAACCATTGCCGCGCGCTTTGTACCGGTGGGATCTACCGCGTACGAATGGTTCGAATTTATCGGTCACCCGTTCACGGCAATTCTGGTGGCGTGTCTGGTGGCGATTTATGGCCTGGCGATGCGTCAGGGGATGCCGAAAGACCGCGTGATGGAAATCTGCGGTGCTGCGCTGCAGCCAGCGGGCATTATCCTGCTGGTGATCGGTGCGGGTGGCGTGTTCAAACAGGTGCTGGTGGATTCAGGCGTCGGTCCGGCGCTGGGTGAAGCGCTGACCGGAATGGGACTGCCCATCGCGGTCACCTGCTTTGTGCTGGCGGCGGCGGTGCGTATCATTCAGGGCTCCGCGACCGTGGCCTGTTTAACGGCTGTTGGCCTGGTGATGCCGGTGATTGAACAGCTGAACTACTCCGGTGCGCAGATGGCGGCGCTGTCTATCTGTATCGCAGGTGGTTCGATTGTGGTGTCGCACGTGAACGATGCGGGCTTCTGGCTGTTCGGTAAATTTACCGGTGCAACCGAAGCGCAAACCCTGAAAACCTGGACGCTGATGGAAACTATCCTCGGCACCACGGGTGCGATTGTCGGGATGATTGCGTTTACGCTGCTGAGCTAACCCCGGTTTTCGCCCTCTCCCTGTGGGAGAGGGTTGGGGTGAGGGCATCAGGCCGCAGAGATCTTATTTTGTCGGGTGGCGGCTTCGCCTTACCCGACCTACAAGTCACTCCGTTTTGCATTTACCTTGCTATCCCTTCATCCACGCACGTATCCCGTCCAGGAACATCTGCGTCGCCATCATCACCAGAATCAGCCCCATCAAACGTTCCAGCGCATTGACCCCTTTCTCGCCCAACAGGCGCAGGAATAGCGACGACTGCAGCAGAATAATGAACGTTCCGCCCCAGGCAATCAGCAAAGCAATCACCAGATGGCTCATCTGGTTGGGATACTGATGCGACAGTAGCATCAATGTGGCCAGAATGGTCGGCCCGGCGACCAGCGGGATCGCCAGCGGTACGATAAACGGCTCTTCACCCGCAGGCAGGCCGCTGCTGCTGCCTTCCGCGCTCGGGAAAATCATCTTGATGGCAATCAGGAACAGAATAATTCCGCCGGAAATGGAGACCGTTTCGGCACGCAGATTCAGGAAGGCGAGAATTTTTTCCCCGGCAAACAGGAAGATAAACATCACCAGCAGGGCGATAAGCAGCTCGCGGATCATGATTGCCCGGCGGCGCTTGGGTTCGGTGTGCTTCAGCACCGACATGAAGATCGGCAGGTTTCCCAGTGGATCCATTATCAGGATCAATAAAACCGCCGCAGAAATGATTTCACTCATGTAAATTAGCCCTGAATTTCTCTATGGTTATTAGGATGATTAGCTCTTTTTCTGATTGCCGGGCAATCATCGATTAATTTCGCTTGCGACTTTGGCAGCATTTTGTAATGTGAAGCATATCCCAGTTCAATACTGGCTTGCACAAACAGCACACACCCTCTGCAGGAAACAAATGCTATGAAAAACGTTGGTTTTATCGGCTGGCGCGGTATGGTCGGCTCTGTACTCATGCAACGCATGGTTGAAGAGCGCGATTTCGACGCTATCCGCCCGGTCTTCTTCTCCACTTCCCAGCTCGGCCAGGCTGCACCGTCCTTTGGTGGTACCACAGGCACGTTGCAGGATGCTTACGATCTGGAAGCGCTGAAGGCACTCGACATTATTGTGACCTGCCAGGGCGGCGATTATACCAACGAAATCTATCCAAAGCTGCGTGAAAGCGGCTGGCAGGGCTACTGGATTGACGCGGCCTCTTCGCTGCGTATGAAAGACGATGCCATCATCATCCTCGACCCGGTGAACCAGGGCGTGATCACCGACGGCCTGAACAACGGCGTGAAAACCTTTGTCGGCGGTAACTGCACCGTCAGCCTGATGCTGATGTCCCTCGGTGGCCTGTTCGCGCAGGACCTGGTGGAGTGGGTCTCCGTGGCGACCTACCAGGCCGCATCCGGCGGCGGTGCGCGTCACATGCGTGAACTGCTGACCCAGATGGGCCAGCTGCACCAGAGCGTTGCGACCGAGCTGGCAAATCCGGCGTCAGCGATCCTCGATATCGAGCGTAAAGTCACCGAGCTGACCCGCAGCGGCGAACTGCCTGTCGATAACTTTGGCGTACCGCTGGCCGGTGGCCTGATCCCGTGGATCGACAAACAGCTGGATAACGGCCAGACCCGTGAAGAGTGGAAGGGTCAGGCGGAGACCAACAAAATCCTCGCTACCGCGAACACCATTCCGGTTGACGGTCTGTGCGTGCGTATCGGCGCGCTGCGCTGCCACAGCCAGGCCTTCACCATTAAACTGAAAAAAGATGTGTCTATTCCGACCGTGGAAGAGCTGCTTGCCGCACACAACCCGTGGGCGAAAGTGGTGCCAAACGATCGCGATATCACCATGCGCGAATTGACGCCTGCGGCCGTCACCGGCACGCTGACCACGCCGGTTGGCCGTCTGCGTAAGCTGAACATGGGGCCAGAGTACCTCTCCGCGTTCACCGTGGGTGACCAGCTGCTGTGGGGTGCCGCAGAGCCGCTGCGCCGCATGCTGCGCCAGCTGGCGTAATAATTTGTTAAACACGGGGGGTGATTATCGCCCCCCTTTTTGTGCGTACTACATGGAGTAAAACGCAGATGTCTTATTTTTTATCAGGAGGAACCTCGTCGTTGGCTATGCTTTAAGGAAGATTTATTTCTCACCTGAGGGTAGGACGGAGCAGAGAGGATGAGCTGCACCGTTTAGGTCACATTAAAAGTCGTCCCGGAGCGAATAAAAAGGGCGACATAAAAAAACAGGATGAATACCATGTCCGATCGTATTTCGAGAGACGTGATTAATGCGCTTATTGCGGGTCATTTTGCCGACCCCTTTTCTGTGCTAGGGATGCACCGTACAGAGGCCGGGCTGGAAGTTCGCGCGCTGTTACCGGATGCCACAGAAGTGTGGGTCATCGAACCCAAAACCGGCCGCAAGGTGGGTAATCTGGAATGCCTCGACTCACGTGGCTTCTTCTCGGGCGTCATGCCCCGTCGTAAAAACCCCTTTCGTTATCAGCTTGCCGTCATCTGGCACGGTCAGCAAAACCTGATTGACGATCCCTATAGCTTTGGCCCGCTCTTAAAAGAGATGGATGCCTGGCTGCTGTCCGAAGGCACCCATCTGCGGCCTTATGAAACGCTGGGTGCCCATGCGGATACCATGGATGGTATTACCGGCACGCGGTTTGCCGTGTGGGCGCCAAACGCCCAGCGCGTCTCCGTCGTCGGGCAGTTCAACTACTGGGACGGTCGTCGTCACCCCATGCGCCTGCGTCGGGAAACCGGCATCTGGGAGCTGTTCATCCCCGGCGCGCATAACGGTCAGCTCTATAAATTTGAGATGATCGATGCCAACGGCAAGCTGCGCATTAAGGCTGACCCGTACGCCTTTGAAGCGGAGCTGCGCCCGAATACTGCCTCGCTTATTTGCGGCCTGCCGGAGAAGGTGGTCCAGACGGAAGAGCGCAAGCAGGCTAACCGCTTCGACGCGCCAATCTCCGTTTATGAGGTGCATCTCGGCTCCTGGCGTCGCCACACCGATGACAATTTCTGGCTGAGCTATCGTGAGCTGGCTGACCAGCTGGTACCGTACGCCAAATGGATGGGCTTTACCCATCTGGAGCTGCTGCCGGTTAACGAGCACCCGTTCGACGGAAGCTGGGGCTATCAGCCCACCGGGTTATACGCACCGACGCGCCGCTTTGGCACGCGCGACGACTTCCGCTATTTCGTTGATGCCGCACACGCCGCCGGGCTGAACGTCATTCTTGACTGGGTGCCGGGTCACTTCCCGTCGGATGATTTTGCGCTGGCCGAGTTCGACGGCACAAAACTGTACGAGCACAGCGACCCGCGCGAAGGCTATCACCAGGACTGGAATACGCTGATCTACAACTACGGTCGTCGTGAAGTCGCGAACTATCTGGTCGGGAACGCGCTTTACTGGATCGAGCGTTTCGGCATTGATGCCCTGCGCGTGGATGCGGTGGCGTCGATGATCTATCGCGACTATAGCCGCAAAGAGGGCGAGTGGATCCCGAACGAGTATGGCGGTCGCGAGAACCTGGAAGCGATTGAGTTTCTGCGCAACACCAACCGCATTATTGGCGAGCAGGTCGAGGGCGCGGTGACGATGGCGGAAGAGTCCACCGACTTCCCGGGCGTTTCCCGTCCGCCGTCAATGGGTGGCCTGGGCTTCTGGTACAAGTGGAACCTGGGCTGGATGCACGACACGCTCGATTACATGAAGCTCGACCCGGTTTATCGTCAGTATCATCACGATAAGCTTACCTTCGGGCTGCTCTACAACTACACCGAAAACTTCATGCTGCCGCTGTCGCACGATGAAGTGGTGCACGGTAAAAAATCCATTCTCGACCGCATGCCGGGCGACGCGTGGCAGAAGTTTGCCAACCTGCGCGCCTACTACGGCTGGATGTTCGCCTTCCCGGGCAAAAAACTGCTGTTTATGGGCAACGAGTTCGCCCAGGGGCGCGAGTGGAACCACGATACCAGCCTCGACTGGCATCTGCTGGAGGGCGCTGACAACTGGCACCACGGCGTGCAGCGGTTGGTCCGCGATCTGAACCTGACCTACCGCCACCATAAAGCACTGCACGAGCTGGACTTCGATCCGTACGGTTTTGAGTGGCTGGTGGTGGACGACAACGAACGCTCGGTGTTTGTCTTTGTGCGCCGGGATAAAGCGGGCAACGAGATTATCGTTGCCAGCAACTTTACGCCGGTTCCACGTCATCATTACCGCTTTGGCATTAATCAGGCCGGTAAATGGCGCGAAATCCTCAACACCGATTCCATGCATTACCACGGCAGTAACGCCGGTAACGGCGGACTGGTCCAGAGTGATGCCATCGAAAGCCACGGGCGCCCCAACTCCCTGAGCCTGACGCTGCCGCCGCTCGGTACCATCTGGCTGGTGCGGGAGGGCGAATGACGCAGCTTACGGCAGGTAAACCCGAACCGCTCGGGGCGAGCTTTGACGGAAAGGGTGTGAATTTCACCCTCTTTTCTGCTCACGCGGAGCGGGTCGAACTCTGTGTGTTTGATGGGGAAGGTAACGAACATCGTTACGATTTACCGGCGCGCACCGGGGATACCTGGCACGGCTACCTGGCCGGTGGGCGGCCAGGGATGCATTACGGTTTTCGCGTTCACGGCCCCTGGGCGCCTGCTCAGGGGCACTGGTTTAACCCGGCAAAGCTGCTGATTGACCCCTGCGCCCACCGCGTGGAAGGCGAGTTTAAAGACGACCCAATTTTCCACGTCGGCTACGGGGAACCCGACCACCGCGACAGCGCCCACGTAGCCCCAAAAAGCGTGGTGGTGGGCGATCGCTACGACTGGGAAGACGATGCCCCGCCGGGCACGCCGTGGGGCAACACCGTGATTTACGAGGCCCATGTAAAAGGGCTGACCTATCTCCATCCGTCTATTCCCAAAGAGATGCGCGGCACCTATAAGGCGCTCGGCCATCCGACCATGATCGCCTATCTGAAACATCTCGGGATCACCGCGCTGGAGTTGTTGCCCATCGCCCATTTCGCCAGCGAGCCTCGCCTGCAGCGACTGGGGCTGAGCAACTACTGGGGCTATAACCCGCTGGCGATGTTTGCGCTCGACCCCCGCTACGCCGCCCACCCGGACAAGGCGCGGGACGAGTTTCGTGATGCGGTGAAAGCGCTTCATGCGGCCGGTATCGAAGTGATTCTGGACGTGGTGCTGAACCACAGCGCGGAAAGCGATCTTGACGGTCCGACGCTCTCCATGCGCGGAATTGATAACCGTAGCTATTATTGGATCAGAGAGGATGGTGATTACCACAACTGGACCGGTTGCGGTAACACGCTCAACCTCAGCCATCCGGCGGTGACGCATTTTGCGTATGAATGCCTGAAATATTGGGTGGAAACATTCCACGTCGACGGTTTTCGTTTTGACCTGGCGCCGGTAATGGGCCGCACACCGGGGTTCAGCCAGCAGGCGCCGCTGTTTGAGGCGATCAAAAACTGCCCGGTGCTCTCGCGGGTGAAGCTGATTGCCGAGCCGTGGGACATTGGTGAAGGCGGCTACCAGGTGGGGAACTTCCCGCCGCTGTTTGCCGAATGGAACGACCACTATCGCGATGCCGTACGCCGCTTCTGGCTGGAGAGAAGCCTGTCGCTGGGGGAGTTCGCCGGACGCTTTGCCGCTTCCAGCGATCTGTTTAAACGTGATGGCAAACGACCGTCTGCCACCGTCAACCTGGTGACCGCGCATGATGGTTTTACGCTCCGGGACTGCGTTTGTTTCAATCAGAAACACAATGAGGCAAATGGCGAGGAGAATCGCGATGGCACTAACAATAACCATAGCTTTAATCATGGTATAGAAGGGTTAGGCGGAAGTCTGGATGTTATTGAGCGGCGACGCGCCAGCGTGCATGCGCTGCTGACGACGCTTTTGTTGTCGCAGGGCACGCCGATGCTGCTGGCAGGGGATGAACATGGCCACAGCCAGCACGGTAACAACAACGCCTATTGCCAGGACAACACCTTAACCTGGCTCGACTGGGGAGAAGCGAACAGCGGCCTGATCCACTTTACCGCGGCGCTAATCTACCTTCGTCAGCAGATCCCCGCGCTCACCGCCAACCGCTGGTGGGAGGAGGGCGACGGCAACGTTCGCTGGCTGAATAAAGACGCGCAACCGTTAAGCGCGCAAGAGTGGCAACACGGCGTACCGCGCCTGCAGATCCTGCTTTCGGATCGCTGGCTGGTTACGCTGAACGCGACGGATGACGTCGCTGAGATTGTTTTACCTGACGGGGAATGGCGCGCCGTTCCCCCCTTTGCCGGAGCGGATAATCCGGTAGTAATGGCTGTCTGGCACGGGCCTGCGCACGGAGTGTGCGTATTCCAAGATGATAAAAAAGGAGTTAGTCATGGTTAGATTAGAGAAGAACGATCCCTTAATGTTGGCACGCCAGCTCCCCTTAAAAACGGTTGCCCTGATCCTCGCTGGCGGGCGCGGAACCCGTCTTAAAGATTTGACCATCAAGCGCGCCAAGCCGGCTGTTCACTTTGGTGGTAAGTTCCGAATTATCGATTTTGCACTGTCCAACTGCCTGAACTCAGGTATTCGCCGCATTGGCGTCATTACGCAGTATCAGTCGCACACCCTGGTGCAGCATATTCAGCGCGGCTGGTCGTTCTTCAGCGAAGAGATGAATGAGTTTGTCGATCTCCTGCCTGCCCAGCAGCGTGTTCACGGTGAAAACTGGTACCGCGGCACCGCTGATGCGGTGACCCAGAACCTCGATATCATTCGCCGCTACAACGCGGAGTACATCGTGATCCTCGCCGGGGACCACATCTACAAGCAAGACTACTCCCACATGCTCATCGACCACGTCGAGAAAGGGGCGCGCTGCACCGTGGCGTGTCTGCCGGTGCCCGTTGCCGAGGCGACGGCGTTTGGCGTGATGCACGTGGACGCGGACGATAAAATTATCGACTTCGTTGAAAAACCGGCCAACCCACCAACCATGCCGGGAGATGACACCAAATCGCTCGCCAGCATGGGGATCTATGTCTTTGATGCAGATTACCTTTATGAGCTGCTGGAAGAAGACGACAAAGACGAACACTCCAGCCACGACTTCGGTAAAGACATCATTCCGAAAATTACCAAAGCTGGCATGGCCTATGCACATCCTTTCCCGCTGTCCTGCGTGCAGTCAGATCCGAATGCGGAACCTTACTGGCGCGATGTGGGAACCCTGGAAGCGTACTGGAAAGCCAACCTCGATCTGGCCTCCGTCACGCCTGAGCTGGATATGTACGACCAGAACTGGCCGATCCGTACCCATATGGAATCCCTGCCGCCAGCGAAATTCGTTCAGGACCGCTCCGGCAGCCACGGCATGACGCTGAACTCGCTGGTCTCTGGCGGGTGCATTATCTCCGGCTCGGTGGTGGTGCAGTCGGTGCTGTTCCCGCGCGTGCGTATAAACTCATTCTGTAATATCGATTCGGCGGTGCTGCTGCCGGATGTCTGGGTCGGGCGTTCGTGTCGTCTGCGTCGCTGCGTGATCGACCGTGCCTGCGTCATTCCTGAAGGAATGGTGATTGGTGAAAACGCGGAAGAAGATGCACGTCGCTTCTACCGTTCTGAAGAGGGGATCGTGTTAGTCACACGGGAAATGTTGCGGAAGCTGCAGATCAAACAGGAGCGATGATGCAGGTTTTACACGTATGTTCTGAGATGTTCCCGTTGTTAAAAACGGGCGGCCTGGCGGATGTTCTTGGTGCATTACCCGCGGCGCAAATCGCTGGCGGAGTCGATACCCGAGTCCTGCTGCCTGCCTTCCCGGATATCCGGCGCGGCATTCCCGATGCAAAGGTGGTGACGCGTCGTGACACCTTCGCCGGACGCATTACCCTGTTGTATGGACATTACAATGGCGTGGGCATCTACCTGATCGACGCGCCGCACCTATATGACCGACCAGGTAGCCCGTATCACGATACGAACCTGTTTGCCTATACCGACAACGTGCTGCGTTTTGCGCTGCTCGGCTGGGTTGGGGCTGAAATGGCGGTAGGGCTGGATCCGTTCTGGCGCCCGGACATTGTCCACGCACACGACTGGCACGCGGGGCTCGCTCCGGCATATCTGGCGGCGCGCGGCCATCCGGCGAAATCGGTCTTTACGGTGCATAACCTGGCGTATCAGGGCATGTACTACGCCCATCACATGAATGACATCGATCTGCCATGGTCGTTCTATAACATGCACGGGCTGGAGTTTAACGGGCAGATCTCGTTCCTGAAGGCCGGGCTTTACTATGCCGACCACATCACGGCCGTGAGCCCGACCTACGCCCGTGAAATTACGCAGCCGGAGTTCGGCTACGGCCTGGAAGGGTTGCTCCGTCAGCGCCATCGTGAAGGGCGTTTGTCGGGGATCCTTAACGGTGTCGATGAACAGATCTGGAACCCGGAGACCGACCTGCTGCTCGCGGCCCGCTATGGCCGTGATTCCGTGGAAGACAAAGCGGAAAACAAACGCCAGTTACAAATTGCGATGGGGCTGAAGGTCAACGACAAAGTGCCGCTGTTTGCGGTGGTGAGCCGTCTGACCAGCCAGAAAGGGCTGGACCTGGTGCTGGAGGCCCTGCCGGGTCTGCTGGAGCAGGGCGGACAGCTGGCGCTGCTCGGCGCGGGCGACCCGGTATTGCAGGAAGGATTCCTGGCGGCAGCGGCGGAACACCCGGGGCAGGTGGGCGTGCAGATTGGCTATCACGAAGCGTTCTCGCACCGGATCATGGGCGGCGCGGACGTCATTCTGGTGCCGAGCCGTTTCGAACCTTGCGGCCTGACGCAGCTCTACGGCCTGAAGTACGGCACCCTGCCGCTGGTGCGACGCACGGGCGGGCTGGCGGATACGGTATCTGACAGCTCACTGGAAAACCTGGCGGACGGTATCGCCAGCGGGTTTGTCTTTGAGGACAGTAATGCCTGGTCGCTGCTTCGGGCGATTCGGCGTGCTTTCGTCTTGTGGTCCCGTCCGTCGCTGTGGCGTTACGTTCAACGTCAGGCGATGTCCATGGACTTTAGCTGGCACGTTGCGGCGCAGTCATACCGCGATCTCTATCAACGCTTGATGTAACGAGGCGAAGTTACTGATATGAACGCTCCTTTTAGCTACTCTTCCCCCACGCTCAGCGTTGAGGCGTTGAAGCACTCTATCGCCTATAAGCTGATGTTTACCATCGGGAAAGATCCGGTCATCGCCAACAAACACGAGTGGCTCAACGCCACCCTGTTTGCGGTGCGTGACCGCATGGTTGAACGCTGGCTGCGCTCCAACCGCGCCCAGCTGTCGCAGGAAACACGTCAGGTTTACTACCTGTCGATGGAATTTTTGATTGGCCGCACCCTCTCTAACGCGCTGTTATCGCTCGGTATTTACGATGACGTTAAAACCGCGCTGGAAGAGATGGGGCTGGACTTAGAAGAGCTGATTGACGAAGAGAACGACCCGGGGCTCGGTAACGGTGGCCTGGGGCGACTTGCCGCCTGCTTCCTCGATTCGCTGGCGACGCTGGCCCTGCCGGGGCGTGGCTACGGCATTCGCTACGACTACGGGATGTTCAAGCAGAACATCGTGGACGGACGTCAGAAAGAGTCCCCGGACTACTGGCTGGAATACGGCAACCCGTGGGAGTTTAAACGACACAATACACGCTATAAGGTGCGGTTTGGCGGACGTATTCAGCAGGAAGGGAAAAAGTCCCGCTGGGTGGAAACCGAAGAGATCCTTGCCGTCGCCTATGACCAGATTGTCCCGGGCTACGACACCGATGCGACCAATACGCTGCGTCTGTGGAACGCGCAGGCCAGTAGCGAGATTAACCTGGGTAAATTTAACCAGGGCGACTACTTCGCGGCGGTGGAAGATAAAAACCACTCCGAGAACGTCTCCCGCGTGCTCTACCCGGACGACTCGACCTATTCCGGGCGCGAGCTGCGCCTGCGTCAGGAGTATTTCCTCGTCTCCGCGACGATTCAGGATATCCTCAGCCGTCACTATCAGCTGCACAAGACCTACGCCAATCTGGCGGAAAAAACCGCCATTCACCTCAACGATACCCATCCGGTGCTGTCGATCCCGGAGCTGATGCGTCTGCTTATCGACGAGCATAAGTTCAGCTGGGACGATGCGTTTGAGGTGACCTGTCAGGTCTTCTCTTACACTAACCACACGTTGATGAGCGAAGCGCTGGAAACCTGGCCGGTGGATATGCTCGGCAAAATTTTGCCGCGCCACCTGCAGATCATCTTTGAAATTAATGACTACTTCCTCAAGACGCTGCAGGAGCAGTATCCGAACGATACCGGCCTGCTGAGCCGCGCTTCTATCATTGATGAATCGAACGGTCGTCGCGTACGCATGGCCTGGCTGGCGGTGGTGATCAGCCACAAGGTGAACGGGGTTTCAGAGCTGCACTCGAACCTGATGGTCCAGTCGCTGTTTGCGGACTTTGCGAAGATCTTCCCGACGCGTTTCTGCAACGTGACCAATGGCGTCACGCCGCGTCGCTGGCTGGCGCTGGCAAACCAGCCGCTTTCTGAGGTGCTGGATGAGCACATTGGCCGCACCTGGCGAACCGATCTCAGCCAGCTGAGCGAGCTTGAACAGCACATTGATTTTCCGGCGGTGAACAAAGCCGTACGAGAAGCCAAGCTGCTGAACAAGAAACGTCTGTCAGTCTGGCTGGCGTTACATCTGAACGTGGTGGCGAACCCGAAAGCGCTGTTCGACGTACAGATCAAGCGTATTCATGAGTACAAGCGCCAGCTGATGAACGTGCTGCATGTGATCACCCACTATAACCGCATCAAGGCCGATCCGACGGCGGAGTGGGTGCCGCGTGTGAAGATCTTTGCCGGTAAGGCGGCGTCCGCTTACTACATGGCGAAGCACATCATTCACCTCATCAATGATGTGGCGAAGGTGGTCAACAACGATCCGGATATCGGCGACAAGCTGAAGGTGGTCTTTTTTCCTAACTACAGCGTCAGCCTGGCGCAGCTGATCATTCCGGCGGCCGATCTCTCTGAGCAGATCTCCACCGCCGGGACGGAAGCGTCCGGCACCAGTAACATGAAGTTTGCCCTTAACGGCGCGCTGACCATCGGCACGCTGGACGGGGCCAATGTCGAAATGCTGGAGCACGTGGGGGCGGAAAATATCTTTATCTTCGGGAATACCACGGAAGAGGTGGAGGCGCTGCGCAAGAAAGGCTACTCGCCGCGTGAGTATTACGAAGAGGATGAGGAGTTACGTCAGGTGCTGACGCAAATCGCCACCGGGGTGTTTAGCCCAGACGAGCCAGGGCGCTATCGGGACCTGGTGGATTCGCTGATTAACTTTGGCGACCACTATCAGGTGCTGGCGGATTACCGCAGCTACGTGGATTGTCAGGACAGGGTGGACGAGCTTTATCGTCAGCAGGAGAAGTGGACCTGCGTCGCGATGCATAACATCGCCAATATGGGGTATTTCTCGTCCGACAGGACCATTAAGGAGTATGCCGAGAATATCTGGCATATTGATCCGGTGCGGTTGTAAAAACAAAGCCCGGTGGCGCTGCGCTTACCGATCCCTACGGGATCGAGTAGGCCGGGTAAAGCGGAGCCGCCACCCGGCTTTTTTACATCACGACGCCAACGACAGCTCACGCTTCCCCGCATGCTGCAGCAACCACTGCGCCACACGCGACTGCTGTTCGGCATTCAGCCACATACCCTCTTTGGTACGACGCCAGATGGCATCATCCAGACGGCGAACCCACTCATGTTCCACCAGATAGCGCAGTTCGGCTTCGTACAGCTCGTGGCCAAAATGTTCGCCCAGGTCGGCAATCTCTTTCGCGTCGCCCAGGATCAATTCCGTGTTGCTGCCGTAGGTACGGGCATAGTGACGTGCCATGCCTTCCGTGATGAACGGATAGCGACGACGCAGCTTCGCGGCGTAATCATCGCGGTTGTCGCCGATATCACCGCCAGGCAGTACCGCGCCTTTGGTCCATGCCGGGCCAATGCCTTTGTAGTACGGCGCCAGTTTTTCCAGCGCGTGCTCGGCCAGCTTACGGTAGGTGGTGAGCTTGCCGCCAAACACGGAGAGCAGCGGTGCCTGACCGTCCACGTCGTGAATATCGAGCGTATAGTCACGGGTAATCGCCTGCGGTGAGTCAGATTCGTCATCGCACAGCGGACGCACGCCGGAGTAAGTCCAGACCACGTCATCACGGGACAGCTGTTTCTTGAAGTGCGCGTTATACACCTTCAGCAGGTAGTTCACTTCGCTCTCGTCGATCTCGACGTTTTTCGGATCGCCTTTGTACTCCACGTCGGTGGTGCCGATGATGGAGAATTCGTCCATCCACGGGATCACAAACACAATGCGCTTGTCTTCGTTCTGCAGAATGTAGGCCTGCTTCTGGGTGTGCACGCGTGGTACCACAATGTGGCTGCCTTTGATCAGGCGGATACCGTACGGAGATGGCAGATGCATCCCCTCGTCGAAGAACTGTTTCACCCATGGGCCGGTGGCGTTCACCAGACCGCGCGCTTTCCAGCTGAACTTCTCGCCGGTATCTACGTCTTCCGCTTCGACGAGCCACAGGCCGTTTTCACGGCGCGCAGCGGTGGCGCGGGTGCGGGTTTTCACTTCGCCGCCTTTCTTCTCAACCATCTGTGCGTTAGCCAGCACCAGACGCGCATCGTCCACCCAGCAGTCGGAATATTCGAAACCGCGCACGATTTCAGGCTTAAGGACCGATTCTGAGCCAAAACGCAAACCGTTTGAACCCGGCAGGCTGGTGCGTTTACCCAGATGATCGTACATAAACAGACCGATTCGAATCATCCACGCCGGACGCAGATGCGGGCGATGGGGCAGGCGGAAGCGCATCGGGATGGCCAGGTGCGGTGCCATCTTCAGCAGCACTTCACGTTCGGCCAGCGCTTCACTGACCAGACGGAATTCATAGTGTTCCAGGTAGCGCAGGCCACCGTGAATCAGTTTGGAGCTGGCGGACGACGTCGCGCAGGCGAGGTCGTTAGCTTCCAGCATCAGTACGGATAATCCGCGTCCTGCGGCGTCTGCCGCAATACCGGCACCGTTGATGCCACCGCCTATCACAATCAGATCTTTGGTTTCCATAACACCCTCACGCACTTTCGTTAAAGCTCAGAAATGTTCGATATCGCTCATAATAGCAAAGGAACGCGCTTTTGGTAACATCAAAAAAACAATTTAGAGTGATATGGATAACATAATGGCGTTTACCCGCCGCCAGGACGTACACTACGGGGTAAAATAGTGCGACTAACTTTTCTCCGTCACCCCTCACCCTAACCCTCTCCCCGGAGGGGCGAGGGAATGGTTTGCTCCCTCTCCCTTTCAGGGAGAGGGCTGGGGTGAGGGTCAGCAAGCCGCATAAAATCTGAATAATCGAAAGAGAACACCATGGATCAGTTTGAATGTATTAACGTAGAAGAAGCCCACCAGAAGATGCACCAGGGAACGGCGGTGCTGGTGGATATCCGCGATCCGCAGAGTTTTGCGATGGGCCACACCCCGGGTGCGTTCCACCTCACCAACGATACGCTGGGCGCGTTTATGCGCGATAACGACTTCGATACGCCGGTGATGGTGATGTGCTATCACGGCAACAGCAGCAAAGGTGCGGCGCAATACCTTATTCAGCAGGGCTATGATGCGGTCTACAGCGTCGATGGCGGTTTCGATGCATGGCATCGTCATTTCCCGGCAGAAGTGGAATACGCTTTTGAGCGCTGATCCCGCTATACTGTCCCCTTTTGTGTGGAAATAAGCGACCGCCGCCCATGTTGATGATCACCTCTTTTACCAATCCGCGCGTCGCCCAGGCGTTTGTCGACTATATGGCAACCCAGGGCATCATCCTGACCGTTCAGCAGCACACGAAAACCGATGTCTGGCTGGCGGATGAAAGCCAGGCCGATCGCGTGAATGCGGAACTGGCCCGCTTTCTTGAGAATCCCGGGGACCCTCGCTATCTGGCCGCGAGCTGGCAGTCGGGGCAGACGGGGAGCGGACTGCACTATCGGCGCTTCCCCTTCCTTGCCACCATTCGCGAGCGCGCAGGTCCGTTTACGCTGCTGCTGATGGCGGCCTGCATTATCGTCTTCATCATTATGAACGTGGTGGGTGACCAGAGCGTGATGATCGCGCTTGCGTGGCCGTACGACCCGTCTCTCGATTTTGACGTCTGGCGCTATTTCACCCACGCGCTGATGCACTTCTCGGTGATGCATATTCTCTTTAACCTGCTGTGGTGGTGGTATCTCGGTGGCGCGGTGGAGAAGCGTCTGGGCAGCGGCAAGCTGATTGTTATCACCCTTATCAGCGCCCTGCTGAGCGGCTATGTGCAGCATAAATTCAGCGGCCCGTGGTTCGGTGGTTTATCCGGCGTGGTGTATGCCCTGATGGGCTATGTCTGGCTCAGGGGGGAGCGCGACCCCGAAAGTGGCATCTATCTGCAGCGCGGATTGATAACCTTTGCGTTAATATGGCTAATTGCCGGATGGTTTGATCTGTTTGGTATGTCTATCGCCAATGGTGCGCACGTCACCGGGCTGGCCGTCGGGCTGGCAATGGCGTTTGCCGACACGCTCCATGCGCGAAAACGAACATAATTCCCAGGGATATTTCATGAAACAAACACAACGTCATGACGCCATTATCGAACTGGTAAAAAAACAGGGATACGTCAGCACCGAAGAGCTGGTGGAACAGTTTGCCGTCAGCCCACAAACCATCCGCCGCGACCTGAACGATCTTGCCGATCAAAACCGTATTTTGCGCCATCACGGCGGGGCGGCGCTGCCGTCCAGTTCGGTTAACACCTCGTGGCATGACCGCAAAGCCACGCAGACGGCAGAGAAAGAGCGCATTGCCCGTAAAGTGGCGAGCCAAATCCCCAACGGGGCGACGCTGTTTATTGATATCGGCACCACGCCTGAAGCGGTCGCCCATGCGCTGCTGGATCACGAAAACCTGCGCATCGTGACCAACAACCTGAACGTGGCCAATACCCTGATGCAGAAAGATGATTTCCGCATCATCCTCGCCGGGGGCGAACTGCGCAGCCGCGACGGCGGCATCATTGGTGAAGCGACGCTCGATTTTATCTCTCAGTTCCGTCTCGACTTCGGCATTCTGGGGATCAGCGGCATCGACAGCGACGGCTCACTGCTGGAATTTGATTATCACGAGGTGCGCACCAAGCGCGCGATCATTGAAAACTCACGTCACGTGATGCTGGTGGTGGACCACTCCAAATTTGGCCGTAACGCGATGGTCAACATGGGCAGCATCAGCATGGTAAATGCGGTTTATACCGATGTGATGCCACCGGCGGGCGTGATGCAGGTGATTAAAGATAATAATTTGCAGCTGGAACTGTGCTAACGGTTGTGTCGGGTGGCGCTGCGCTTACCCGACCTACAAATTGTTCTCCCTCTCCCCGTGGGAGAGGGCCGGGGTGAGGGCATCAGCCCGCACAAACCTACACCCCGTACCCCATCATCTTCAACAGCTGCTGCGCATGCTGCACCGCATCCTGACGGTGCGCCACGCCCAGCTTCTGATACAGATTGCGGATATGCGTTTTGATGGTGGTTGCCGCCACCGCCAGCTCACCGGCAATCTGCTCATTGCTGTAGCCTGAATAGATAAGCCCCAGCACCTGCCATTCGCGCTGCGTCAGCGGGCTGGTGCGAATAAGTTCAGGCACTTCCGGATGGTTCAGCAGGCGTTCAACGAAGTTCTCGTCGAAGTGGGCGAACTTGTGGCGATGGTGCTGGTTAATCTCGCGCAGGATACGCTGGGCACGGTGCTGATCCAGCTCCGGCAGCGTGTTGAGCTGAATAAGCTGACGCAGCTGTTGAGCCATCACTTCACCCTCAATCACAAAGTGACTGATAAACCCGGTACGGTTCGCCAGCTGCAACGCCTCCAGCAGCACGCGCTGGGCATCATTTTTACGCCCGGCCTGCCAGTAGAGCTGGTTAAGCAGCAGCAGGTTACGGTTGAGATCGCTCATCAGACGCAGGCTGCGGGCGTTCTCGTTCAGCTCTTCCAGCACAATCTCAGCCGGCTCAAACTCACCGAGCAGGATCTGCGCGCGGGCAATGTTTCGCCACTGACTTTGCAGGAAGTGGTTATTTGCAAATTCAGGTTTTGGCGTCTGGCGCAGCCAGTTGGCGGCGGATTTCTTATCACCCGTCATCTGCCAGTAAATCACCCGCACCTTATCGGCGTTCGAAACCCAGTCGCTGTGATACTGACCATTGCCGAGCAGGTTCTCCAGACGGTTCAGGTGGTTGCGGGCATTATCCAGATCCCCGCGCGCCAGCGAGCATTGCACCAGCAGGGCCAGGCACTGCAGTTGCTGCTGCGGCTGGAAGCCGGAAAGCACCTCTACGCCCTGGCGGGCACAGCTCTCTGCTTCATCCAGGCGCGACCACGCCCACAGAAGCTGGGCGCGAATACGCAACAGGAACTCGTGCATTGGCAGCTGTTCAAGATGCTGTTCGCGAATAAGCTGGAACGCCTTTTCCTGATTCTCCCAGGCCGCCTGCAGGAACCCCTGAGCAAATAAAATTTCGCTTTGCTGGATCAGGCTCCACAGCGCGTAATGCCAGACATCATGACGGCGGGCCATCTGTTCGGTTTGTTGCATCAGCGACAGGGAGCGCGTCAGCTCACCCTTGCAGTGCAGTACCTCGCCGTGTACCGACGTCGCCACAATGCGGCTGTAGAAATTGGCCAGCGGCAGCTCATCCAGCGCGACCATTGCCAGCCGCTCTGCTTCTTCCGGATCGCCATCGTTGATTGCTACCTGGGCCCGCAAGGCGTTAAATTCGCCGTGCAGGGTGGTATCCATATCGCTTTCCATCTCCTGCTCGGCACGCGCCAGCAGGGTATTCACTTCGCTGTAGCGGTGCTGGCTCTGCATCAGCCAGGCCTGCAGCAGCACCAGACGCGGGTTCTCCAGCAGGCTCTCCCACGGCAACGCTTTCAGCGACTCTTCCAGCAGCGTCAGTTCGCTGTGGTTAAACAACCCCCACGCGTGGTTGAGGAGGATATCGCGCAGCATGCCGGCATCACCGGCGGCGAGCGCATGATGGATAGCCTCGCTCGGGAAGCCTTGCGCCATCCAGCTCTCAGCGGCAGCCCGGTGGATGTCCGGCAATTCAGTCGCCAGCTCCCACTGGCAACGCTGGCGCAGGAAACTGCCAAACAGCGGGTGATAGCTGAACCATTCGCCGGGATCGTCCATCCGCGTCAGGAACAGCCCCTGGCGTTCAATCTCTTCAAGCTGCAGCTGACCGTTTTCGCAGCCGGTCACGCGCACAATCAACGCATCGTTCATGGAACGCAGCAGGGAGCTCTTCAGCAGGAAATGACGGGTCGAAGGATCGACGCTGTTCAGCACCTCATCCACCAGGTAATCGGAAAGATGGCTGGCGTTGATCCCCGCCAGGCGACGCGCGGACTGATGCGTCGGGCTGTTATTTTGCCGGGCGGAGAGGGCAATCAGCTGCAGCGCTGTCGCCCAACCGGCGACATCGTCGCACAGGCGGCTGCTTTCAGCGGCCTCAATCGGTGAGTTCAGGCGGCAGTCAAAGAACTGTTTGGCTTCCTGATGGGTAAAGGCCAGCTGTTGGCTACCCACTTCCAACAGTTGATCGCGCACGCGCAGGTTGGCAATGCCCAGCTGCGGCAGGTTACGCGACAGCACCACCAGGGTCAGGTTTTCCGGCTGATGGCGCAGGAAGAAGCGCATGGACTCATGGATCACCGGGTTAGTGATCAGATGATAATCATCAATGACCACGTAAAGCGGGCGATGCCACTCGGCCAGTTCAATAAACAGCTGAGAGAAAAGGGAGGACAGGCTGGCGTACTGGCGCTTTTGCACCATCACTTCGCTGGCCACGCAGTGCCCGTTGGTGGCCTGCTGAATGGCGGCAATCAGATAGCTGGCAAAACGTTCTTGCTGGTTATCGCCCTCATCAAGGGAGTACCAGCCAAGATCGCTTTTACCTGCGGCCCATTGCGAAATGAGCGTTGTTTTTCCATAACCTGCAGGGCTCGTAACCAGCGCCAGTCGGAAATTATGCGCGCCGGAAAGTTTAGCCAACAGACGCTCGCGGACCACTGTATGGTCAAGACGAACCGGGCGACTTAATTTAGACGGAATCAACATAGGTTTCACTTCACTGTGGGGAACGAGAGAATTTATTTTTTTTGCGCTTCGTAATTAATAGATATAAGGTCGGCCAGAAAGAGAACTATTGCAAGTTATGTCTGGTTTTGGTGGCTCTGAATTTGCACTCTGTCACAAAACATTCAGACAGATGATGGAACTTTCTGGAAAGGGCTGTGATGCCGCGTCAATGCTGGCTTGTATGGCTGTGCTGCGGCTGCGCTGAAACTGGTTTCAGAAAGGTATAGTGACGTCAAATTTAATAAACGCGGGGTAAAGTTTAGTGAAATTAATAATCTTCTTCGTTCTGACCCGGTTGCAGAAATATTATTCTACGTAAGTAATCATTTCAGCGCGTTTTAATTTCACCCGAAACTGCATTTCATTTTCCTGACACGCTTCCCGGTTATCTTTTTATCTTCCTGACACACTCCGACTATGCTCTCAGAGTGGCCTCGATCACACTTTTATGCTCATCCCCGCTACTCCTCCCTGCCTAATCCCCTGCGGGAGGAGGAAGAGGAGAAATGAGCCAGGCACACTAGCGCCAACTTGTGTTTTCTTTCTAAAGGATGCCGATCCCCTATGTCACAGCCTACCTTCAACAAAGCTCAATTCCAGGCTGCCCTGACGCGTCAGTGGCAGCGTTTTGGCCTTCATGCTGCAAACGAGATGACGCCTCACCAGTGGTGGCAGGCGGTGAGCGGTGCGCTCGCAGAGCAGCTGGATGCTCAACCTCTGGCAAAACCGGTAAAAGGTCAGCGCCACGTCAACTATATCTCGATGGAATTCCTGATCGGTCGTCTGACCGGCAACAACCTGCTGAACCTCGGCTGGTATCAGGAGGTTGGGGATGTGCTGAAAGAACACGACATTAACCTGACCGACCTGCTGGAAGAAGAGATTGACCCGGCGCTGGGCAACGGTGGTCTGGGACGTCTGGCGGCCTGTTTCCTCGATTCGATGGCAACGGTTGGGCAGTCGGCCATTGGTTACGGCCTGAACTATCAATACGGTCTGTTCCGTCAGTCATTTGCAGACGGGCATCAGATGGAAGCGCCGGACGACTGGCACCGTAACACCTACCCGTGGTTCCGCCACAACGCGCAGCTGGATGTGCAGGTGAACATTGGCGGCAAAGTATCAAAACAGGGTCTCTGGGAACCGGCATTTACGTTTATCGGCGAAGCCTGGGACCTGCCGGTGCTGGGTTACCGTAACGGCGTGGCGCAACCGCTGCGTCTGTGGCAGGCGAAGCATGCGCATCCGTTTAACCTGACCAAATTCAATGACGGCGATTTCCTGCGTGCTGAACAGCAGGGCATCGACGCCGAGAAGCTGACCAAAGTGCTCTACCCGAACGACAACCATCTGGCGGGCAAGAAACTGCGTCTGATGCAGCAGTACTTCCAGTGCGCCTGCTCCGTGGCGGATATTCTGCGTCGTCACCACCTGGCGGGCCGCAAGCTGGCACAGCTGCCTGACTTTGAAGTGATTCAACTTAACGACACGCACCCGACCATCGCTATTCCTGAACTGCTGCGTGTGCTGATCGACGAGCACCAGCTGAGCTGGGATGATGCCTGGGCGATCACCAGCCGCACCTTTGCTTACACCAACCACACCCTGATGCCAGAAGCGCTGGAGTGCTGGGACGAGAAGCTGGTGAAAACGCTGCTGCCGCGCCATATGCAGATCATCAACAAGATCAATGACCAGTTTAAAACGCTGGTGGATAAAACCTGGCCGGGCAACAAAGCGGTCTGGGCGAAGCTGGCCGTGGTGCATGACAAACAGGTGCGCATGGCAAATATGTGCGTGGTGAGCGGCTTTGCGGTGAACGGTGTGGCGGCGCTGCACTCGGATCTGGTGGTGAAAGACCTGTTCCCGGAATATCACCAGCTGTGGCCGACCAAATTCCATAACGTGACCAACGGCATCACGCCGCGTCGCTGGATCAAACAGTGCAACCCGCTGCTGGCCGGTCTGCTGGACAAAACGCTGAAGAAAGAGTGGGCCAACGATCTGGACCAGCTGATCAACCTGGAAAAATACGCGGACGACGCGAAGTTCCGCGAACAATACCGCGCCATCAAGCGGGATAACAAAGTGCGTCTGGCGGCGTTTGTGAAAGCGCGTACCGGGATCGAGATTAACCCGAACGCCATTTTCGACATCCAGATTAAGCGTCTGCACGAATATAAACGTCAGCACCTGAACCTGCTGCATATCCTCGCGCTGTACAAAGAGATCCGCGAGAACCCGCACGCTGACCGCGTGCCGCGCGTGTTCCTGTTCGGCGCGAAGGCGGCACCAGGCTACTACCTGGCGAAAAACATTATCCTCGCCATCAATAAAGTGGCGGCGGCTATCAACAACGATCCGAAAGTGGGCGACAAGCTGAAAGTGGTGTTCCTGCCGGACTACTGCGTCTCTGCCGCAGAGATGCTAATCCCGGCGGCGGATATCTCCGAGCAGATCTCGACCGCGGGTAAAGAAGCGTCCGGTACCGGCAACATGAAGCTGGCGCTGAACGGTGCACTGACTGTTGGTACGCTCGACGGTGCGAACGTAGAGATTGCCGAGAAGGTTGGAGAAGAGAACATCTTTATCTTTGGTCATACGGTTGAAGAAGTGAAAGCCCTCAAGGCCAAAGGCTACGATCCGGTGAAATGGCGTAAGAAGGACAAAGTGCTGGATGCGGTGCTGAAAGAGCTGGAAAGCGGTAAATACAGCGATGGCGATAAGCATGCGTTTGACCAGATGCTGCACAGCATGGGCAAACACGGCGGCGACCCGTATCTGGTGATGGCAGACTTCACGGCCTACCTGGAAGCGCAAAAACAGGTCGACGTGTTGTACCGTGACCAGGAAGCGTGGACCCGGGCGTGCATTCTGAACACCGCCCGCTGCGGAATGTTCAGCTCTGACCGTTCAATCCGTGATTATCAGACTCGTATCTGGCAGGCAAAACGCTAAGGAAGCGCGATGGAGAGTAAACGTCTGGACAGTGCCGCGCAGGCGGCGGGGATCAGCCTCAGTTACATTAATGCTCACGGCAAACCACAGTCTATTGGCGCCGACACCAAAAGACGTTTGCTGGATGCCATGCACAAAACCGACGCGAAAGCGTCGGCCACGCCGGTACCGAACGTTAAAGTCTTCACCGCGGGCAAAAAGATGTCGCTGGCGGTGGAAGGACGCGGCGAGTTTACCTGGCTGCTGACCACCGAAGAGGGACATCAGCACAAAGGCCACGCCACCGGCGGCAAAGCACTCACCCTTCCGGCGAAGCTACCGGAGGGTTACCACACCCTAACGCTCACCCAGGACGAGCTGCGCTTTCACTGCCGGTTGATCGTGGCGCCAAAACGTTGTTATGAGCCGCAGGCGTTGCTCGAAGGCAAAAAGCTGTGGGGGGCCTGCGTGCAACTCTACACCCTGCGCTCTGACAGCAACTGGGGCATCGGCGATTTTGGTGACCTGAAAAAGATGCTGGCATCGGTGGGGGAGCGCGGCGGCGCGTTTATCGGCCTCAACCCGATCCACGCCCTCTATCCGGCTAACCCGGAGAGTGCCAGCCCGTACAGCCCGTCGTCCCGTCGCTGGCTGAACGTGATTTACATCGACGTGAATGCGTTAGACGATTTCAAAAACAGCCCGGAAGCGCAGGCGTGGTGGGCACTTAGCACCACTCAGCAGGCGCTGAAGCAGGCGCGCGAAGCAGACTGGGTGGACTATTCCACCGTGACGGCGCTGAAGATGGCTGCCCTGCGTCTGGCGTGGAAAGGCTTTTCTCAGCGTGATGACGAGGAGATGGCCGCCTTCCGTCAGTTTGTGGCGCAGGAGGGCGAGAGCCTCTACTGGCAGGCGGCGTTCGATGCGCTGCATGCGTATCAGGTGAAAGAGGACGAAATGCGCTGGGGCTGGCCGGTCTGGCCGGAGGCGTATCAATCCGTCGACACGCCTGAAGTCAAAGCGTTCTGTAAAAAATACGCCGATGAAGTGGACTTCTACCTGTGGCTGCAGTGGCTGGCGTACAGCCAGTTTGCCGACTGCTGGCAGGTGAGCCAGGGCTATAAGATGCCGATCGGTCTGTATCGCGACCTGGCCGTTGGCGTGGCAGAAGGCGGGGCGGAAACCTGGTGTGACCGTGAGCTGTACTGCCTGAAGGCCTCCGTAGGCGCACCACCGGATATTCTGGGCCCGCTCGGCCAGAACTGGGGCCTGCCGCCGATGGATCCGCACGTGATGGCGGCGCGTGCCTACGAGCCGTTTATCGACCTGCTGCGCGCCAACATGCAGAACTGCGGCGCGCTGCGTATCGACCACGTGATGTCCGTGCTGCGCCTGTGGTGGATCCCCTACGGTGAGACGGCCGATCACGGGGCGTATGTTCAGTATCCGGTTGACGATCTGCTGTCGATCCTGGCGCTGGAAAGCAAGCGCCATCAGTGTATGGTGATCGGCGAAGATCTCGGTACCGTGCCGGTAGAAATCGTCAGTAAGCTTCGCGACAGCGGCGTTTACTCCTATAAAGTGCTCTATTTTGAAAACGACCATGAGAAAACCTTCCGCGCGCCGCAAGCGTACCCTGAACAGTCAATGGCAGTCGCGACGACGCATGACCTTCCTACGCTTCGTGGCTATTGGGAAAGCGGCGATCTGACGCTCGGTAAAACCCTGGGTCTCTATCCGGATGAAGATGTCCTTCGCGGCCTGTATCAGGATCGCGAGCTGGCGAAGCAGGGTCTGCTGGATGCACTGCATAAGCACGGCTGTCTGCCGAAACGCGCCGGGCATAAAGCGTCGCTGATGTCGATGACGCCGACGCTCAACCGCGGATTGCAGCGCTACATTGCCGACAGCAACAGCGCCCTGCTGGGCCTGCAGCCGGAAGACTGGATTGATATGGCGGAGCCGGTGAACATCCCGGGCACCAGCTATCAGTACAAGAACTGGCGCCGCAAGTTATCCACCACGCTTGAGACGATGTTTGCTGATGACGGGGTGAACAGGCTGATTAAGGATTTGGATAAGCGGCGAAAAGCAGTCGCGAAGAAGTGATAAAAAAACCCGCCAGTGGCGGGTTTTTTATTGCCCTGTGGCGCTACGCTTACCGGGCCTACATGGAGCGAGTAGGTCGGGTAAGGCGAAGCCGCCACCCGACTTATGGCATCAGACCACCATATTCAACAGCAGCACCCCGACCAGACCGCACACCGAAATAATGGTTTCCAGCGCGGACCAGGACTTGATGGTTTCACCGATAGTCAGGTTGAAGTACTCCTTGAACAGCCAGAAGCCCGGATCGTTCACGTGTGAGAAAATCACGCTACCGGAACCGACGGCAATAACCATCAGCTCAGGGCTGACGCCCGTGGTGGCAATCAGCGGCGCAACGATACCGCCCGCGGTGATTGCCGCAACGGTTGCAGAACCCAGCGCGATACGCAGAACTGCGGCGATAGACCAGGCCATCAGAAGCGGCGACACGTTGGTTTCATGCATCATGGCCGCGATGTATTTATCCACACCGCTATCGACCAGAACCTGCTTGAACGCACCGCCACCGCCGATGATCAACAGCATCATGGCAATGATTTTGATGGAAGAGGTCAGCGTGTCGTTGATCTGATCCATGGAACGACCGCGGTTCAGGCCGAAGGTGAACATCGCGATCAACACCGCAATCAGCGTGGCCATCACCGGGTCGCCGAGGAACTCAGCAACGGACAGGAACGCGTGACCTTTCGGCAGAACCATCTCAGCCACGGCGCGCATCGCCATCAGGATCACCGGGACCAGAGAGGTCCAGACGCTGACGCCAAAGCCAGGCATTTCTTCTTCGGTGAAGGTTTTCGCGCTGTACAGACCTTCCGGAATCGGCTTATCAATGCCTTTCAGGAAGCGGGCATAAACAGGGCCTGCCAGAATCACGGTTGGGATGGCCAGAATCGTACCGAACAGCAGGGTTTTACCCATATCGGCGTGGAAAATGGTGGCGATAGCGGTTGGGCCCGGGTGCGGTGGCAGGAAGCCGTGCGTCACGGACAGCGCTGCTGCCATTGGCACACCGACATACAGCAGCGGAATGCTCGCCGCCGCCGCAATGGTGAAGACCAGCGGCAGCATCAGCACGAAGCCCACTTCATAGAACAGTGCGAAACCGACGGTAAAACCGGTTAACACAACTGCCCACTGGATGTTCTTCTTACCAAATTTGTCGATAAGCGTGGTGGCAATACGCTGTGCACCACCGCAGTCCGCCAGCATTTTGCCGAGCATGGCGCCAAAGCCCATGATCAACGCCAGGCTGCCGAGCGTACCGCCGACACCCGCTTTAATGGAGCTAATAACTTTGACCAGCGGCATCCCTTGCATCAGACCGACTGCAAGTGCCACCAGAACCAGAGCGATAAACCCGTTCATTTTGAAACGGATCATCAAGAGCAGTAATAACACAACACCGATAGCAACGATGACTAATGGCATGATTTACCTGGCCTTTGAATTGTTATGGGTAACGTCATTGTTTCAACGACACGTTCCGGTTGTCCCAACTGGGAACAGAGTGGTTAACGGCACTAATACTGATACCTTGGAAACTATTTAGTTTAGTCGGCTGTTATGAGTGTGTTTAGTGCCCATGAGAATGATACGGGTAACATGACGTGATTGAGAATCACCCTGGAGGGCAAAATTTAAATTATGAGACGCAGGTCAACATATGGAGGTAAACGCAAAACGGTAACCGCAAGGTTACCGTTTTTAATGTTTTCACCCTCTCCCGTGGGAGAGGGCGGGGTGAGGGCATCAGACCGCACTATTTTTGTAGGCCCGGTAAGCGCAGCGCCACCGGGCAATACAGACGGGCAATGAATCAGTAGTAAGAGTGCTCGCCGCGCTGGTGTTCGGTCAGGTCACGCACGCCTTTCAGTTCCGGGAACTCGTTCAGCAGTTGCTTCTCGATCCCTTCTTTCAGGGTCACATCGACCATGGAACAACCGTTACAGCCGCCGCCAAACTGCAGAATTGCGTAGCCTTCGTCGGTGATTTCCATCAGGGAAACGCGACCACCGTGGCCGGCCAGTTGCGGGTTGATCTGGGATTGCAGCAGATACTCTACGCGCTCCATCAGCGGGGCATCGTCAGATACTTTACGCATTTTGGCGTTTGGCGCTTTCAGCGTCAGCTGCGAGCCCAGCTGGTCGGTGACGAAGTCGATCTCCGCATCTTCAAGATACGGCGCGCTCAGCTCATCAACATATGCCGTGAGCTGGTCAAATTTAAGGGCAGTGTCAGTTGCTTCCACCGCGTCTGGCGGACAATAGGAGACACCACATTCTGCATTCGGAGTGCCTGGATTGATCACAAACACGCGGATCTGCGTCCCTTCTTCCTGATTTGCCAGCAGTTTGGCAAAGTGCGCTTGTGCAGAATCGGAAATACGGATCATAGCTTTGGCCTAATAGTTGACTAAATTACCTGGGTATAATCATACGCCCATTGGAGAAGGGCTACAAGGTACGGCACAGACACCATACCTGAACCGACGCGGCGCCGCTTTGCAAAAGCAGTCGGGAAAGTTCAGCAACGGTACTGCCTGTGGTGACGACATCATCCACAATCGCGATATGGAGCCCTTTGACGGCGAATTCAAGGCGAAAGGCGTTTTTGAGGTTCCTTTTGCGCAGCCGGGCGCTCAGCTGATGCTGAATGGCGGTGGCATGGCGGCGCGTCAGCGCAGCGGCTGGGTACTGACAGCCGAGCCACCGGGCGAGCGGGCGACAGAGCAGGTCGCTCTGGTTGTAGCCGCGTCGCCAGTAACGGCGCCGGTATAAGGGCACATTCAGCACCATATCCACTTTCGGCAGCGCGCGCGTGCGCCGTGCCTGCAACACCGCTAGCAATAACAGGCGGGCGAGAGGGCGAGCCAGCGCAATCTGGCCGGAAAACTTCAGCGCGTGGATAAGCCTGCTTAACGGTGGAACGTAATCATCGACCGCCACCAGGGCGCTCCACGGTGGTGGCTTTTTCAGGCAGCGACCGCAGGGAAACTGTGGACTGTACGCCGGTAAACCGCACTGCGGGCAGGTCGTGATGCGGCTTGCCAGCGAACGCGTGCAGACGGAACAGACTCCCCACGCGCTCAGCGCAAGTGGCATTCGACATAGCCAGCACAAGCCGGGCACTGTTAGCATAGACAACCTCCATGTAAAAAAAGAGAACAGTAACTGATGAAGACGCTGTGGTGGCAGACCGTAGGGACGGGAAATCGCCATCTTGTGCTGCTGCACGGATGGGGATTGAATGCGGAAGTATGGCATTGCGTAAATGAGGAACTTGCCTCGCATTTCACGCTGCATCTGGTGGATTTACCCGGTTTTGGCCGCAGCCGCGGCTATGGGGCGATGTCGCTTGAAGAGATGGCGCAGCAGGTTCTGGCCGCCGCACCGCAACAGGCCATCTGGCTCGGCTGGAGTCTGGGCGGGCTGGTGGCAAGTGAGATTGCATTAACGAACCCTGAACGCGTGCAGGCGCTGGTAACGGTGGCCTCGTCGCCGAACTTCAGTGCGCAGGAGGAGTGGCCGGGTATTAAGCCGGACGTACTGAGCAACTTCCAGCGGCAGTTGAGCGAAGATTACCAGCGAACGGTAGAACGCTTCCTGGCCCTGCAGACGATGGGGACAGAGAGCGCCCGTAAGGATGCCCGTCTGCTGAAGCAGACCGTGCTGTCGCTGCCGATGCCGGATGTGGAGGTGCTGAACGGGGGACTCGAATTACTGAAAACGGTCGACCTGCGTGAGCCGCTGACCGCGCTGGCGGTGCCGCACCTGCGCATTTATGGTTATCTGGATGGGCTGGTTCCACGTAAAGTGGTACCACTGCTGGATGAACTGTGGCCAGCGAGTCAATCGCTGACAATCGCCAAAGCGGCCCATGCGCCGTTTATCTCGCATCCTGCCGAGTTTTGTTCAGCGTTGATCGCCTTCAGTCACGAAGTGCCCACCACTCCCTAAGACAGGCTTTCCCTTCCGGGCAATGTTTACAACTGCCGGACAGACAACCGTCCGGCTCTTCCTGAATACGTATGGCTTTCCCCATCGCTTCCAGTCTTTCCAGCATGGCATCGATCATCGGCTGCGGCGTATGCAGGCTGAGGCTTAGCTGTTTTGCCTCCATACGCCCCTGCAACGCCAGTAAATCACGAACCTGAATCAACGATGCCATGGCTCCACCTAATGACAGTCGCCCGCCGGGCTGTTGCAGCAGGTCGCGGCGGTTTTACGGTTTGCCAGCAGGTTGATATCGACGCAGCTGCGTGCCCGGCGTAGCAGACCGAGAACGAGCACGTTAAACAGCACAACCGCCAGGATGCAGACCAGGCTGTAGCGCGGATGCTGGCTGAAGTTAACGGTCTGGTAAAAGAGCGTCGCCAGCGAGTAGGCGATGTTTAAGCCCCACAGGATGGAGAACCCCATCCAGCCGCGGCTGGACTCACGGGCTATCGCCCCCATCACCGAGATGCACGGAATAT
This sequence comes from Enterobacter cloacae complex sp. 394F7, assembly GCF_057320385.1. Taxonomy (NCBI): domain Bacteria; kingdom Pseudomonadati; phylum Pseudomonadota; class Gammaproteobacteria; order Enterobacterales; family Enterobacteriaceae; genus Enterobacter; species Enterobacter cloacae complex sp. 394F7. Next base: position 38,068 of record NZ_JBXWCS010000013.1, on the reverse strand, counting down.
AGAGCAGGACAAAGATGAGGTAGCTGTAGGCCGCTGACGCGCTGCCAAATTTCTCGCTCATCACGCCCATGGCACCGGTGGCCATTTCGCCGTCGCCTTTGCTGGCTTCAATCGGGTTCGCCAGTACGCTCAGGCTGAAGGTGTCTTTCAGGCTCTGCCAGGTCTCTTCCACCGCGCCGAGCAGTTCATCACCGAGGTGGAACGCTGCCGGGTTAAACTCTTCTTCCTGGATATTCTCAGCGGTGTAAAGCGTGTTCAGGGTGCCGACCACCACCTCTTTTGCCATCGCGCCGGTGAACAGGCCAACGGTCGCCTGCCAGTTGTCTTCATGCACGCCAATCGGTTTAAACACCGGGGTAATGACGCGGCTCACGGAGGCGAGGGCGGAGTCGTTGATGTTATCCGCCGCCTGCCCGCTCAGGGTGAAACTGTTCAGCGCGCTCAGGAAGATGCTGACGATAACAATCACTTTACCGGCGCGCAGCACAAAACCTTTCAGGCGCTGCCAGGTCTGGATCGCCAGGCTTTTCAGATGCGGTACGTGATACACCGGCAGTTCCATCACAAACGGCGACGCTTCCCCGCGCATGATGGTGTGTTTAAGCATGAGCCCGGTCAGGATCGCCATCACGATGCCCAGCACATACAGCGAGAAGACCGCCAGCGCCCCTTCCTGCCCAAAGAAGGCCGCGGCGAAGACCGCAAAGATAGCCAGTCGCGCCCCGCAGGACATAAATGGCGCCATCATGATGGTCATCAGACGTTCGCGGGGGGCATCAAGCGTGCGCGCACCCATTACCGACGGCACGTTACAGCCGAAGCCGACAATCAGCGGGACGAAGGATTTACCCGGCAGACCCAGGGCCTGCATCAGACGATCCATCACGAAAGCCGCACGCGCCATGTAACCGGAGTCCTCAAGGAACGAGAGGAACAGGTACATCATGCCGATTTGCGGTACCAGCGGCAGAACGGTGTTGATACCACCACCGATCCCCTGGGCGAGGAAAATGGTCAGCCATTCCGGGAAGTGCAGGGTGTAGCCCAGCCACTGAATACCGTGGACAAATATCGCCACAGAACCAGCATCGAAAATAGGCTGTAGCGCGCCACCGATGTTAATGGCGAGCAGGAACATCAGGTACATGACTAGTAAAAAGATTGGCAAACCGAGGAAGCGGTTAAGCACAATCTTGTCCACGGCGGCCGTAAAGCGGCTTGGCTCAGCCGTCAGGGCATTGCTGACCACGTCGCAAATGGCGGCGATGGCCTGATAGCGCGCGTCGGCGATGTGCAGGGCCGGGTCATCGAGCTCATCGCTCAGACGCGCCAGCGCCACGTCCAGTTTGTCTGCAGCATGGCCCGCATAGGCGCGGCTGTAGATATCGCCTTCCAGCATCTGCAGGCCGAGCCACAGGCGCTGTCTGGCGGGCATGCTGTTGTCCATCTCCTGCGCCAGCAGACCGGCTTCGCGCAGAAGCGGTTGCGCATAGTGCACCAGCTCAACGTCGGCGTTGCCCGCGTGGCGGTCAATGGCCAACTTCAGTGCGTCAATTCCGCGGGCACGGGTAGAAACCAGCGGAACGACCGGGCAGCCCAGACGCGCGGAGAGGGCGTCGACGTCGATACGCAGCTTTTGTTTCTCTGCGATGTCGAGCATGTTGAGCGCCACAATGCAGGGGATCCCCAGCTCAAGCAACTGCAGCGTCAGATAGAGGTTACGCTCCAGGTTAGATGCATCGACCACGTTGATTAACAGGTCCGCATCGCCACTCAGAATATAGTGACAGGCAATCTGCTCATCGAGCGAGGTTTGTGACGAAATGGTGGTTAAGGAGTAGGTGCCGGGCAGATCCACCAGGGTGACCTGATTGTCTGTCGTGGTGAACTGGCCTTCTTTACGTTCAACCGTTACGCCCGCCCAGTTACCCACACGCTGGCGTGCACCGGTGAGCTGGTTAAATAACGTTGTCTTGCCGGAATTAGGATTGCCAATTAAGCCAATAGTTAATTTTTTCATTGTTTTCGACTCACTGAAACCGCTGGCTTGTTATTGGGATAAGGCTTCGACTTCAATTAATGCGAGGTCTTTTTTACGCAGTACCAGATTCACGCGCCGGGTTTCAATATGAACGGGATCACCTAACGGGGCCACGCGCACCACCTGGAATGACGAGCCGGGGAGCATGCCCAGCGACAGCAGCTTTTGCCGATAGGCCGGGCTAATTTCGCGGGTAAAACCGGTAATTTTCCATGCACTGTCTGGAGTGAATTGCATAATGCCTGATTCCACGGAAGGTTAAATTATCTACTATGGGATGATAATGAGAATAGTTTTTATCAGCAATATGAAAACTGTGACGGAATGTTGTTAAGCGTATTAATTTACGGCCTGTTTGACCTTGCTCAATATTTGCTGAAATGACGGGAAAACGAAAAGGGGATTATTTGTTAACGGGGTGATAAATGGTGGTTTAAATATGGATATGCAATCGGTTTCATCTCTTGCGATATAATTTGTCCCCTCACCCCGGCCCTCTCCCCAAGGGAGAGGGTGTTCAAGTTCCCTCTCCCCTTTGGGGAGAGGGTTAGGGTGAGGGGCATTTACAACCTTAGCGTTTCTTACCCATCGCGGCCGCCAGCGCATCCATCATTGCGCTGTTACCCGCTGGCTGCGCATCACGCCCGCGCGGCTTCGCGCCTTTAGCAGCAGGGCGCTGCTGCTCACGGCCACCGCCGTTACTGCCGCGGCGCGCGTTGGTTTCACCTGGCTGCTCGTCCAGACGCATGGTCAGGGCGATTCGCTTGCGCTGCAGGTCCACTTCCAGCACTTTCACCTTCACGATATCGCCCGCTTTGACCACCGTATGTGGATCTTCAACGAACTTATCGGCGAGCGATGAGATATGCACCAGGCCATCCTGATGCACGCCGATATCGACAAAAGCGCCAAAGTTAGTGACGTTGGTGACGGCGCCTTCCAGCACCATGCCCGGCAGCAGGTCGTTCATGGTCTCGATGCCGTCGGCAAAGGTCGCGGTTTTGAACTCAGGACGCGGATCGCGGCCCGGTTTTTCCAGCTCTTTGATGATGTCGGTTACGGTCGGCACGCCGAACTGCTCGTCGGTGAAATCGACCGCTTTCAGGTTGCGCAGCGCGTTGCTGTCGCCCATCAGGTCTTTGAGTGCCTGCTGGGTCGCTGCCAGAATGCGCTCAACCACCGGGTAGGCTTCCGGGTGAACGGTTGACGCATCCAGCGGGTTATCGCCGTGGTTGATGCGCAGGAAGCCCGCACACTGCTCAAACGCTTTCGGCCCCAGACGGCTTACCTTCAGCAACTGCTGGCGGTTCTGGAACTGACCGTTCTCATCACGCCAGGCAACGATGTTCTGCGCCATCATGCGGGTTAAGCCTGCCACGCGGGTCAGCAGAGGAACGGAGGCGGTGTTCAGGTCCACGCCCACGGCGTTTACGCAATCTTCCACCACCGCATCCAGCTTACGCGCCAGCTGCGTCTGGCTCACGTCGTGCTGATACTGGCCCACACCGATGGATTTCGGGTCGATCTTCACCAGTTCCGCCAGCGGATCCTGCAGACGACGGGCGATAGAGACCGCACCGCGCAGGGAGACGTCCAGGTCCGGGAACTCCTGGGCCGCCAGCTCTGACGCAGAATAGACGGACGCCCCGGCCTCGCTGACGATCACTTTCTGCGCCGTCACTTTCGGGAACTGTTTCTGCACGTCGAGGTAGAAACGTTCGGTTTCGCGGGAGGCCGTACCGTTGCCGATAGCCACCAGCTCAACGTTATATTTCTCGCACAGCGCGGCCACCACTACAGCGGCCTTCGCCGCCTGACCGGTATGCGGGTAAATGGTGTCGGTTGCCACCAGCTTGCCGGTACCGTCAACCACCGCCACTTTTACGCCGGTACGCAGACCCGGATCGAGACCCATGGTCGCACGCAGGCCAGCAGGTGCGGCCATCAGCAGATCATGCAGGTTACGGGCAAAGACGTTGATTGCTTCGTCTTCCGCACGCTCGCGCACGGTGCCCATCAGTTCGGTTTCGAGGTGCATCAGCACCTTAATGCGCCATGTCCAGCTCACCACGCCTTTACGCCAGCTGTCTGCCGGGGCGTTATTCAGGCGCAGGCCGAGGTGATCGGTGATGATCTGCTCGCAGTGGCTCTCTTTTGGCGGCTCATCAAACTGCGGGTCGGCGTTGAGAGAGAGCTGCAGCACGCCTTCATTACGGCCGCGGAACATAGCCAGCGCACGGTGAGAAGGCGCGGTTGAAATCGGTTCGTGGTGATCGAAGTAGTCGCGGAATTTCGCGCCTTCCTCTTCTTTGCCTGCCACCACGGTAGAGACGATGTGGGCGTTCTTCCACAGATAATCACGCACACGGGAGAGCAGGGCGGCATCCTCGGAGAAGCGCTCCATCAGAATGTAGCGTGCGCCATCAAGGGCCGCTTTGGTGTCTGCCACGCCTTTGTCAGCGTCGATAAATTTGGCCGCTTCGGTTTCCGGGTCGTGTGACGGTTCGTTCCACAGCAGCTCGGCCAGCGGCTCCAGACCTGCTTCAATTGCAATCTGCCCGCGCGTACGGCGCTTCGGTTTGTAGGGCAGATAGAGGTCTTCGAGTTCAGTTTTGCTCAGGGTGCCGTTAATGGCCTTTTCCAGATCGCTGGTCAGTTTGCCCTGTTCGCCGATGGATTTGAGGATTGCCTGACGGCGGTCTTCCAGTTCACGGAGGTAGCCCAGACGGGTCTCCAGGTTACGCAGCTGCGTGTCATCCAGACCGCCGGTGACTTCCTTACGATAACGTGCAATAAACGGCACGGTGTTCCCTTCATCAAGCAGGCGAACGGCAGCTTCTACCTGTTCGGCTCTGGCCTGAAGTTCACCCGCAATAATGCGGCAGAGCGAATCTTTCATCATGGCTTTATCATCTTGTGGGTCAAAAATCAGGGGATAGTTATACGGGCTGACACGGTAAAATGCCAGCCGTGGAGGGCGCTCTCGGACTATTTTACGTAGGTGATCTCATTGACGTACCAGCTCGCTTCTCCGGCAGGCGTCTGGACAACGGCTAAATCACCCACCTCCTTTTTCAGCAGCGCGCGGGCCATCGGCGAGTCGATGGAGATATAATCCTTACGGCCAAAAATTTCGTCGTACCCGACAATGCGAAAGCGCAGGGTATTGCCATCATCATTCTCGATCTCAACCCACGCGCCGAAGAAGACTTTGCCCTCCTGCTGCGGTGAATAATCGACAATTTTAAGATTCTCGAGACATTTGGTCAGATAGCGTACCCGACGGTCGATCTCACGCAGCCGCTTCTTGTTGTACTGGTAGTCAGCATTTTCGCTGCGGTCGCCCAGGCTTGCCGCCCAGGTAACTTTTTTGGTCACTTCCGGACGCTCTTCGCGCCACAGGTAATCCATCTCTTTTTTGAGTTTTTCGTACCCTTCGCGGGTGATCAGGGGCGTTTTCATACTGTGACCTTCAGACTCGACTTCATTGCAAACATTGCGCACATTACGTATCACGTAGTCTATCAGACAGCGTTAATAATCATTTATGTGATGAATTGTGCAGATAAGCTGCTGTTAAATATGCTTTGTAACAATTTCGACTAGAATTTATACCAGAATTCGCTGGTCGAACCCGTGCACTTTTTTAGAATACGCTGTTATTAGACTATCCGAACCTTTGGGAGTACACACAATGCAAGAGAACTACAAAATTCTGGTCGTGGATGACGACATGCGCCTGCGTGCGCTGCTGGAACGTTATCTGACCGAGCAGGGCTTCCAGGTTCGTAGCGTCGCGAACGCTGAGCAGATGGACCGCCTGCTGACCCGTGAATCCTTTCATCTGATGGTCCTCGACCTGATGCTGCCGGGCGAAGACGGGCTCTCTATCTGTCGCCGTCTGCGCAGCCAGAGCAACCCCATGCCAATCATTATGGTGACGGCGAAAGGGGAAGAGGTTGACCGTATCGTGGGCCTCGAAATTGGCGCTGACGACTACATTCCTAAACCGTTTAACCCGCGTGAACTGCTGGCGCGTATTCGGGCCGTGCTGCGCCGTCAGGCGAACGAACTGCCAGGCGCACCGTCGCAGGAAGAAGCGGTGATTGCGTTCGGGAAGTTCAAGCTGAACCTCGGTACGCGTGAGATGTTCCGTGAAGACGAGCCAATGCCGCTCACCAGCGGTGAGTTCGCGGTACTGAAAGCGCTGGTCAGCCACCCGCGTGAGCCGCTCTCCCGTGACAAGCTGATGAACCTGGCGCGCGGCCGTGAATACTCGGCAATGGAACGTTCCATCGACGTGCAGATCTCTCGTCTGCGCCGCATGGTGGAAGAAGATCCGGCGCATCCTCGTTATATTCAGACCGTGTGGGGTCTGGGCTACGTGTTCGTCCCGGACGGCGCTAAAGCATGAGGCGAATGCGCTTCTCACCGCGAAGCTCGTTTGCCCGTACCCTGCTTTTGATTGTCACCTTGCTGTTTGTCAGCCTGGTGACAACCTACCTGGTGGTGCTGAACTTTGCGATCCTGCCGAGCCTTCAGCAGTTTAATAAGGTCCTGGCGTACGAAGTACGTATGCTGATGACCGATAAACTGCAGCTGGAGGACGGCACGCAGTTAGTGGTTCCTCCGGCGTTTCGCCGTGAAATCTACCGTGAACTGGGCATTTCGCTCTATTCGAATGAAGCGGCGGAAGACGCAGGTCTGCGCTGGGCACAGCACTATGAATTCCTCAGCCAGCAGATGGCGCAGCAGCTGGGGGGCCCGACGGAGGTGCGTGTTGAGGTCAACAAAAGCTCGCCGGTCGTCTGGCTGAAAACCTGGCTGTCGCCCAATATCTGGGTGCGCGTTCCGCTGACCGAAATCCACCAGGGCGACTTCTCGCCGCTGTTCCGCTACACCCTCGCCATCATGCTGTTAGCGATAGGCGGCGCGTGGCTGTTTATCCGTATACAGAACCGACCGCTGGTCGACCTGGAACACGCTGCGCTCCAGGTCGGTAAAGGGATCATTCCGCCGCCGCTGCGTGAATATGGCGCATCGGAGGTGCGTTCGGTGACGCGCGCGTTTAATCATATGGCGGCTGGCGTCAAACAGCTGGCGGATGACCGTACGCTGCTGATGGCGGGCGTCAGCCATGATCTGCGTACGCCACTCACGCGTATCCGACTGGCGACGGAGATGATGGGCGAAGAGGACGGTTATCTCGCCGAGTCCATCAACAAGGATATCGAAGAGTGTAACGCCATCATTGAGCAGTTTATTGACTACCTGCGTACCGGGCAGGAGATGCCGATGGAGATGGCTGACCTGAACGCGGTGCTGGGCGAAGTGGTGGCGGCTGAAAGCGGCTACGAGCGTGAGATTGATACCGACCTTCAGGCCGGTGAAATTCAGGTTCGCATGCACCCGCTCTCCATCAAGCGCGCGGTGGCAAACATGGTGGTGAATGCGGCCCGCTACGGTAATGGCTGGATTAAAGTCAGCAGCGGATCGGAACTCAACCGCGCCTGGTTCCAGGTGGAAGATGACGGTCCGGGTATCAAGCCCGAGCAGCGTAAGCATCTGTTCCAGCCGTTTGTGCGCGGCGACAGCGCGCGCAGCACCAGCGGAACCGGTTTAGGCCTGGCGATTGTGCAGCGTATTGTTGATAACCATAACGGGTTGCTGGAGATTGGTACCAGCGAGCGGGGTGGGTTGAGCATTCGCGCCTGGTTGCCGGTGCCGGTGACGCGGGGGCAAGTGAAAGAGGGGTAATCGGGGTGCGGCCTGATGCCCTCACCCCGGCCCTCTCCCACGGGGAGAGGGAGAAACCATTAAAAAAGGCAACTTTCGTTGCCTTTTTGCTTTTACCTACAGCTTCGGTCCCGCACTCACCAGTGCTTCACCCGCCGGGGTATCGGTATACTTCTCGAAGTTCTCAATAAACAGCTTCGCCAGCGTTTCCGCTTTCTCACGCCACTGTTCCGGGGATCCATAGGTGTTACGCGGGTCAAGGATATGCGTATCCACGCCCGGCAGCGCCGTTGGAATAGCCAGATCAAACATCGGCAGGGTGAAGGTTTCAGCGTTATCCAGAGAACCATCCAGAATGGCGTCGATAATGGCGCGGGTATCTTTGATGGAGATACGCTTGCCGGTACCGTTCCAGCCGGTGTTAACCAGGTACGCCTGCGCCCCGGAGGCCTGCATGCGTTTTACCAGCACTTCTGCGTACTGCGTCGGGTGCAGCGACAGGAAGGCCGCGCCGAAGCAGGCGGAGAACGTTGGGGTTGGCTCCGTCACGCCCCGCTCGGTGCCCGCCAGTTTGGCGGTAAAACCGGAGAGGAAGTGATACTGCGTCTGGCTGGCGGTCAGGCGGGAAACCGGCGGCAGCACGCCGAACGCATCCGCCGTCAGGAAAATCACCTTCGTCGCATGACCCGCTTTCGACACCGGCTTCACAATGTTGTCGATGTGGTAGATCGGGTAGGAAACGCGGGTGTTTTCGGTTTTGGATGCGTCGTCGAAGTCGATAGAGCCGTCGGCACGTACGGTGACGTTTTCCAGCAGCGCATCGCGGCGGATGGCATGGAAGATATCTGGCTCAGCTTCTTCAGACAGACGAATGGTCTTCGCGTAGCAACCGCCTTCGAAGTTAAACACGCCGTCGTCATCCCAGCCGTGCTCGTCATCCCCAATCAGACGACGTTTTGGATCGGTAGACAGGGTGGTTTTACCGGTGCCAGACAGGCCGAAGAACACCGCCACATCCCCTTTTTCACCGACGTTCGCTGAGCAGTGCATAGAGGCGATACCGCGCAGCGGCAGCAGGTAGTTCATGACCGAGAACATGCCTTTCTTCATCTCGCCGCCGTACCAGGTACCGCCAATCAGCTGGATACGCTCGGTCAGGTTAAAGGCGATAAAGTTCTCGGAGTTCAGGCCCTGCTCTTGCCACTGTGGGTTGGTGCATTTGGCACCGTTCATCACGATGAAATCGGGTTTGAACGTCTGCAGCTCTTCGTCGGTTGGACGAATAAACATGTTTTTCACGAAATGTGCCTGCCAGGCCACTTCGGTGATAAAACGCACGGAAAGACGGGTGTCGGCGTTAGCGCCGCAGAAAGCGTCGACAATGAACAGACGCTTGCCGGAAAGTTGTTGGGTGACGAGCCCTTTCAGATGCTGCCAGGTTTCCGGGGAGAGCGGTTTGTTATCGTTCTTCCCTTTGCCCTTGTCAGCCCACCACAGCGTGTCGCGGGTGGTTTCGTCTCGGACGATATACTTATCTTTCGGCGAACGACCGGTAAAGATACCGGTATCGACGGCGATAGCACCAAGGTTAGTCAACACACCTCGCTCGTATCCTTCCAGTGCTGGATTGAGCTCTTCCTGATACAGCGTATCGTAATCGGGGTTGTAGACGATTTCCTGGACGTCGTGAATACCATAAGCCTTGAGATCTTGCGGGGTTAAACCAGTAACACGCATATCACTGCTCCTTAGCCAATATGTACTGCCTGAAATTGTAGGGTTTTTCTGAGGTTGTTAACCGCGACGGGGCTCATAGATTTACGTATCTGGTCAAAACCCTTACTAACGGAAAACGCTGCGACTCCAGTCACAGGGCAGGCGGATTATCGCAGGAATCGCTTTTTTGTTGGGGAAAATGTTCCGAAAAGGTTAATGGCTGGTGATTTTATCGGAAAGAATGTGAATGTAATCGCATACACGTAAGAAAATTACGTAAGGGTTACAGTATGAAAACGATTCATGTCGTCCGCGGATTGATGAAACAATACGCTTTTCTGGAAAAGGGATGAGAGATGGAAAACAGTGAAACGTTATCCCCTTCAACGCGCCTGGCCATCGTGCTGGTGGGCGCTTTACAGGGGCTGATTTGCTACGGGATCAGCGAGTACATTGCGTATGCGAAATTGCCATCCGATACGGTGTGGTCTTTGTGCGTGATGCCTGCAACGGTGGCGATGACCGCCACTGTCGCGCTTTCCGTGACGTCATTCAGAAAACCGTTACTCTGGCTGGCGCTCGCGATCGTTGGCGCTGTTGTCGCCGGTATGGGGGCCTGGCTTAAGTGGAGCGTGTCCGGGCTTGAACACTGGGAAATTAAAGAGGCCGTGCTTGTCTGGGGCTTTCATCTTCTGTTGATGATGCTATTGATGTTGCCATGGCTGCAAAGGCGTCTGTCGCCTGCGACGACGGCCTCGTTCTACAGTGATTTTTACGATAAGCACTGGCACAACGCGCTGACTATACTCACTATTTTTATCTCCAACGGCCTCTTCTGGCTGGTGCTTTTCCTCTGGGCTGAACTCTTCAAACTCATTGGCATTCAGTTTTTTGATCGCCTTTTCTTCCAGTCTGACTGGTTTATTTCAGTGGCGATTGGCGTGGTTTCTGCCAGTGTCGCCGTGCTGGCGCGTATGCAGGTGCGCTTGATGCGCGCATTACAAAATCTGCTTACCCTGATCGCCACCGGCCTGTTGCCTCTGATGGCGGCCTTAGCCCTGCTGTTTATTGGCGCATTGCCCGTGATGGGCTTTGAGGCCATTTCCGCACGGATATCCGCGGCGGGCCTGCTGACCGCCTTAGCGCTACTGCTCCTTTTTCTGGTGACGATTGTCTGGCATCCGCAGCGTCAGACGCTACCTTACTATGCGCTTCTCAACGGGATGGTTCGTCTCGCCATCGCTATCGTTCCCGCCTATCCGGTGTTAGCAGGGTGGGCGTTATGGCTGCGCATTTCGCAATATGGCTGGTCGCCAGAGCGTCTGTATGGCGTGCTCATTACGCTGGTGGCGCTGGTCTGGGCGGTAGGATTTTGCATAAGCGTTGTCTTCTGTCGCCGCGAAGCACAAAAGCTGCAGGCGTCCGTTATCCCGCTAACGGGGTTAGTTGCGCTTATTCTCCTGATCCTGATTCATACGCCGGTGCTTGATCCGTGGCGTATCAGCGTTGAAAGCCATATGGCGCGCTACCACGACGGACGCATCAACGCGGATCAGGTCAGCCTGTATATGCTCAGCAACAGCGGGCGTAAGGGACGCGAGGCCATGCAGACGCTGCAATACGATCGGCAGTTTATGGCTGAGCCAAAGCGCCAGCGTGAGCTGTACGGCCTTCTCAGCGGAAACCGGGACGGAGCAGGGAAGATGACAGCCGGGATGCTTGAGAAGCAGTTCACACTCGCACCGGGTACGTCTCGCCCCGACAAGGGGTTATGGCAGGCGATGCTGAATAACCAGTACCGATTTGATTCCTGCAGCCGCGAGCGGAAAACCTGTTTACTGATGTCACTGGATCTGAACGGCGACGGCAAGCCTGAAGCGGTGATTTATCAGTTTAGCGACCGCACGATTGTGGTGTACACGCAAACCGGTACCGGCTGGAAGCTGGCAGGCGATACCTGGAAAATGCCTGATGGTTTATCACGGGAAGAGCTGGAACGCGCAGTGCAGCAGGGGAAGGTGAAACCCGTTGTGAAGCCGTGGGCGGATATTGAGATCTTCGGTGAACGCGTAGAGATAAACTACGATAATGCACTGGTGCGTTAACAAAACGGCTCCTTGTGGAGCCGTTGCTTTATGATCAGTGAACCTGCGGATCCGCCGGAGAGGCGTTGTTGCGGATCTCAGCGATATCCATCGAGTTGAACACATAGTGCGTACCGCAGTAGTCACAGTGCATATCGATTTCACCGTCTTCAGCCATAATGCTGTCGATCTCTTCATCCGGCAGGGTTTTCAGTGCGCCAGCGCAGCGTTCACGTGAACAGGTGCACTTAAACTCCACGGCTTGTGGATCGTAAACCGTCACCTCTTCTTCATGATACAGGCGCCACAGCACATCGGTCGCCGACAGGTTGAACAGCTCTTCCGCCTTGATAGTTTCGGTCAGCGTCGCCAGGTGCTCAAAATCATTGGTCTGCGCATCCTGTGCGGGCAGAACCTGCAGCAGCATACCGCCTGCAGCAGGTTGGCCGTCTACTTCACCGGTACGGATAAACAGGCGAGTTGGCAGCTGTTCTGAACGCATGAAGTAATCTTCCAGGCAGGCGGCCAGGGTATCGCCTTCCAGACCGACCACGCCCTGATAGCGTTCACCTTCTTCCGGGGAGATGGTGATCACCAGGTAGCCATTGCCCACCAGCGTTTTCAGGTCGGCATTTTCAGGAACGTCGCCCTGAACGCGCGCGACGCCGCGCATCTGCTGCTGATTGTTACCGTTGATCACGGCCAGCGACATCGGGCCATCACCCTGCAGCTGCACGGTGATATCACCGGCAAACTTCAGCGTGGCGGTCAGCAGGCTGGTGGCAACCAGCAGTTCGCCCAACAGGGTTTTCACCGGCAGCGGGTAGTTGTGGTTTTCCAGAATCTGTTTCCAGGTTTCGGATACGGTGACCAGCTCGCCACGCACGGCGAATTGTTCAAACAGATAGCGGTGTAATTGGTCGTGTTGGGCCATAATAGTCTCTCGTGCAGGTGAGGGTTACTCGGTCTCACCGTGTTTAAATTTCATCAGATCGCGGCGCTCTTTTTTATCCGGTCGCCGGTCCGGGTGGGGCATGGTCAGCGCATTCATTTTGCGCGCCAGCGCGGTCTTCTCGCGCTTTTCAATGCTCTCAGCCGTCTCTTCATAAAGCTGTACGGCTTCAGATGCGGGCCGTCGTTGTTCGGTAATGGCTTTAATCACCACCGTTCGTTCATCGTTGCCCTGACGCAGCGTTAAGGTGGCATTCAGTTCAACCAGCTTACTCGGCTTGCTACGCTGGCCGTTGTAATGCACCTTTCCGCCGTCGATCATCTCGCGGGCAAGGGCGCGCGTTTTATAAAAACGGGCTGCCCACAGCCATTTATCCAGTCTTACCCCATCTGAGGGTTTTTCTTTCATGGCGTCTCCTTCACGGTCAGTGAGGGGATCATCTGACGATAGTCACCCAGCCCCGGATGCCGCAGATAGCTTTTGTCCGCCAGGCCGGAGTCAGGATTGGTCACGCCCAGGCAGTAGCGAATGCCAAACGCCGCGGCGGAATCCAGAATGGGCTCGCTGTCATCAATGAACAGCGTGCGTTCCGGCTGTAAACCGGTCTCTTCCTTCACCGCATGCCACAACCGCTGATCCTCTTTCGGATAACCAAATGTGTGGGTGGAAAGTAATAAATCAAGGTGTGACGCAAGACCCGTATGTTCCAGCTTCACGGCCAGATTATGCGGATGGGCGTTGGTCAGCAAAATACGGCGCTTGCCGCTTGCTTTCAGCGCATCCAGGAAGGGCACGGTGTCCTCACGCAGTACGGCGCGCGGGCCCTGGGCGGTGGTCATGGCACAAATATCCAAACCGAGTCGTTCGCTCCAGTAGTCCAGACAGTACCAGTTTAGCGTATGTTGCACCGCGCTATATTGCGAACGAATGAATTCCTGCGCTTCTGCCGGGGAGATACCCTGCTGTACGCCATAGGTCTCCGGGACCAGCTTTTGCCAGAAGTAATTATCAAAGGCGAGATCGAGCAGCGTGCCGTCCATATCCAGCAGGACGGTATCAACCTCCTGCCAGGCGATATCAAGATGCATAGGGGAACTCCAGCCAGAAGAAACGTGCGCGACAGGGTAGCACAACTTGTCGCGCAGCGATGTTATCCGATCAGGCTCTCAGAGGAGGGGACCAGCTTAGGATTAAGGCAATTTTCGTAGTATTGCTGGATCTCAGCAAGCCGGGTGCGCGAACGCTGGTAACGGCGCAGGGCCATAATGCCGTTCCAGAAAATAGACACCAGCATGGCGATCATCAGCAGCGATGTACCGATATAACGCCATAAACCCGCGCTGTCAGGCATCCGGTGCAGGCCGATATGGCGCGTACCGTTGGCATCGGTAAAGATACTGGTCACAATCCCTTCGGCACTGAATGGCGTTTGCATCAGCATCTGCGCCAGGCGCTGGAACTGCCCCCATTGTTCCTGAGCCGGGTAGTCGTACAGGGCAATTTGCGGATAAGGCTGATCGACCAGGTCGCTGCCTTCATCGCTGACAATCACAAAGCCGCCAGGCGCCGGGCTATTCAGCGCCTGGGCCGCACGGGTGGTTTCACGCATCACAAACGGCGCGGTAGAGGTCGCCACCAGGTTATCCAGCGATTCGGCACTCACCGGGCGCAGTAGCACGTTCACGCCGTCCAGACGACCCGCTTCGGCGCGCTTCACCAGCGAGTCCCAGTCTTTGCTGTTACCCAGGTTCACGAGCGCATTTTTAAGGCGAACGCACTCATCCTGTGCTGAACATAAATCCTGCGTTTTCAATACGATTTCGCCAAAGTCATCCAGCAGTACCATTCCGGATTTCTGAATGGCAGAACGCAGGGCAGGGCTGACGCGTGAATCATCATCAGTTTTCGGGTGCAGCTGGCGGTTGAGCGTCTGGGTGAGCGCAGTGGCTTTATTGACGACATCTGACTCCGGCAGCGGCAACGGCGGCGCATCGTTCCAGACGATTTGCGAGCAGTCGAACGGCATGAACGGCGAGTTCTGACGGGTATTCCAGGCCCCTGGGGTGTGGATGTTACACATCCCGGTCCCCTTCAGACGGAGCGTATCACCCACCCGCACGCCAGCGTCATCCAGTTGCTTAACGCTGGTGGCTTCTACGGTTTGTGCCCCTTTGATCCACGACAGGGTGAATTTGATGGGCATATCCAGCGGCACGAACAGCAGCAACAGAGCAAAGACCAGCGCTGCGCCCCCGGCGATAACCGTACTGCGTAGCCAGTGCTGAAGCGGGAAGTTTTTCACTTCATCGTGCAGGGAGAGGAAGCGCCCCTGACGCACAACATGGCGGTCAAGGTAGATATCAATATCGGTTTTATGCCCCAAATCCTGTGCAATCCATGGCTGCCAGTGGCGCGGATAGATAAGGTCAATAATCCCGAGGGAGATATTGTTGATATGTTCCTGATCGTTCTCACCGAACAGGCCCCAGCGCTTAGGGGTGCCGCGCAGGCAGTGAATTTCACGCAAAGAGGTTTTGGCCGGAGGCGCAAACAGCCCCCACAGCCCGGCGGCCAACAGCAGCAGCGCACCGCCCGCGAGCCACGGGACAAACACATCCGGCGTCAGCAGACAGAAGAAAAAGAGCAGGAAGGCGGCCACAATCAGGACCGCCTCGCGAATGCCATCCGGACGACTCAGGGCGTGCTCTTCATGAGTCTCCTGACGAATGTTCAGCAGTTCAATTTGCTCGGTCTCTTCACCGCGAATGGAGGCCTGCTTTGAACTCGCGCGTTCCAGCGCAAAGCGCGGTGCTTCATGAATGTATTCATTCAGCGTATGGCCGTTTAGGGAGATGACCAGCGGCAGCGAATCGGTATGGATAAGCTCAACGCTGTTTTCATCATTAATGTACTGCTCCCAGGAGGGAGGCAGATGCACTTCAACGGAGTCGAGGTAGTAGCGCCATTTATTGGGATCGTCAGTCGTGATGCCATAACGGGTGATGGAGCGCGTCACGCAGAGCACGGTGTCGCTTTGTGCGTTCAGATTGAGGGTGACAGGCGCAGCCGTAGCCCCCGTTGGCCCGGGCGTTAACTGGGAACGGTTGAGGGTTTCGAGATAGTTCTCAACAGCATCGCGCTCTTCTTGCGTGAGTTTACGCGTTGTGGCACCGGCAAAGGCCGTTAAAAAGGGCAGCCTGAAACGACGCTGTACGCGACGCCTGTATACCCACCCTGCAACTAAAGCGCCGGCCAGCATAGCAGCGAGAACGATCAAAATGGTGCTCATGCTTTCCCCATCTTACTTTATCTTCTTACAGGTGTAGTCAGTGCACCTTTAACAATGAATGAGAGTCTGTGGTTGGCTATCGGCAAGCATGGAGTCGAACTTGAGCATTCTGCAGCGCATCCCAGTGACCGATGATGATAGCAAAGCCTGTCATGGCGCGATATCAGCAAATTCCTGGAAACATTTCAACCTCTTGACATTTGTTTTGATTTGAGGATTGATTCCTGTCAGGTTGCACAAATGTAAATAAAGAACAATTGACATTGCCGAAACCGTGCGGCGTATCGCACAATAAAGTCAGTTCACACTTCAAAGACCCGTCAAGATGAGCAAACCACTACAAAAACCCACCATTCTGAGTGTTGAAACTGTCGCGAAATCCCGGCTGTTTAATGTCGAAAGTGTGGACCTGGAGTTCAGCAACGGCGTGCGTCGCGTTTATGAACGTATGCGCCCCTCATCGCGTGAAGCGGTGATGATCATCCCCATTGTTGATGACCATCTGATTTTGATCCGCGAGTATGCAGTGGGCACGGAATCTTATGAACTGGGTTTCTCGAAAGGGCTTATTGATCCGGGTGAAACGGTCTTTGAAGCAGCAAACCGCGAGCTGAAAGAAGAGGTTGGGTTTGGCGCGAAAGAGCTATCGTTCCTGAAAAAGCTGAGCATGGCTCCCTCCTATTTTTCCAGCAAAATGAACATTGTGGTGGCTGAAGATCTTTACCCTGAATCGCTGGAAGGTGACGAGCCGGAGCCGCTGCCCCAGGTTCGCTGGCCACTGGCGCACCTGATGGATTTGCTGGAAGATCCTGACTTCAATGAGGCGCGTAACGTGAGCGCGCTGTTCCTGGTGCGGGAATGGCTGAAGGGGCAGGGGCGGCTGTAGTGGCCTGATGCCCCAACCCTCTCCCACGGGAGAGGGAACAAACACAAAAACGGCAACCCGAGGTTGCCGTTTTGCTTTGTTGTCAGAACAGCTCGTGCGTCTCGCCGTTATCAATAATCTCTGTACCCACCTCATGTACCGCCTGCGTGGTTGGCTGCGTACCTTCGATGAAATACTCCTCACGGCTATTGCCACCGTTGGCTAACTGCCCGGTGCTGCGGTCGATATTGACCGTGACCACGCCCGGCGGTGGCGTCAGCGGCTGCTCCGGCACGCCCTCAAGAACGGATTTCATATAGGCATCCCAGGCTGGTTGCGCACTTTTGGCCCCGCCTTCGTAGCCGGAAATCTGATCTTTGATCGCGCCAGACGCCGTGGTGCGGCCTAAATCGCGGCGGTGATCGTCAAAACCGATCCAGACCGAAGTCACCACGCCCGGACCGTAGCCGGAGAACCAGGCATCTTTCGAGCTGTTGGTGGTCCCGGTTTTACCGCCGATATCGTGGCGCTGTAAATCACGCCCGGCACGCCAGCCGGTACCCTGCCAGCCCGGTTCACCGAAGATGTTGGTATTCAACGCGCTCTTGATCAGGAATGACAGCGGGGTGTTGATCACATGCGGGGCATACTCCTGCGCACCGCTCTGCGCCACCAGCGCCTGGTTTGCCTGTTCCAGCTGTGGCTGCGGCACCACGCCGTTCGGCTGCTCCTGCGACACGGCGACATCTTCCATGTCCTTGTTTTCAAGCACGTCAGACTTCGGCGTATTGCCGTAAATCACCGGGATATCGCACTCCGCACAGGCAATTTTCGGTTTCGCTTCGAACAGCACACCGCCCTGGTCGTTTTCGATTTTACTGATGAAGTACGGGTCGATCAGGAAGCCGCCGTTGGCCATGACCGAATACCCCCGCGCCACCTGCAGCGGCGTGAACGATGCCGAGCCTAACGCCAGCGATTCGGTGCGCACGATGTTCTGTGCCGGGAAGCCAAAACGTTGCAGATACTCTGCCGCGTAATCGACGCCCATCGCACGCATTGCACGCACCATCACCACGTTTTTCGACTGACCCAGCCCCTGACGAAGGCGAATAGGACCTGCGTATTCCGCCGGCGAGTTCTTCGGCTGCCAGTCGGAACCGGCACCGGCATCCCAGCGAGAGATCGGCACGTCATTGAGGATACTGGCAAGCGTTAAGCCTTTATCCATCGCCGCCGTGTAGAGGAACGGTTTGATATTCGAACCGACCTGACGCAGCGCCTGCGTCGCGCGGTTGAATTTGCTCTGGTTGAAATCAAACCCACCCACCAGCGCCAGCACGGCACCGTTTTGCGGGTTAATGGAGACCAGCGCGGAGTTGACGTCTGGCACCTGCGCCAGCCACCAGGCATCGCCCACCTGACGGACCCAGATTTGTTGTCCGGTTTGTACGACATCGGTCACTTTACGTGGTGTTGGTCCCTGTAAGGTGTCAGAGCGGTACGGACGCGCCCAGCGGATCCCGTCCATACGCAAGGAGACTGAGGTGCCATCCGCAAGCGTTGCAACGGCTTCCTGAGGCGTGGCCTGCGTCACCACCGCAGGCAGCAGCGGGCCGTAGGTAGGCAGCGCTTTCAGCGTACTGGTGATTTTTTTACTGTCCCAGGCGCTTTCGCCCACCTTCCACAGCACGTTGGACGGGCCGCGATAGCCGTGACGCATATCGTAGTCCATCACGTTATTTCTCACCGCATCCTGTGCTGCCTGCTGCCCTTTACGGGTAACCGTGGTGTATACGCGATAACCATCTTCATAGGCCTTATCCCCATAACGGCTGACCATTTCCTGGCGAACCATTTCGGTCAGATACGGGGCAGAAAAGGCGATCTCCGGCGCATGGTAGTTGGCGTCGATGACATCGTTGCGTGCCTGCTCATATTCACTCTGGCTGATGTAGCCTTCGCTCAGCATACGTGACAGAACGACATTGCGACGTGCGGTGGCGCGATCGAGCGAGTAGAGCGGGTTAAACGTGGACGGGGCCTTAGGCAGGCCGGCAATGGTCGCCATTTCGCTTAAGGTCAGTTGCTCCACGGGCTTGCCGAAGTACACCTGTGCCGCAGCACCCACGCCATAGGCGCGATAACCGAGATAGATCTTGTTGAGGTAAAGCTCAAGGATTTCGTCTTTACTCAGCAACTGCTCAATGCGGATCGCGAGGAACACCTCTTTTATCTTACGGATCAGCGTCTTTTCAGGGCTGAGGAAGAAGTTACGCGCCAGCTGCTGCGTAATGGTACTTGCCCCCTGAGAGGCATGCCCGGAGAACAGCGCAACGCTTGCGGCACGGAAAATCCCCACCGGGTCAACGCCGTGGTGCTCGTAAAAACGGCTGTCCTCTGTGGCGATGAAGGCCTTCACCATCACAGGGGGAATTTGGTTTAAGGTCAGCGGGATACGGCGTTTTTCGCCGTACTGCGCCATCAGCTCGCCGTCGGCGCTGTAGACCTGCATTGGGATCTGGAGCCGCACATCACGAAGCGTAGCGACATCAGGTAGCTGCGGCTCAATATATTTGTACAAACCATAAATCGAGCCTGCCCCCAGCAGAATGCAACACACTGCAAGGATTAATAAATACTTTACGAACTTCACCGGAGATTTCCCATCTGGTTTCACTTGGGCAGTTTCTAAACAATCGCGCGGTAGTATAAAGGCAAGCCTGATTCATTGATATAGCCGTCACGGCGACGGGCGATAAGGAGATCGTGAAGCATGGCTTTCAAAACATGGCAAACGGGCGTTCATATTCAACAAGATAGGGTGCTGATTGTCGCGCTGGTTCGTGAGCGTCTCAGCTGGTGTCTGCGCCGCTGGTGGGCGATACCGCTGACGGAAGGCATCATCCTCGACGGGAAAATTTCTCAGCCAGAACAATTGCTTGACGCATTACGTGGCTGGCGGCGTACGTTGCCGCATCAGCACCGGGTGTTTCTCTCATTTCCGGCGGCGCGTACCCTGCAAAGATCGTTACCCCGCCCGGCTATCACCCTGCGCGACAGCGAACAGCTCTCCTGGCTAGGGGCTGCGCTCTCGCGTGAGCTGGAGATGTCCCCTGATGCGTTGTGCTTCGATTACACACAGGACACGTTCAGCAACACATTTCATGTCACCGCTGCGCAAAACAAAGAGGTTGAAACACTATTGACGCTCGCGAAAACGCTGCATTTACGGCTGGTGACGATTACTCCGGATGCCAGCGCACTGGCAAATTTTCTTCCTGCGGTGGCACCGGCGCAGTGTGTCGCGTGGCGAGACGAACATCAGTGGTTGTGGGCAATGCGCCACCAGTGGGGGCGCCGCTTCGCTACCGAGGCCAAAAGCGTGGCTGAACTGGCGGCACTGCTGGCTCTCGCGCCGGACGATATCGCGCTGTTTGATAGCCAGCGCGACCCGTGGGAGATCGTCTCTCGCTGTCAGCCCCCGCTGCCGGAGTGCGGTGCCGATTATGCCGTCGCGCTGGCGCTGGCCATGAGCGAGGTGCCTGAATGAGCATGACCAATCTTCTTCCGTGGCGACAGCAACGACGCGCGCGCCGCCTGCGGTTCTGGGGTGGGCTGTCTGCGGCCACCTGTATTCTGACGCTGGCAACGGTCTTCAGTCTGAGCATGCACGCCCACCTGAAACTGCACGCCCTGCAGGCTGAACTGGCGGGCATGCAGACCGTGCAGCGCGCGCTGTCTTCTCGTCTACCTCTTGCCACACCCGCTCCCACGCGCCAGCCACAGCGTATGGCGTGGCACCCGGTACTGGCGTCACTCTCCGATGCCATTCCGGCGCAGGCCTGGTTCACTGAGCTTCGTTACCAACCGCCCTCTTTGATGATTAACGGCTATGCCTCAGCACTGCCCGCCCTGTCGGTAATGGGTGATGCTCTGCGACAAATAGCCGGTTTTACCCCAGGGTCAGCAGGGGAGATACGGCAGGATAATCACGGGCGCTGGATGTTCACTTTTCAGCTCACAGGCCAGGGGTAACGTGTGAACAGAATATTTGAACGCTGGTGTGAGAGCCGTCGCCGGTACCGGCTCCTGTGCGGTGGGCTGGGCGTTGCCTTGTTGTGGGGAACCGCATGGGGCCTGTTCCTGAGGCCGCTTAATTCACAGCTTGCTGCGCTTCAGAAGCAAATGGCCGACGCCGTACAGCGCCATGCGACGCTCTGGCCTGTCGCCAGCAACGCGCCGCGCCGAACACCTGAGCCTGACGCACGCCCGGTGGTGCGCTTTTCCCCGCTGGATTTTCAGGCTGATGGCGCAACGCTGGTGCACTGGAAACCCCTTCCGGGCGGTGGAGAGCTGGCGCTGGATGCCGAGTGGCCAGCAATCCTGACGGCTTTCGCCCGGCTGGCGCAGCAAGATGTCCGGATTGCCGCCTTTACGCTTGCGCCTCAGGGCGCGGCGTTACGTCTGCGAGTGCAGCTGGAGCAAGACCATGCGAAATAGCCTGCGCTACCTGCTGCTCTGCTCAGTGCTGTTACTCACCGGGATGCGCGATCCGTTTCGTCCGCCTGACGATCCCTGTGCCGTTGGCGAGCTGACGCAGTGGCACTATCGCGGCATGGTCGGCGGGGTTGCCCTGTTGCAGGACGGGAAACAGCGCTGGTATCGCCTGCACTTAGAGGAACGTTTACCGGCGGGCTGGCGGGTCAGCGCAATGAATGAGACGCAACTCGTCATAAACGTGGGTGAAACCTGTGAGCCAGCGCAATGGACATGGCAACGAGAAGGAACGAAAAAATATGAATTTAAGGATAACGCTGCTGTTACTGACGATCGTCACTCCGCTGGCCGCCGCACCGAAGCCGGTCACGCTGGTGGTGGATGACGTTCCTGCGGTTCAGGTCCTGCAGGCGCTGGTGGCGCAGGAGAATCGTAATCTGGTGGTGTCACCCGACGTAAGCGGCACTTTATCGCTCAGTCTGACGCATGTTCCGTGGCGACAGGCATTACAGACGGTGATCGCCAGCGCAGGGCTGGTTATGCGCGAGGAGGGCGGCATTTTCTATGTCCATACGGCGGCCTGGCAGCGCGAACAGCAGGAGCGTAAAGCACAGGACCGGGCCCGCAGGCAGCTTGAGGCTCCGCTGCTCTCGCAAAGCATTTCGTTTTCATACGCAGATGCCGGGGAGCTACAAAACGCAGCGGAAAAACTGCTCAGTCCGAAGGGCAGTCTGTCTCTTGATAAACGCACCAACCGGCTGCTGGTCAGGGATAATAAAGCCGTACTGGAGACGCTACAGCGCTGGGCAACACAGATGGATATTCCCGTCGAGCAGGTCGAACTGGCGGCGCATATCGTCACCATCAACGAAAAAAGTCTGCGGGAGCTGGGGGTGAAATGGAATCTTGCCGAGGCCACTGAAGTGGGCAAGGTTGGGCAAATGTCAACCCTTGGCAGTGATTTGTCTGTGGCCAGCGCCACCAGCCATGTGGGGTTTAACATCGGGCGTATTAACGGCAGGCTGCTGGATCTGGAGCTGTCAGCACTGGAGCAAAAACAGCAGGTCGATATCATCGCCAGCCCGCGACTGCTGGCCTCACACATGCAGCCAGCCAGTATCAAACAGGGCAGTGAGATCCCATACCAGGTCTCCAGCGGGGAGAGTGGGGCCACCTCTGTGGAGTTCAAAGAGGCGGTATTAGGTATGGAGGTCACCCCAGTGGTGCTACCGGGCGGGCGCGTGCGCCTGAAATTACATATCAGTGAAAATATGCCTGGGCAGGTGTTGCAACAGGCCGATGGCGAAACGCTGGCTATCGACAAACAAGAAATAGAGACTCAGGTGGAGGTAAAAAGTGGAGAAACGCTGGCGCTGGGCGGTATTTTCTCGCAAAAGAATAAAACCGGAAGTGATAGCGTACCCGGGCTCGGTAAAATCCCCTGGCTTGGGCAGCTTTTTCGTCATGACGGTAAAGACAACGAACGGCGTGAATTAGTGGTGTTTATAACACCACGTCTGGTGGCTATTCACTGACGGGTAACGATCCCCGCAATGATTTTGCATTCAGTTTGTTGCAGATGTTTGACGTGGGGCATGAATTAGCATACAAGGAGTACCGATTTGAGTTGGACTGACGTCTTGTTGTCTTATGCGTCTGGTGCGGTGATTTAATCAGTTGCCAAACAAGCCGGAGTATTGAGATAATTTTTAGTCTGACTCTCGCTCTATTGCATATGAGGTTTCAGTTCATGTCCTGCTACGCCGGGTGTCTGCGAAGCGGGGATTACCATTAACGAATAGTCTTAGTAGTACCGAAAAAATGGCAGAGAAACGCAATATCTTTCTGGTTGGGCCTATGGGTGCCGGCAAAAGCACTATTGGGCGTCAGTTAGCTCAACAACTCAATATGGAATTTTACGATTCTGATCAAGAGATTGAGAAACGAACCGGAGCTGATGTGGGCTGGGTCTTCGATGTAGAAGGCGAAGAAGGTTTCCGTGACCGAGAAGAAAAAGTGATCAACGAACTCACGGAAAAACAGGGCATCGTGCTGGCGACCGGCGGCGGTTCTGTAAAATCTCGCGAAACCCGCAACCGTCTCTCCGCCCGTGGCGTAGTGGTCTATCTTGAGACGACCATTGAAAAACAGCTGGCACGTACGCAGCGCGATAAAAAGCGCCCGCTGCTGCAGGTTGAAACGCCACCACGCGAAGTTCTGGAAGCGTTGGCCGATGAACGCAATCCTCTGTACGAAGAGATTGCTGATGTGACCATTCGTACTGATGATCAGAGCGCTAAAGTGGTTGCAAACCAGATTATTCATATGCTGGAAAGCAACTGATTCTGGCTTTATATACACTCGCCTGCGGGTAAAAGCATTAAAGGTGGATGTCGCGTCATGGAGAGGATTACAGTTACTCTCGGGGAACGTAGTTACCCTATCACCATCTCGGCTGGTTTGTTTAACGACCCAGCTTCCTTTTTACCACTGAAAGCGGGTGATCAGGCGATGCTGGTCACCAATGAGACGCTGGCTCCGCTTTATCTTGACCGCGTTCGCCACCTGCTTGAGCAGGCAGGCGTGAAGGTCGACAGTGTAATTCTGCCCGATGGCGAGCAGTATAAAAGCCTGACGGTACTGGATACCGTCTTTACCGCATTGCTGCAAAAACCCCATGGTCGCGATACGACACTGCTTGCTCTTGGCGGCGGTGTTGTGGGCGATCTGACGGGCTTTGCGGCAGCAAGCTATCAACGTGGTGTCCGTTTTATTCAGATTCCGACCACCTTACTGTCTCAGGTCGACTCTTCCGTTGGCGGCAAAACCGCGGTCAACCATCCGCTCGGCAAAAACATGATTGGCGCGTTCTACCAGCCTGCTTCGGTGGTGGTGGATCTCGACTGTCTGAAAACCCTGCCAGCACGCGAACTGGCCTCTGGCCTGGCTGAAGTGATCAAATACGGCATTATTCTCGACGGCGAGTTCTTTAAGTGGCTGGAAGAGAATATGGATGCGCTGCTGCGCCTGGATGAGGCTAAACTGGCATACTGCATTCGCCGTTGTTGTGAGCTGAAAGCAGAAGTTGTTGCAGCAGACGAGCGTGAAACGGGCTTACGTGCTTTACTGAATCTTGGGCATACGTTTGGCCACGCGATTGAAGCCGAAATGGGTTACGGAAACTGGCTCCACGGTGAAGCTGTCGCTGCTGGCATGGTGATGGCTGCCCGTACCTCCGAACGTCTGGGTCAGTTCAAACCAGAAGAGACGGCACGTATCATCGCACTGCTGGAACGTGCTGGCTTGCCGGTAACCGGGCCGCAGGAGATGTTGGCGCAAGCGTATTTACCCCACATGATGCGCGATAAAAAAGTATTGGCAGGTGAGATGCGTCTTGTACTCCCGCTTGCAATAGGGAAGAGTGAAGTGCGCGGCGGAGTGCCGCACGATGTCGTTCTTGGCGCTATCGCTGATTGTCAGCAGGCGTAACAACTAGAAAGGTCAAGCCACTGTTACCGGTGGTCGTTTAGCTTCAGGCGAAATGCAAAGTCGTTGGCATAAGCCTTTGAGTGGGGTGTTAAATGGATGAATTCAAACCAGAAGACGAGCTGAAACCCGATCCCAGCGATCGTCGTACTGGTCGTTCTCGTCAATCTTCAGAACGTGATAACGAGCCGCAGATCAACTTTGACGATGTTGATCTGGATGCAGACGATCGTCGCCCTTCACGTAGCCGCAATGCGCGTGATGAGCGAGAAGAAGAGGATTATGAGTCCGAAGAAGATTCAATGGACGAAGAGCCAGTAGAGCGTCGCCCGCGTAAACGTAAAAAAGCGGCCGCGCAGAAACCGGCCTCCCGCCAGTACATCATGATGGGACTGGGCGTTCTGGTGCTTGTGCTGCTGATTGTCGGCATTGGCTCCGCGCTGAAAGCGCCTTCCACGAATTCTGGCGAGCAAACGGCTTCCACTGAGAAGAGCATCAACCTCTCCGGTAACGATGCGGCAAATCAGGCAAATGGTGCACAGCCAGCGCCGGGGACCACCTCCGCAGAGCAGACCGCCAGTAACACAACGACGCCGCAGGATGTTTCCCTGCCGCCAGTCTCTTCTACCCCCGCTCAGAATCAGGCACCTGCCACGCCAGAAGGCCAGCAGCGTGTAGAAGTTCAGGGCGATCTGAACAATGCGCTGATGCAGCCGCAAAACCAGCAGCAGGTGGATAACGTCGTGGTGAACTCTACGCTGCCAACTGAACCTGCAACCGTTGCGCCTGTTCGCGGTGGCAACGCTCAGCCACAAACCGCAGCAACGGAAAGCAAGCCGCGTCAGACTCAGACTGCACCACGTCAGGAACGTAAGCAGGCGGTCATTGAACCTAAGCGTGAAACAAAACCTCAGGCTGTGGTAAAAGCACCAGAAGTCAAAGCAACCCCGGTGCAGCCGAAACGGACTGAAACCGCTGCGGCAAGCGAGCCTGCAAAAGCGCCAGTGACGCAGACTGCACCGAAAGCCACGGCCACCACCACTGCACCTGCGGCGACAACGGCTCCAGCTGCAACCGCCACAGCATCGGCTGGCACAACCGGTAAAACGACGGGTAACGTCGGTTCACTGAAATCTGCGCCATCCAGTAACTACACGCTGCAGCTGAGCAGTTCGTCCAACTATGACAACCTCAACGGTTGGGCGAAGAAATCGAATCTGAAAAACTACGTGGTTTATCAGACGACCCGTAACGGGCAGCCGTGGTATGTGCTGGTGAGCGGTGTGTATGCTTCTAAAGATGAAGCGAAACGTGCCGTGGCGACACTGCCAGCAGACGTTCAGGCGAAAAACCCGTGGGCGAAGCCCATTCATCAGGTTCAGGCCGATCTTAAGTAATGTTTAAAGCGCAGGATGCTGTCGGAGCTTTCTCCACAGCCGGAGAAGGTGTAATCAGTTAGTCAGCATGAAAAAAAATCGCGCTTTTCTGAAATGGGCAGGGGGGAAATACCCCCTGCTTGATGATATTAAAAAGCACCTGCCTAAAGGCGAGTGTCTTATCGAGCCCTTTGTGGGTGCAGGATCGGTGTTCCTGAACACCGATTTTTCTCGTTATATCCTGGCGGATATCAACAGCGATCTCATCAGCCTCTATAACATCGTCAAACTGCGTACCAATGAGTATGTGGAAGAGGCGCGCAAGCTGTTTACGCCCGAGAACAATCATCCGGATGTTTACTACCAGCTGCGCACTGAGTTTAACCAGAGCCAGGATCCGTTCCGTCGGGCACTGTTGTTCCTTTATCTCAACCGCCATGGTTACAACGGCCTGTGCCGGTATAATCTGCGTGGGGAATTCAACGTGCCGTTTGGCCGCTATAAGCGCCCTTACTTCCCGCAGGACGAGCTGTATCACTTTGCTGAAAAAGCGCAGAATGCAGAATTCCACTGCCTCTCATATGAAGAGTGTATGGAACTGGCGGGCGTAGACTCGGTGGTTTACTGCGATCCGCCTTACGCCCCGCTGTCTGCGACGGCGAATTTTACCGCCTATCACACCAACAGCTTCAGTCCGGCCGAGCAGGCCCGTCTGGCGGAGATGGCGGAAAAGCTGGTCAGCAAAAGAATTCCGGTGTTAATTTCGAATCACGATACCCCTGATACGCGCGAATGGTACAAAGCCGCGAAGCATTTTCAGGTCAAAGTGCGGCGTAGCATTAGCAGCAACGGCGGCACACGTAAAAAGGTGGACGAACTCCTGGCTCTTTATCGCCCCTGAGCCGTTTTGCCCGCCGGTAAACACATTTCAAGGAGATGCGGATGAAACAGTTTTTGATTGCTCCCTCAATTCTGTCGGCCGATTTTGCCCGCCTGGGTGAGGACACTGCTAACGCGCTCGCCGCGGGTGCGGATGTCGTCCATTTCGACGTTATGGATAACCACTACGTTCCTAATCTGACCATTGGCCCCATGGTGCTCAAGGCGCTGCGTAACTACGGTATTACCGCGCCCATTGACGTCCATCTGATGGTGAAACCGGTTGACCGCATCGTGCCTGATTTTGCCGCGGCGGGCGCCAGTATCATTACTTTCCACCCGGAAGCGTCTGAACACGTTGACCGCACGCTGCAGCTGATTAAAGAAAACGGCTGTAAAGCGGGCCTGGTCTTTAACCCGGCAACGCCGCTGAGCTATCTCGACTATGTGATGGATAAGCTGGACGTTATCTTGCTGATGTCCGTTAACCCTGGATTTGGCGGGCAGTCATTCATTCCTCACACGCTCGATAAACTGCGTGAAGTGCGCCGTCGTATTGATGAGTCCGGCTATGACATCCGTCTGGAAGTGGATGGTGGCGTGAAGGTGAATAACATTGGTGAAATTGCGGCTGCGGGCGCGGATATGTTCGTTGCAGGTTCGGCAATTTTCGACCAACCGGATTACAAAAAAGTTATAGATGAAATGCGCCGCGAGCTGGCGAAGGTAAGTCATGGATAAATTGCAGGCAACCCGGGGTATTGCATTTGACCTCGATGGCACGCTGGTCGACAGCGCGCCGGGCTTAACGAGCGCCGTCGACCAGGCGCTGTACGCCCTTGAACTGCCCGTCGCGGGCGAAGATCGCGTTGTGACGTGGATTGGTAATGGCGCAGATGTCCTGATGGAGCGCGCCCTGACGTGGGCTCGCCAGGAGCGTGCGTCACAACGTTCCGCACAGGGCAAACCGAGCGTTGATCACGCGGATATCCCGCAGGAAGAACAACTGCGGATTCTGCGCAAACTGTTTGACCGTTTCTACGCAGAAACCGTTGAAGAAGGCAGCTTCCTTTTCCCGGACGTGAAGGAAACGCTGAGCGAGCTGCATGCGAAAGGCATTCCGTTGGGGCTGGTTACCAACAAGCCGACGCCGTTTGTTGCGCCATTGCTGGACGCGCTGGATATCGCGAAATACTTCACCGTGATTGTGGGCGGTGATGACGTACAGAATAAAAAGCCGCACCCGGAACCGCTGTTGCTGGTGGCAGGAAAATTATCCTTAACACCTGCTGAGCTGCTCTTTGTCGGTGATTCACGCAATGATATTCTGGCTGCCAGAGCGGCGGGTTGTCCCTCCGTGGGGTTAACCTATGGCTACAACTACGGTGAGGCCATTACCCTGAGTGAGCCGGACGTCGTGTTCGATCGCTTCAAAGATTTGTTGCCCGCACTCGGGCTTTCATACAGTGAACATCAGGAATTGAAAAATGACTAAGCCCATCGTTTTTAGTGGCGCCCAGCCGTCAGGTGAATTGACCATTGGTAACTATATGGGTGCGTTACGTCAGTGGGTTAGCATGCAGGATGACTACCATTGCATTTACTGCATTGTGGATCTGCATGCTATTACCGCCCGTCAGGATCCTGAGAAGCTGCGTAAAGCCACGCTGGACACCCTGGCGCTCTATCTGGCCTGCGGGATCGATCCTGAAAAGAGCACCATCTTCGTTCAGTCTCACGTGCCGGAGCATGCACAGCTTGGCTGGGCGCTGAACTGCTACACCTACTTTGGTGAACTGAGCCGTATGACGCAGTTCAAGGATAAATCCGCGCGCTATTCCGAGAACATTAACGCCGGTCTGTTTGACTATCCGGTGCTGATGGCGGCTGACATTCTGCTGTATCAGACTAACCAGGTGCCGGTGGGTGAAGACCAGAAGCAACATCTTGAGCTGAGCCGTGATATCGCCCAGCGCTTTAACGCCCTGTATGGCGAAGTGTTCAAAGTGCCAGAGCCATTTATTCCAAAATCCGGTGCACGCGTGATGTCGCTGCTGGAGCCGACCAAAAAGATGTCCAAGTCTGACGATAACCGAAACAACGTTATCGGCCTGCTGGAAGATCCGAAATCGGTGGTTAAAAAGCTCAAGCGTGCCGTGACCGACTCCGACGAGCCGCCTGTTGTGCGCTACGATGTACAGAACAAAGCGGGGGTCTCCAACCTGCTGGATATCCTCTCCGGTGTGACCGGCCAGAGCATTCCTGAGCTGGAGCAGCACTTTGAAGGCAAGATGTACGGCCACCTGAAAGGCGAAGTGGCGGATGCCGTTTCCGGTATGCTGACCGAGCTGCAGGAGCGTTATCATCGCTACCGTAACGATGAAGCCTTCCTGCAGAAGGTGATGAAAGAGGGCGCTGAAAAAGCCAGCGCGCGCGCGTCAGAAACCCTGAAAGCGGTGTATGAAGCGATTGGGTTTGTTGCGAAGCCGTAGGTAAAAGCAAAACGGTAACGGCGTTACCGTTTTTAGGGTTTGTACCCTCTCCCTGTGGGAGAGGGCCAGGGTGAGGGCATCACGCCGCACTTTTCTAAACAAAAAAACCGGGGAATCCCCGGTTTTTTTACACCTGTAAAACAGCTTACTGCTGTGCCGCCGGGCCACAACCCCCGATGATCTTCGAAATGGAGATCGCCGGGTGCAGCAGGTAATCATAGCTGCAGTTATTTTTGGTGTTTTGCACGTGGCCAGTGCAGGCCGTCAGAGTCGATAACAGGCCTACCAGAACGGCAGCTTTAGCCAGTTTGAACATACGCATTCCTTGTCTTAAAAAAACTAAATTGGATGTAACACGAGGGAATAAATGGAAAAGTTCCATTTCGCGGGAGGTATGTTATCGACAGCAGTAACAGGGGAGTAGTCCGGTTAAGGACTACTCGAAGAAGGGAGAATATGCGCTAGTGATTTGAGAACCAGTTGAGTTTATCGCGCAGTTCGACCACGCGGCCGACTATTATCAGCGCCGGGCTTTCAACCTGCTGCGACAGCTCACCCAACTGCGTCAGCACCCCATTTACCACGCGCTGCTTAATGGAGGTGCCGTTTTCCACCAGCGCGACGGGCATATCCGCTTCCATGCCGTGTTCCAGTAATTTCGCCTGGATCGTAGCGGCCTGATTCAGCCCCATATAGAAGACCAGCGTCTGCTTTTCGGCGACCAGGTTGTGCCAGTCCAGTTCGCTGCCGGTTTTCAGGTGCCCCGTTATCAGACGCACGCTCTGCGCGTAATCACGATGGGTCAATGGAATACCGGAGTATGC
This sequence comes from Enterobacter cloacae complex sp. 394F7, assembly GCF_057320385.1. Classification (NCBI taxonomy): domain Bacteria; kingdom Pseudomonadati; phylum Pseudomonadota; class Gammaproteobacteria; order Enterobacterales; family Enterobacteriaceae; genus Enterobacter; species Enterobacter cloacae complex sp. 394F7. The sequence goes on along the minus strand of NZ_JBXWCS010000013.1, from coordinate 7,828 downwards.
CGAACAGCCGGATGCCGCCGTAATGCCAGGCACCACAGAGAACGGAATACCTGCGTTGCAGAGGGTTTCCAGTTCCTCGCCGCCGCGACCAAAGATAAACGGATCCCCGCCCTTCAGGCGCACCACACGTTTTCCTTTTTGCGCTTCCCGCAGCAGGATCTGGTTAATCTCTTCCTGCGGCACGCAGTGATAACCCGCACGTTTACCCACAAACACCCGGTCCGCATCGCGACGTACCAGATTCATGATCTCATCGGAGACCAGACGGTCATACACAACGGTATCGGCCTGCTGGATCTGCTGGAGTCCTTTCAGCGTCAGTAATCCCGCATCGCCGGGGCCTGCGCCTACCAGCACAACCTCGCCACGATGATCCAGCGGTTCAGAGAGTAACTGCTCGGTCGTCTCTTCAACCGCCTTCACGTCCTGATTGGCCAGCGACTGGGCCAGCCGGTCATTGACGAAGAATTTTTCCCAGAAGCGACGGCGCTCGCCCACGGTCGCGAAGGTTTGCTTCACTCGTGAACGCAGTTGCCCTGCATAATGGGCAATTTGCCCAAGATGTTGCGGCAGCAGTGCTTCCAGTTTTTCCCGCAGCAGGCGGGCGAGAACCGGCGAGCGGCCACCTGACGACACCGCAATCATCAGCGGTGAACGGTCGATTATCGACGGCATGATAAAGCTGGCTTCTTTCGGCGCATCCACCACGTTGCAGAATATACGGCGCGCTTCGCAGGCATCGCTGACGCGCTGATTCACTTTATCGTCATCCGTCGCGGCAATAGTCAGCCAGCAGGTATCCAGCAGGGACTCGTTAAACTCCCCCTGATTCAGCGTGAGCATCCCTTCCTTCGCCCAGGCTTCAAACTGTGGTGCGAAGGCGAGGGCGTTAACCGTAAGACGGGCACCTGCCTCTAACAGCAAGCGGGCTTTGCGTTCAGCCACATCGCCGCCACCCACAAGCAGGCAGTCGCGATGGCGTAATTGACAGAAAATCGGCAGGTGGTCCACGACATTACCTCACAGCATTCATGGAGGGGGTAAGAATTGACGTCAGAATAACAGCAGGAATCGCCGGAAACATACGGTTTTTCCTGCCGTTACCCATAAGGGGTCATAAGCCTTTCCTATAGGAAAGGCGGGGGGTTAGGCTTTTAACTGCACCTGGCCGTCCTTCACGCGAACGTCGTAGTGCTTCACCGAGTAGCTTTCATCTTCCATGCACAGTCCGTCGCTTAAACGGAAACGCTGTTTTTTCAGCGGACTGGCGACCCACAGCTCACCCTGATGCTCGGCAATCAGCCCGCGGGAGAGGACGCTGGCCTCAAAAAACGGGTCGATATTGCTGATGGCAAAAACCTGTTCGTCGTGGCGAGGGCGGAAAATCGCGACCTGCTCGTTTCCCAGCAGCGCACAGACGCCGGTTGCCGGCAGAATGTCGTTAATGTTGCAGATGTTTACCCACTGGCTCATGCGTTTTCCTCCACCAGCGTCACCGGAATACGTTCATAAGGTGTCGCCGGACGATGCTGTTCGCGCTCTGCTACTACCTGCACGTTCGGGTCGCGCTGGGTGCTGTTGATGAAGTGTTTGAAGCGTGTCTGTGCCGCTGGCGTGTTGACGGTTTCCGTCCACTCGCAAATCACCGCCGCGCGCAGGCGCGCCATCTCCGCTTCCAGATGTTCGTTCAGGCCCAGCTTATCGTCGATGATGACCGACTTCAGGTAGTCGATGCCACCCTCCAGATTATCCAGCCAGGAAGCGGTACGGGTCAGTTTGTCGGCGGTACGGATGTAGAACATCATGAAGCGGTCGAGATACTGAATCAGCGTGTCGTGGTCAAGATCGGCCGCCAGCAGGTCAGCGTGGCGTGGTTTCATCCCGCCGTTACCGCAGACGTACAGGTTCCAGCCTTTCTCGGTGGCGATGATCCCCACGTCTTTCCCCTGCGCTTCGGCACATTCACGGGTACAGCCGGAGACGCCGAACTTCATTTTGTGCGGGGTACGAATGCCTTTGTAGCGGTTTTCCAGCTCGACGCCGAAGCCCACACTGTCGCCCACGCCGTAGCGGCACCAGGTGCTGCCCACGCAGGTTTTCGCCATGCGCAGCGCTTTGGCATACGCGTGACCGGTTTCGAAGCCCGCCTCAATCAGCTGACGCCAGATCTCCGGCAGGTCATCTTTCTGTGCACCAAACAGGCCGATACGCTGGGAACCGGTGATTTTGGTGTAGAGGTTAAATTCACGCGCGATACGGCCCACGGCCACCAGCCCTTCCGGGGTGATTTCACCGCCCGCAGAGCGTGGGATAACGGAGTAAGTCCCGTCTTTCTGGATATTTGCCAGGAAGTTGTCGTTGGTGTCCTGCAGCGGCGTATGTTCTGGTTTGAGGATGTACTCATTCCAGCAAGAGGCCAGCAGGGAGCCGACGGTCGGTTTACACACTTCGCAGCCATAGCCCTGGCCGTGCTTGGCCAGCAGTTCGTCGAAGGATTTAATGCCTTCCACGCGGATCAGGTGATACAGCTCCTGGCGAGAGTACGTGAAGTGCTCGCACAGGTTGTTGTTCACTTCGATGCCCTGTTTCGCCAGTTCGGCGTTAAGCACCTGAGTGACCAGAGGGATACAGCCGCCGCAGCCGGTCCCGGCTTTGGTTTCCGCTTTCAGTGCCGCTACGGTGTGACAGCCTTTGTTGATGGCGGAGATCAACATGCCTTTGGTGACGTCGAAGCAGGAGCAGATCTGCGCGCTGTCCGGCAGTTTATCGACGCCGATAGACGGCTTGCCGCTGGAAGCGTGCGCCGGGAGGATCAGCGCGTCCGGATTCTCCGGCAGTTCGATGGCGTTCAGCACCAGTTGCAGCAGGTTGCCGTAGTCGCTGGTGTCGCCCACCAGCACCGCACCGAGCAGGGTTTTGTTGTCCTGGCTGACGATCAGGCGTTTATAGATCTCTTTGCTCTCGTCGAGATAAACGTAGCTGCGCGCGCCCGGCGTGCGGCCATGCGCATCGCCGATGCCGCCCACGTCCACGCCCAGCAGCTTCAGCTTGGCGCTCAAGTCCGCGCCTTCGAAGGCGTTTTCGTTTCCGAGGATATGGTCAACCGCGACCTGCGCCATTTTGTAGCCCGGCGCCACCAGACCGTACACGCGGTTATTCCAGCTGGCACATTCGCCGATAGCATAGATATCCGGGTCGGAGGTCTGGCAGGTATCGTTCACCATGATCCCGCCGCGCTGGGCAACCGCCAGACCGCACTGGGTGGCCAGCTTGTCGCGTGGACGAATACCGGTGGAGAAGACGATAAAGTCAACTTCGAGCTCGCTGCCGTCGGCAAAGCGCATGGTTTTACGCGCTTCGGTGCCTTCCTGCACAATCTCTTTGGTGTTTTTGCTGGTGTGGACTTTCACGCCCATGCTTTCAATCTTACGGCGCAGCTGATCGCCACCCATGTGGTCCAGCTGTTCGGCCATCAGCATCGGGGCAAATTCGATGACGTGCGTTTCAACGCCGAGGTTTTTCAACGCTCCGGCTGCCTCCAGACCCAGCAGGCCGCCCCCGACCACTGCGCCGCGTTTACTGCGACGTGCGCAGGATTCGATGGCGTTGAGATCTTCAATGGTACGGTAAACGAAGCAATCCTGCGTTTCCGAACCTTTGATAGGCGGGATCCATGGATATGAGCCAGTCGCCATGATCAGCTTGTCGTAAAAAACCGTACGGCCAGCGCTGGAGTGGATCACTTTCTCCTGACGGTTGATGGTGATAGCGCGTTCGCCCACCAGCACTTTTACGCCATGCTTCTCATAGAAACCTTCACGCACCAGAGAGAGCTCTTCGGCGGTATGATGGGAGAAGTAGGAAGACAAGTGCACACGGTCGTACGCCTTGCGGGGTTCTTCACAGAACACGGTAATATCGAACTGCTCAGCGCTGGCTTTATCGAGAAGATCCTCAATAAAGCGGTGGCCGACCATGCCGTTACCGATGATAGCGAGTCTGACTTTGCTCATTTTTGCCTCGATTTCTTTTCTATTACTGCCTACCTTAACGATTCAGCAGGGGCACTTATTGATGCAAATCAAATACGCCTTCGCCTACTCCCTAGGGGGTAGATGTATGATTTGTCAGGATTTTTCTAAGTTATGGAAATCGCTGGCTTTTCGTTGTCGTCGATTTTATGTACAAAAAGAGTGGCTATTTTGGGAAAAACAGGTACTCCTTAATTTCAGCCGCGTTTTTCAGGGGAAAGGTATGTCTACAACACCGCTTTGGCTTGTGCAGAATGTTCGTTTACCGGATCGCGAAGGGCTGTGGCAGATCGCCATCGAGAACGGTCGGTTTGGTGCTATCACGCCCATGGACGAGACCCACAGCGAAAGCTATGAGGTCTTGAATGCCCGCGGCGGACTTGCCATTCCACCGTTTATTGAGCCGCATATTCACCTGGATACCACGCAGACGGCGGGCGAGCCACACTGGAACCAGTCCGGCACGCTGTTTGAAGGGATTGAACGCTGGGCGGAGCGTAAGGCGCTGCTCAGCCATGAAGATGTCAAAGCGCGCGCATGGAAAACGCTGAAGTGGCAAATTGCCAACGGGATCCAGTTTGTCCGCACCCACGTAGATGTCTCCGACCCGACGCTTACCGCCCTGAAGGCGATGCTGGAGGTTAAACAGGAGGTCGCCCCGTGGGTGACGCTGCAAATCGTGGCATTCCCGCAGGAAGGCATTCTCTCTTACCCGAACGGCGCGGCGCTGCTGGAAGAGGCATTAACGCTGGGCGCGGATGTGGTGGGTGCCATCCCGCACTTCGAATTCACCCGGGAATACGGCGTGCAGTCCCTGCATATCGCCTTTGACCTGGCGAAGAAATACGACCGTCCGCTGGATATTCATTGTGATGAAATCGACGATGAGCAGTCCCGCTTTGTGGAGACGGTCGCCACGCTGGCCTATGAAGCTGGCATTGGCGCGCGGGTCACGGCCAGCCACACTACCGCCATGCATTCCTACAACGGCGCGTATACCTCGCGGCTGTTCCGCCTGCTGAAGATGTCGGGCATTAACTTTGTGGCGAATCCGCTGGTGAATATCCACCTGCAGGGGCGTTTTGACGACTATCCGAAGCGTCGGGGCATTACCCGCGTGAAGGAGCTGCAGGCGGCGGGCATTAACGTCTGCTTTGGTCATGATGATGTGTTTGATCCATGGTATCCGCTCGGTACCGGCAATATGCTGCAGGTGCTGCATATGGGGCTGCACGTCTGTCAGATGATGGGCTACCCGCAAATTGACAGCGGCCTGAACCTGATCACCCATAACAGCGCCCGCACCTTTGGCCTGAGCGATTACGGTATTGAGACGGGGAACCCGGCGAACCTGGTGATTTTGCCTGCAGAGAGTGGGTTTGAGGCGGTACGCTGTCAGGTGCCGGTGCGCTGGTCCATTCGGCAGGGGCGGATTATTGCCACCACGCAGCTGGCGCAGACCTGGATCCAGATGGATAGCGGGGGAGAAGAGATAAGTTTTGCCAGAAACAGCCCCTCTGCGTAGCGCAGAGGGGCGCAGGGATTAGTGCGACGCCGCTGCAGCGTTATGCTGGCGGTGGCGGATAAGCTGCGCCTGTCCGTCCGGGTTATTCTCCCGCAGCACGTTACCCCATTCATCATACTCCGCCTGCCACGCGACACGCCCGTCATGGCATATCAGCGCCAGCAGCAGTCCATATTTTATCATTGTAAATCAACAGCCATTACTTTACCTTCGGAGTAAGTGAAAAGTACTGTGCCAACATAAGTACCCTCGCCAGATTTCTTGATCACCTCTAGGTCTGCTTGCTTTGCAGCAAGTAATACCTGCTCCTGTGAAGTTGACTTCAGTAATAAAGGAAGTAATTTTTTCAGTTCGGAGGCCTGCCGATTTCGGTAATTAATTTCATCCATTCCGTAAGTTGTCACTACCCCCAAATCAAATACCCGATAAAGTAAAACAGCGTTTATCAAGATAGAGCACAACAGCGCAAGCCTAATTATTCTCTCCATCACAACACCCCCTACGGAATTATTTTTCACCCGCTGTTGCAGTATCATGTGCGAATGTCTTGCAATTATTTCCTATCAGGCTATACATTTACTTATCATTATTGTTTTTTTTATCCTTCTCAAAATTTTTTGCCTTTCGCATTGCCCACTCTCCTATGCCAAATAGCACACCATAAACCAGCCCCTCTTTGATGGAGGAGAAAAAATCCTTGCAATAATCAAATTTAAAAACACCTAATTTTAGTCCTATTAAAGCTGTGATACCAAGTCGCACCATATAAAGTATGAATGTTAACACCACAAAATATCGGATTATAAATAAGACTATACATTTCCACGCAATTCGTTCAGTATTCATTTTATTGCTCATTAAGCTTTTCATTAGCTTTGCTTGTCGCAACTTCAGTCACAACAGCTCCAACACCTGTCGTAACGGTACCATTAGCCACTGTCCCGACCCCCTTTCCGGCCCCAAAGCCAATAAGGGAACCAAAGACAGTTGAGGCAACACCTTCGACTGTCTGAGCAGTTCCTTTAATTATATTACTGATTGAGTACCCGGCGACATTTATACCTGTTGTTGCCAGCGGACCACGGCCTTCTGTCAAAACCCCTGCATTCGTCGCAACGTATGTGTCACTGAAGCTAAAATCTCCACCATTCCATATTTGATTTAAGGCATTAGCTCCTCCTGTTAAAGCACCAGATACAGCCAAAGGTGTGGAGAGGCATGCAACAGCAATCACAGAAGCATAGGAGGCAGAACCATATACCCAGCCTTCGATAAATTGTCTTGCTTGCTTTGGTAAATCTCCTTTCGCCATATGTTTAAATGCGGCAGAAAGATCTTCAGGGGATGCTCCCTGCTCCGCCATTGAGGTGCCTAATGATCCTGCTGCCTGCACATAATTATCAAATCCTGAACCAAATCCAGAGTATGCAGACAGGCCCAAAGGATCAATATATCCAACTGGATTCAACGGGTACTGATATAAATTCCACCCACCTCTTAATCCCACCGGATCCTGCGTGATATACCGCCCCTGCGCCGGGTCATAGTACCGGTGCCGGTTATAACAGAGCCCCGTTTCCGCATCATACTGCTGACCCGGCAGGCGGATAAGCTGTTCCAGACCGTCCGGGTTATACTCCCGCAGCACGCTACCCCATTCATCGTACTCAGCCTGCCACGCGATACGCCCGTCATGGCATACCAGCGCCAGCGGCAGCCCCCGGTGGTCGCAGTGGTACAGGTGCAGTTTGCGCAGCGGCGTGTACACCGGCTCCAGCTGTCGCGCCATCTGCTCCGGTGTCAGTCCGCACTGCGCCAGCCACTGCTGATTTGCTGGACTGATTTCCCCGCGCCGCAGCTCCGCCTCCAGCCCGTCCAGCATCGTCACCAGCGCCGGGGGAAACGTGACATTTGCGTCCTGCTGCAGCTTCTGCGCCAGCGTGCGGTACCCCGCCTGCGCCAGTTCCGTCATTTCCGTTTCGATTCTGAGCAGCGGCGTGAAGCTGCCCGGCAGGTACACCGTCTGGATGCGGTTCACCTCCGTCTGCGTGGTGGTGAGCCGGTCGCCATCGTGGCCGTACCAGGTCACTTCAGGTTCACGGTCCGGGCTGTACCAGACCCGTTTGCCCACCCGGCGGCCCTGCGGGTCATACAGATACCGGCTTTCCCGCAGCGTCTGCCCCTGCTGTGTCAGGCGGTGGTGTACCAGCCGGTGCCGGTGGTCATAGTGATAGTGGTGGCTGTGGCTGCCGCCGTCGCGGATGTTCCGCTC
>NZ_JBXWCS010000012.1:0-150282 GCF_057320385.1 Enterobacter cloacae complex sp. 394F7 | reverse complement strand
TCGGGTCTCAGTCCAGGGCATAGCGAGTCTCCTCTTCTATGCCAGTTATAACTGTTACCCATGTATCCGGTCTAAAGTGTCACCCATGTTTCCGGTTCATACCCTGCGCTTACCGGGCCTACATGGTTCGAAACGTGGGCCGGGTAAGGTGTAACCGCCACCCGGCAAAACTAGCGTGTGATCCACAACGTGGGCCAGGCATCTGGCCCATTCCAGTTATCGCAGCTGGGCTCCTCGGCATAACGCACCAGACGGAAGCGCTGGCCGTCAAAGCGCCAGCGCGTCTGGATACCGCAGTCGGCAATCCCCCGCCCTAACGCCAGGGTGGTCAACTCACGCGTTTTCTCATCAAAGCGAGCGTTCATTAACTCCATTTCACTGCTACCGCTGGACGGCGTAAACGGCAGACGCAGCCTGACGCTACGGGAAGAAAACGGTTTTTTACGTGATACCAGCCAGGCCAGATCGACGGTGTTATACGCCCCCGCTTCGCAACTGACGATCAGCAGCGCTTTGTCATCGGTAAGCGCAGTGACGCGCACTTCCCGACGGTTGGGGTCGAGCGAGCACTGGCTGTTATTCATCCGCCAGGTACCATAATCCAGCAGATCGTTCAGTTCGCTGTGGGAGAGCGGTGTCGGGGTGGGATTCACAACCGCCACCTTTTTCAGGGCCGGTGCGGGCGGCACGCTTAACGGCGGATCGTCACCTTTTTTAATCCAGGCGGTTTCACTGCCGACGCGCTTTTGCTGCGCATCGATAAACAACAGCGCCGCTTTCAGGCCACTGAGGGAGATCGCCTGCTTGCCATCACGCAGGGTTAGCGCTTTCCCTTCCTGGATATGCTTAAGAAATGCAGTGATGGTCGCAGCATCGTCCGTTTTCAGATGCCACGGCGTTAACTGCCAGTGCTGACGCTCCAGCGTCACGGGCACCCCATCAAGCAGCAGGCGCGGCGCAATTGCAGGCTCTTTGACAGACGGGTCTGAAAGACCGCCGAGATCGATACGTAACGAGGCATCGGTTTTCGCGCCAGCGCTGCGGCTAAGCGTCATCACCAGACCACGGTGTTCACCGGTGTTGCGTGCCAGGCAAAAATTCTGGTTATTGCAGGTCACCTGCCAGTCTGAGAATGATTGCTGTGCAGGCGCAGCCCACACACGAGGCGCGGGGAGCACACAAATCAGGAAAAAAATAAAAACGCAGTAGCGCATGAATGGCACAATCCCGGAACGAAAACGCTTAACTGGGCAGTATCTTCGTGTTCCCGCCGGGGTTGCTCAATCGGATTTATCGGATAGATTTATCCGAAAAACAAACTACATCCGTTCGAAAGAGGGATCCATCAGCCCGGTTGTTTGTAAATACTGCAGTAATATTACAGCTTTACCATCTTTAATTTCCCCGGAACGGATCATCGCCAGCGCCTGGACAAACGGTATCTCCAGCACCTCGATATCTTCATCTTCCACGCCACCGCCCTGATGGATACGATGCGCATCGCTGTATTCGGCAATAAAGAAATGGACGATTTCCGTCACGCCGCCGGGTGACATAAACAGTTCGAAAACTTTTTTAACCTCACCCACTTCAAAGCCTGTCTCCTCGATGGCTTCTTTGCGGATACACACTTCCGGCTCATCGTCATCCAGCAGACCTGCGCAGGTTTCAATCAGCCGTCCGTCCGGATTGCCATTGACCCACGTCGCCACCCTGAACTGGCGGATCAGCACCACGCTCTGCTTTTCACGGTTATAAAGCAGAATGGTTGCCCCATTGCCGCGGTCGTAAACCTCACGTTTGTGGCGGATCACGTCCCCGTTATTACGCGTTAAATCATAGGTGATGTTACGCAGGACAAAGTAATTATCAGAAAGGATTTTGTCTTTGATAACGTCAATTTTCAGGGTCATACGGGCTCCACGACACAATGAGTCTGCCTATATTACGCCGTGAACCCCGCTTTGTCGCCCACCCGATTTAATGCGTTTTTAACGCGCTGACGCCCAGCCAGTCGAGGATACCCTGCGCAGCATGTCGCCCTTCCGCCATGGCGGTGACCACTAAATCTGCGCCGCGTACGGCGTCACCGCCTGCGAAAATTTGCGGGTTAGAGGTCTGATAGCGATAGCGGCTCTCCACCGAGGCGATAATTCGTCCCCAGCTATCCGTCTCCACGCCCTGCGCCTGCAGCCACGGCATCTCGTGTGGATTGAAACCAAATGCCATGATCACCGCATCCGCAGGCATCACAAATTCGCTCCCCGCTATCGGCACCGGCCGACGACGGCCCTGAGCATCCGGTTCGCCGAGTTCGGTACGCAGCATGCGAATGCCGTTGACCTGTCCGTCAGGTGCCAGAGTTAACTCCACGGGCTGAACGTTAAACTCAAACGCGGCGCCCTCTTCCTTCGCATTCTTCACCTCTTTTTTCGAGCCCGGCATATTGGCTTCATCCCGGCGGTAGGCACAGGTTACCTTCGCCGCACCGTGACGTAACGCGGTGCGGACACAGTCCATGGCGGTATCGCCCCCGCCGAGCACCACCACGTTCAGCCCCCGGGTGTCGATAAATGGCTCTTTGGTTGTTGCCTCAAGCCCCATCACGTGGCGGGTGTTTGCCACCAGGAAAGGTAACGCGTCATAGACGCCGGGCGCATCTTCATGTGCGATACCCGCTTTCATGGAACGATAGGTTCCCACACCAATAAACAGTGCATCGTATTCGCGTTGCAGCTGTGACAGCGGCACATCCTGTCCGACGTCGCAGTTCAGAACGAACTGGATCCCCATGGCCGTGAATATCTCCCTGCGCCGTGCGAGCAGCGATTTATCGAGCTTAAAGGCCGGGATACCAAACGTCAGCAAGCCGCCAATCTCCGGGTGCCGGTCATAGACCGTGACGCGCACGCCGCTGCGCGCCAGCACGTCGGCACAGGCAAGCCCCGCAGGCCCCGCGCCGATCACCGCCACACGTTTATCAACCGGTGTCACGCCGCTCAGATCCGGCTTCCAGCCCATCGCCAGCGCCTGGTCAGAGATATAGCGCTCGATGTTGCCAATGGTCACCGCGCCCGAGATATCACGCACGGTGCAGGCGCCTTCACATAATCGGTCCTGCGGGCAGACGCGGCCGGTAATTTCAGGTAAACAGTTGGTCTGGTGTGAAAGCTCAACCGCCCCGGCGATATCCCCCGCTTTAACGCGTTCAATCCACTGGGGGATATGGTTGTGCAACGGACAGGTCCATTCACAAATGCTGTGTTCGCCGCACTTCAGGCAGCGCGATGCCTCACGCGCGGCCTGCTCTGCCCGAAACGGCAGGTAGATCTCCTGAAAATGGCTGACGCGTGCACTCGCGGCGAGTTTATCCGGCTCCCCGCGTCGCGGTGTGTTTCTCATCTGCTCAAGGCGGGTGTGCGGCAGGTCTGGCCTTACCGCCTCGCCGTGCCAGGGCTGCGCCTCCTGACGGGCGGTGCGCTGGCGGCGGGTTTTCGCCAGGTTATTCAGTACGGCGGGCGTCGCCAGGGTAAGCACCTGTGCCGGACAATTTTCGATGCAGGCCGGGCCCTGTGGGCGCGTGTGGCAAAGATCGCATTTATGCGCCGAGGCTTTTACGTTGCCCTTGTCGAGAGGCGTAACAACGATCTCCATCGTGCCGAACGGACAGGCAACCACGCAGGCTTTACAGCCAATGCATTTTTGTTGATTCACCTGTACGCTGTCATCGCATTTGCTGATGGCCCCGTTAGGGCAGCTCTGCGCGCAGGGCGCATTCTCGCAATGGTGGCAGGTTACAGGCGTGCTCTTCGCGCCAGATTTCAGGACAGTGATGCGGGGATGAAAATGGCGTTCGCTCAGCACGTGTTGTTCATCGTTGTGCGCCATCACGCAGGCCACTTCGCAGGCACGGCACCCTATACACTGCTGGCTGTTGGCCATAATAAAACGATTCATAACGACACCTGTTTTTGGTTCAATAACCTTATTCTTTATAGGAATATTGTATTTACCCACGGCGGCGCTATCAGGCAATGTACAAATGCCCAGGAAGCCGAACTATCTCCAGTGAACCTGTGGCAGATCAATTTTTTTCAGGAAGCTGTTCTGTGACCGTTAAACGACCCGTTTCCGGAAGCCTGGCCCGGGCTTTCATTTCCATTATCGTGCTGTCCGTTCTGACCAGCACCGTCGCACTGTTCACGCTTGCCAGCAGCCAGCGGGATGCAGAAGCCATCAATATTGCCGGTTCCCTGCGAATGCAGAGCTACCGTCTGGGCTATGAGATGCAACGCAACAGCGACGCCCTGGCGGCGCATCGCGAGAGCTGGCAGCAGACGCTGAGCGCCCCTGCGCTACAGAAGCTGAGCCGCTGGTACGTGCCGGACGATGTTAAGGCGCGCTATCAGCAACTGCATCTGGCATGGCAGGAGATGGACAACCACATCGCTCGCGGCGATATCGGGTGGTATCAGGCCCACATTGAAGACTTTGTCGGCCGGATTGACGCCTTTGTGCTCGCCCTTCAGCACTACACCGAACATAAAATCCAGGCGGTGATTCTGATCTCCCTGGCGGGCGGGATGGGCATCCTGATCCTGACGATCTTTACCCTGCGACGCATCCGCCGCCAGGTGGTGTTACCGCTGAATAATCTGGTGGCGGCCAGCGAGCGCATTGAGCGGGGGCAATTCGATACGCCTGCACCGGATACCGCGCTGCCAAACGAACTGGGCCAACTTTCCCGGGCGTTCAACCACATGTCTGCCGAGCTGCATACGCTGTATCGCTCGCTTGAACACTCCGTAGCGGAAAAGACGCAGCATCTGAATGAGGCGCATCAGCAACTCGAGATGCTGTTTAAATGCTCTCAGGCACTGAATACCGGCCAGATAGACAGCCACTGTTTCCGGCATATTTTGCAGATAGTGCATGAGTACACGCAGATGAACTACCTGGAATTGCGCACCAGCGACGACTGGCGGCTCAGTGAGGGTATCGAATCAAACGGGAGCCCTGTCCAAACGCTGCCCGTGCTGATGCAGGATACCCTGTACGGGGAATTACGCTGGCAAAGCGAGACGGGCAACGTTCCTCTGCCGCTGATGGAAAGCGTGGCGACAATGCTCGGACGCGGACTGTATTTCAACCAGGCGCAAAAGCACTACCAGCAGTTGCTGCTGATGGAAGAACGCGCGACGATCGCCCGCGAGCTGCACGATTCCCTGGCGCAGGTACTTTCGTATTTACGTATTCAGCTGGCGCTGCTGAAACGCGCTATCCCGCAGGAAAATGCCCCGGCGCAGACCATTATCACCGACTTTTCCCGCGAGCTTAACAACGCCTGGCATCAATTGCGCGAGCTGCTTACCACTTTCCGCCTGACGCTTAACCACGCCAATCTGCCCGCGGCCCTACAGGAGTCACTGGACGGGTTACAGAGCCAGACGCAGGCAAAGCTGCACCTCGACTGCCGCCTCTCCTCGCTGGCGCTGGATGCCCAGAAACAGGTGCATTTGCTGCAGATCGTGCGTGAAGCGGTGTTGAATGCGATGAAGCACGCCCAGGCCAGCGAGATTACCGTCAGCTGCGTGACGTCTGCTGACGGCACCCACAGCGTCAGCATTCGCGATAACGGTATCGGGATTGGCGAAGCCAGCGAGCCGCCGGGACATTACGGGCTGAATATTATGCGCGAACGGGCGGCGCGCCTTGGCGGAACGCTGCACTTTTCCCAGCCGCAAAACGGGGGGACGCTGGTGAGCGTGATCTTCCCGACAAACGGGGCCGGGAGGTAAATAACGGTAAAAGGTGAAGCGCAGAGAAAAGCGCATGATAATTTACACTATCTCCTTTATTTCTCCACGTTTGGTCTTCGTCTTGCCGCTAAAGTGATGCGGGCAATAAACAATAATGACGTGCAGCAAAACGAGGTCTCATTTTCATGGCGAATTTTTTTATCGATCGCCCCATTTTTGCCTGGGTACTTGCCATACTGTTGTGTCTGACAGGTGTCCTGGCCATTACTTCACTTCCTGTTGAGCAATATCCCGACCTGGCACCACCAAACGTGCGCGTCACGGCAAATTACCCCGGAGCTTCAGCACAAACGCTGGAAAATACCGTCACGCAGGTTATCGAGCAGAACATGACGGGTCTGGATAACCTGATGTACATGTCCTCGCAGAGTAGCGCCACGGGCCAGTCGACCGTCACCCTGAGCTTTACCGCCGGTACGGATCCGGACGAAGCCGTACAGCAGGTGCAAAACCAGCTGCAGTCGGCGATGCGTAAACTGCCTCAGGCGGTGCAGAATCAGGGGGTTACCGTACGTAAAACCGGTGACACCAACATCCTGACTATTGCGTTTGTCTCTACCGACGGCTCCATGGATAAGCAGGACATTGCGGACTACGTCGCCAGTAATATTCAGGATCCCCTCAGCCGTATTAACGGCGTCGGTGATATCGATGCTTACGGCTCTCAGTATTCAATGCGTATCTGGCTTGATCCGAATAAGCTGAACAGCTTCCAGATGACGGCAACCGACGTGACGGATGCCATTAAATCCCAGAACGCCCAGATTGCGGTGGGACAACTGGGGGGAACGCCCTCCGTCGATAAACAAGCGTTGAATGCCACCATTAACTCACAGTCGCTGCTTCAGACCCCGGAGCAGTTTCGCAACATTACCCTGCGCGTAAATCAGGATGGTTCAGAGGTCCGCCTGGGCGATGTCGCCACGGTAGAAATGGGGGCAGAGAAATATGATTATCTCAGCCGCTTTAACGGTAACCCGGCCTCCGGTCTGGGGGTAAAACTGGCCTCCGGGGCCAATGAAATGGCCACCGCGCAGCTGGTGCTGGATCGTCTGGATGAGCTGTCGCACTATTTTCCCCACGGGCTGGAATACAAAGTCGCCTATGAAACCACCTCCTTCGTTAAAGCCTCTATTGAAGATGTGGTAAAAACGCTGCTGGAAGCGATCGCGCTGGTCTTCCTGGTCATGTACCTGTTCCTGCAAAACTTCCGCGCAACGCTGATCCCGACCATTGCCGTTCCGGTGGTGCTGCTGGGTACCTTCGCGGTGCTTTACGCGTTTGGTTACAGCATTAACACCCTGACGATGTTTGCAATGGTGCTGGCGATTGGCCTGCTGGTGGACGATGCCATCGTGGTGGTCGAAAACGTCGAGCGCATCATGAGCGAGGAAGGGCTTTCCCCGCGCCAGGCCACGCGTAAATCGATGGGACAAATTCAGGGGGCGTTAGTTGGCATCGCGATGGTGCTCTCGGCGGTCTTTATCCCGATGGCGTTTTTCGGCGGCACAACCGGCGCCATTTATCGTCAGTTCTCAATCACCATCGTCTCCGCAATGGTGCTGTCGGTGCTGGTGGCGCTGATCCTCACGCCTGCCCTCTGCGCCACCCTCCTCAAGCCGCTACATAAAGGGGAGCAGCACGGTCAGAAGGGCTTCTTTGGCTGGTTTAACCGCATGTTCAACCGCAGTGCCGCGCGTTATGAAACCGCCGTCGGCAAGGTGCTGCACCGCAGCCTGCGCTGGATGATGATTTATGTTGTGCTGCTGGGCGGTATGGTGTGGCTGTTCCTGCATCTGCCGACTTCGTTCCTGCCGCAGGAAGACCGGGGGATGTTCATCACTTCGGTGCAGCTCCCGAGCGGGTCAACGCAGCAGCAAACGCTGAAGGTAGTTCAGAAGGTGGAGCAGTACTTCTTTACCAAAGAGAAAGATAACGTGGTGTCGGTCTTCTCCACCGTCGGCTCCGGCCCGGGCGGGAACGGGCAGAACGTTGCGCGTATGTTTGTGCGCCTGAAAGACTGGGACGCACGCGATACGAAAACGGGCACCTCGTTTGCCATTATCGAACGCGCGACCAAAGCCTTCTCCCGTATCAAAGAGGCTCGCGTTTTTGCCAGCAGCCCACCGGCTATCAGCGGTCTCGGCAGTTCTGCCGGGTTTGACATGGAGTTGCAGGACCATGCCGGTGCGGGCCACACGGCGCTGATGGCGGCGCGCGACAAGCTGTTAGAGCTGGCCGGTAAAGATCCGGGTCTGACCCGCGTCCGTCACAACGGTCTGGATGACAGCCCGCAGCTGCAGGTCGATATTGATCAGCGTAAGGCGCAGGCGCTGGGCGTTTCCATCGACGATATTAACGACACCCTGCAAACGGCATGGGGTTCAAGCTATGTGAATGACTTTATGGATCGCGGTCGCGTTAAAAAAGTGTATGTGCAATCCGCCGCGCCATACCGCATGCTGCCGGACGATATTAACCGCTGGTATGTCCGCAACAATGCGGGCGGCATGGTGCCGTTCTCCGCCTTCGCTTCCTCGCACTGGGAGAGCGGTTCTCCGCGTCTGGAGCGCTATAACGGCTATTCCGCCGTTGAGATCGTCGGTGAAGCCGCGCCGGGCGTCAGCACCGGTACGGCGATGGACACCATGGAAAAGCTGGTGCAACAGCTACCCGCTGGCTTTGGTCTGCAGTGGACGGCCATGTCTTATCAGGAGCGGCTCTCCGGGGCCCAGGCTCCCGCGCTTTACGCGCTTTCGCTACTGGTGGTCTTCCTCTGTCTTGCGGCGCTGTATGAAAGCTGGTCAGTCCCGTTCTCGGTCATGCTGGTGGTACCGCTTGGCGTGATCGGCGCGCTGCTCGCCACCTGGATGCGCGGTCTGGAGAACGACGTTTACTTTCAGGTGGGGCTGCTCACCGTGATTGGGTTGTCGGCGAAAAACGCCATCCTGATTGTTGAGTTTGCCAATGAGATGAATGCGAAAGGCCATGAGCTGATGGCGTCCACGCTGCATGCCTGCCGTCAGCGCTTACGTCCGATCCTGATGACCTCGCTGGCGTTTGTCTTCGGGGTGTTACCGATGGCAACCAGCTCAGGTGCAGGCTCCAGCAGCCAGCATGCGGTAGGTACAGGCGTCATGGGAGGAATGATTTCAGCCACGATCCTGGCCATTTATTTTGTGCCGCTGTTCTTCGTGCTGGTGCGTCGCCGCTTCCCGCTCAAGGAACGGCCTGAATAAGATAGTGAAAATAAAAAAGGCGGCTCAGTAGGCCGCCTTTTTACTGTGTGATTAATTCACACTATGGTTATTTTACTTATTTAAGTGCTCTTGCAATTCTTACTGAATGTCATTTACGAAGCATGCCTTCGATAAAATCTTTCCAGTTCCCCAGTTCACGTTCAATCATAACAACCTCTCTTATTATTATGCGCATTCTACGAAAACGTATCATCATTGTGAAGACAATTTAACCGATTGCTGTGATTGTACCCCGTCTGCGCGCTGGATTTATGATAAATATGAACGGAGAACCTTAAATTTTGTGTGACGGCCAGCAATATTTTGAAATAACCCTACGCACGGGTGAGTTTTATTTTACCCGCTGAGTTTACAGGCAATTTATACCTGATGGACATCTATGCTTAAATGATGAAAGAATATTCAGCGTACAGGTGTGAGTTGAATTAAAAAGAGGTGTTAATCCAGAGCGTTTCTGAATGTGTTATATTCCGTTTAAGGATATATCTTCGAATTTACTGAACATTTAATGGTCATAAGAACAAAAGGATTCAACATGGTTGTCATGTACGGCATTAAAAATTGTGACACGATCAAAAAAGCCCGTCGCTGGCTCGAAGCTAACAACGTCGAGTACCGCTTCCACGATTACCGTGCCGATGGGCTTGATGCAGAATTTCTGCATACCGCCATTAACGAACTGGGGTGGGACGCGCTGCTGAACACCCGCGGCACAACCTGGCGCAAGCTGGACGAATCACTGCGCGCCAGCATCAAGGATGCCAACAGCGCAGCAAATCTGATGCTTGAAATGCCAGCAATCATCAAACGCCCATTGCTCTGCGCGCCCGGGCAGCCTATGCTGCTGGGTTTCAGTGAAACCCTTTATTCCGACTTTTTTCGTTGAGGTGTAGTTTATGTCATGCCCGGTCATTGAGCTGACTCAGCAGCTTATTCGCCGTCCTTCCCTTAGCCCGGACGACGCAGGTTGTCAGGCATTAATGATTGAGCGCCTGCGTGCCATCGGTTTTACCGTGGAGCGTATGGATTTTGGCGACACCCAGAATTTCTGGGCGTGGCGTGGCCAGGGTGAAACACTGGCCTTTGCCGGGCATACCGACGTGGTTCCCGCAGGTGATGCGGACCGCTGGATCAACCCTCCGTTTGAACCAACCATCCGCGATGGCATGCTGTTTGGCCGCGGCGCCGCAGACATGAAAGGCTCCCTGGCGGCAATGGTTGTGGCGGCTGAGCGCTTTGTCGCCCAGCACCCGAACCATAAAAACCGTCTCGCGTTTCTCATTACCTCTGATGAAGAAGCCAGCGCCCATAACGGCACCGTCAAGGTTGTTGAGGCCCTGATGGCCCGCAACGAGCGTCTGGACTACTGTCTGGTCGGCGAGCCGTCCAGCACCGAGGTGGTGGGCGATGTGGTGAAAAATGGCCGCCGCGGTTCGTTAACCTGTAACCTGACCATTCACGGCGTACAGGGACACGTGGCGTACCCGCATCTGGCCGATAACCCAGTTCACCGCGCAGCGCCGATGCTGAGTGAACTGGTAAGCATTGAGTGGGACAAAGGCAATGAGTTCTTCCCGCCAACCAGCATGCAGATTGCGAACGTGAAGGCCGGAACCGGCAGCAACAACGTGATCCCGGGCGATTGTTTCGTTCAGTTTAACTTCCGTTTCAGCACGGAGCTGACCGATGAGATGATCAAAGCGCGCGTTATCGCCCTGCTGGAAAAATATCAACTGCGTTACACCGTGGACTGGTGGCTTTCCGGCCAGCCGTTCCTGACACAGCGTGGCAAACTGGTGGATGCGGTGGTGAACGCCATCGAGCACTATAATGAAATTAAGCCACAACTGCTGACGACGGGTGGCACTTCAGACGGACGCTTTATCGCCCGCATGGGAGCTCAGGTTGTCGAACTGGGGCCAGTGAACGCGACCATTCATAAAATCAATGAGTGTGTAAATGCCGCGGATTTACAACTGCTGGCCCGTATGTATCAACGTATTATGGAGCAAATCGTCGCCTGACGAGCGCTCTGAGAGGAATAGCGAATGGATTGGCTTGCAAAGTACTGGTGGATTCTGGTGTTAGTGTTTCTGGTAGGCGTATTGCTTAACGTGATTAAAGATCTTAAGCGCGTTGACCATAAAAAATTCCTCGCCAACAAGCCGGATCTTCCGCCTCATCGTGATTTTAACGACAAGTGGGATGACGACGACGACTGGCCGAAGAAAGACCAGAAGAAGTAATCCCCTCACCCCCAGCCCCTCTCCCCAGAGGGGCGAGGGGTGCCATGTTCCCTCTCCCCTTAGGGGAGAGGGTTAGGGTGAGGGGAAATAATCACATAAATTCAACAATATCATCATCGTCCGGCTTACCGCCGCTGAGCGCTTCATCAAAGTAGTGCTTAGGTACGGTATAGCGCAGATGGTCGAGCGCAAACTGCATGCTGCGATCGTCAATCGCGTGGCCGAGATCGTCAACGATATCCAGCGTCACATCCCCGCCTTCCCGAATCAGGGCTTCCTGGGCCGCTACGGCATGCGAAAGCTCAATCACCCGGTCTTCGCCACCGTGGATCAAGTGGATCGTTGTCTGCGTGGTCGCGCTCGTCGGTAGCGTCGCGAAACGGCCGTTAAAGGCAATCACGCGCGAAGCCAGACCCGGCTCTGCTTTCACGCTCTCCAGCGACATAATTGACCCCTGTGAAAAGCCAATCAGCGCGGTCGCGTCGGCACCGACGCCGCTCTGCTGCTGCCAGTAACGCACGGTTTCGATAAAGACCGGCATAATGGCATCAATACGCGCCTGACGGTTCTCTTCCGTCACGCCCTGAACGGAGAACCACTGCCGTCCGTCAGGGCCACACGGCTCCACGCCGCCGATACTGACAATCAGCGCCTCAGGAAAAACAGGTGCAAACCAGCGACCAATCTCTCCCATATTGACGGCGTTATCGCCAACGCCATGAAACAGCAGCAGTAACTGTTTAGCCGGTTTGTCGGGGCTTTGAACAACAAAATGATCGTGTTTCATGGCGGTCTCCTTAATTGATGACCTGGATTCTACGCCTTGCGGGGGGAATGACCATGCCACTTTACTGAAGAAGTCATTGAAAAAATTGCCATTGCAAAATGTCGCTTTTGAGCTGCTGACTGCGCGCTTTATCAAGACATTCAAGGGCCTGCGCCGTTTCAGCGCGTAATCTTGCCAGCACCGCTTTTCGCCCGGTGAGCGACAGTTCAGCACTAAGCGCAGCGTCCTCTCTTCGTGCCTCAATTTTACCGCGCAGGGCCGGAAGCGGCAGATCGACGGCGAGCAGCAAACGCGTCAATGCGGCAACGGACGTAGCAAAGGGCCGGTGTGCAAAGGCAAAGCCTGCCAGCTCCAGCCAGTCGTCACTATTAAGGGTAGCTTCCCACTCATCTGCCACCGGGATCTTTTCGCCATTCCACAATGATAAGACACGCGCATCGCGATGCAGGCGCAGCCGGGCCTGTTCACACAGACGATGCCCCGCCTCACTTTGCGGCAATAATGCCATTGCGGTATAGCAGCCGCTGCTGGCTTCGCGGTGGCTGCCTATCCGTACCAGCTCAAAGCCGCACTGCTGCCAGAAATGCCACAGCGCGTCGGTAAAGCCAAAGCTCACCGAGAGATAATCCTCCCCGCAGGCCTCGTGGATGAGCGCCCGGCCGATCCCTTCCCGTTGCCGGTGAGGGTGAACAGCGATGCGCGTGATCCGTCGCCCTTTCAGCGTTGCTGCCAGAGGCGTGCCGCCATGCGCGGCCAGAGACTGCGCGACAAGGTTGCCGCGAGGTCGACGAAAACCCGCCCATACTGCGCGACTTAGCGCTGGGCTTAACCCGCCTTCGTCTACCAGCCACAGCGCGCCCGCAATGACCGGGTCCGTTTGCGCGACGGCAACGTGCTGACCGGGGGCGTCCATCATACGGCGCAGATCCAGCGGCGAGGTACGGTAATGGGCCGCACAAAGCAGCTCGTAGACACTCGCGGCGAGTGCAGGCGTGTGCTCCCATGCGTCGGGGGCCAGAGAGGTCAGTTGCACCTCTCCTTTCGGCTGCTGGTCGATGAGCGTGTCGTCAAACAGCAGCGCGCTGGCGACCACCCGCTCAAGCGGACATCCCGCAGCCCAGCGAACGGGGGTGGATAAGGTATAACGCTGCAGGGCGCTGAACTGCGCGCAGAATTTAAGCAAAAACCCTCTTCCGGTTCCTTCATACCCTTGTACCGTCGTGGTTAACAGTACCCGTGGAAAGCGCGCAACCAGCTTCTCCAGCACAGGGCCGGGTATGGCCGCCGCCTCATCGACAATCAGCCAGTCGGCATGGTGTGAGGAGGCCAGCAGCGCATCCGGTGCCATAAAGTGAAAATGTTCACCCGCAAACCGTGCGATGACCTCCGTTGCTCCCTTTGCCGGTGCGGTGACAACTGCTCTGCCCTCAATGCTGTTCAGCAGCATGCCGGCAAGCGCCGACTTTCCCCGCCCGCGCGGGGCGGTAACGGCCGCAACGCCTTTCGGCATTGCACGAAGTGCCTGCAGGATCTCCGCCTGCTCGCGCTGGGGTGCACCGTTAGCGGGTTGCCAGTCAGGAGCATCAGGAAACGGAGGAAGGGTTAACGGCTGGTTTTGCTGCCAGACGATTGCATCGGGGTCGCGGGTAATCGTCTGACAAAAGTGGCGAATGAAATTCGGCGTGGGAATGGGTTCCGCGCTGTCGCTCCAGCGCAGGGAATCACTGTCGGGCGTGTCTGCCCACACCGCAAGCGGGGGAGCCAACAGCACCAGCAGGCTCCCGGCACGCAGCGTTCCGCTCAGGGCGGCAAAGGCTGAGACATCAAACCCGGCGCGGGCATCAAAAACAGCATGCCAGAACTCGCGCCCCAGCAGCCCGGTTATCTCCCGGGAAGGGTTTTCATCCAGCCACACCCAATCCCCGGAAAGCGTATCACGCAGCGCCCCGGCCTGCGCCAGGGACCACTGCGCATCACCGCTGAGCACCACCAGCCGACGCTGGCCGGTGCGCTCAAGCTGGCTAATCAGTTGGTCAAACGCCACCATTACATGGCTTTACCGAAGGTATTGCACTGCGCCGGGTCACCGCTGTCAAAACCGCGTTTAAACCAGGTGTAACGTTGTTCTGACGTCCCGTGAGTGAAGCTGTCCGGCACAACCCGGCCCTGGCTCTGCTGCTGGAGACGGTCGTCACCAATGGCCTCTGCGGCATTTAACGCCTCTTCCAGGTCGCCTGATTCCAGCACGCCCTGCTTCTGCATGCTGTTACCCCAGACGCCCGCGAAGCAGTCCGCCTGCAGCTCCATACGCACGGAAAGGCGATTGACCTCTGCCTGCGAGGCGTTTTGCTGAAGCTGGCGAACCTTAGGCTCAATGCCCAGCAATTTTTGCACGTGATGCCCCACTTCATGCGCAATCACGTAGCCCTGAGCAAAATCACCGTCGGCACCGAGTTTGCGTTTCATGTCATCATAAAAAGAGAGATCGATATAGACGGTGCTGTCTGCCGGACAGTAGAACGGCCCCATCACCGACTGTCCGGTGCCGCAGCCGGTGCGGGTCGCACCACGGTACATCACCAGCTTTGGCTGCTGGTAGCTGCGCCCCATTTTCTCAAACTGCTGGCTCCACGTGTCTTCAGTGGTCGCGAGAATAACGGAGGTAAATTTGGCCGCTTCATCTTCATTTGGGTTGATGGAGCGCTGAGATTGCTGCTGTTGCTGCAGCGGCTGACCGGTCATTAACCCGGTGAGATCGACCCCGTAGTAACCCGCAACCAGCACCACAATCAGCAGAATGATTCCGCCTTTTCCGCTGGGTAAACGGAAGCCGGGGCCACCCATGGAAGGGCCACCACCGCTATCACCACGTCTGTCTTCTACATTGTCACTTTCACGACGCCCTTGCCAGCGCATAACTACCTCGAACTATTCCATTAATAATAGCTATGATCGTAGGCGGTTAACGGCAAGATTACCATAGGAAACAAAGGTAAGACGCCAAAGGATATGAACATCCTTTGGCGATGAGGGAGTTAGTCGAGCTTAACGCCTAAACGGTGAGCCACTGCTTCGTACGCTTCAATCAGGCCACCCAGGCTCTGACGGAAACGGTCTTTATCCATTTTATCCAGCGTTTCTTTGTCCCACAGACGGCTGCCGTCCGGTGAGAACTCGTCGCCGAGTACCACTTCGCCTTTGAACAGACCGAACTCCAGCTTGAAGTCGACGAGGATCAGGCCAGCATCATCAAACAGTTTTTTCAGCACGTCGTTGGCTTTGTAGGTCAGCTCTTTCATGCGCGCCAGGTTCTCTTTGTTCACCCAGCCGAAGGTTTCACAGTAGGAGTCATTGACCATCGGATCGTGCATGGCGTCGTTTTTCAGGAACAGATCGAACAGCGGTGGATTCAGCTCGATGCCTTCCTCAATGCCCAGACGCTTCACCAGGGAGCCCGCGGCACGGTTACGAATGACGCACTCAACCGGAACCATATCCAGTTTTTTCACCAGACATTCCGTATCGGACAGCAACGCTTCCATCTGAGTCGGGATACCCGCTTCGGCCAGTTTGGTCATAATGAAGTGGTTGAACTTGTTGTTCACCATGCCTTTACGATCGAACTGCTCAATGCGTGCGCCATCCCCTGCTGACGTATCATTGCGGAACTCGAGCACCAACAGATCCGGGTTTTCCGTGCTGTATACGGTCTTCGCTTTGCCACGATACAACTCAGCTTGCTTCTGCATCTTGATTACTCCTGGTGTGATGATTTGTGTTCAAAACTGGGCATATTATGCCACGCACACGTTTGCGTAGCACGAAAATAAAAAGGGCTGGATTCACCAGCCCTCGTATTTATTTGCTGAATGCAGCCTGGAAGACCGCGACCAGCGCATCGTTCTGCGACTGGGTCAGCGTGTGACCTTTCGGATCGATAAACTGCAGGCTACTGCGGTTATCAAGGTCGCCTACCTGAATCTTGTAGTCGCCGGAAGCGAGCTGTGGATCGCGTGCGCCCAGCTCCTGCCATGCGCTGTCGGACAGCGGCTTATACGTTGCGGTTATGCTTCCGGTTGAACGCGTGCTGTCGGTCACCTTCATGCCCACTTTCTCCAGCGTCGCTGGCAGGCGCTGCCAGGTCTGGTTGAATGGCGCACGAACAACCAGCATTGGCAGGCCGGTATCATCCGCGCCGCTCTGGACATCAAACGTCATGCCGTTGCGGTTCTGTGAGGCGTTAGCCGCGTCTGTGGCGTTCTTATCCAGACCCGCTGCAATCACGTTCAGCATTTCAGTGCTGTAACGCTGCATAGAGGCAGCATCCGCCACCGGTTTACCCGCCTGCTCCAGGTTCAACAGCTTAACGGTAACCGCCTGCTGATAGCCCTGCGGTTTAACGGAGACTTGATAACGACCACGGTACTGCTGGTCTTCATCCAGACGGTTCCACTCGATCCAGTCGGTGGTTAACGTCTGGCTGGCGTCATCGCGCTTGTCAATCGTGTAGTTCTTCGACTGAATGACGCTCACCACCTGTGGCCACAGCGTGCTGCCACGTGCGCTTTCCACCATCAGAGACGCGGTATCACCGGTAAACTGGGTGCGCGCCCCGCTCACCAGCGCCAGAGGCTGTGCTGGCGGACGAATATCAAGCGCTTTGCCCACCGGGCCGCTGCCGTTGGTCACGGGGATATTATAATCGCCGTTCTGAATCGGCAGGATCATGCCAGCCGGTGCATGAAGTTCAGCAAGCGGGGTCGCATCCAGATAGGATTCATCACCGCTCACCTGGCGCTTGTAGCGCGAGTCTGAACTACAGGCAGCGAGCAGCATAACAAGCGAAACACTCGCAACCTTCGCCAGGCGCGACTTCTGTACTGAATAAGCCATCAAATCTCCCTAAACTTTACAGCAAACCGGCATGCTTCAGCGCTGCAATGACGATTTCACGACCGTGGTCGGTAATCGGTGTCATTGGCAGACGCAGCGTATCGGTTGCTACAAGTCCCAACTCCTTACATGCCCATTTCACCGGGATCGGATTGGGTTCGACAAATAATTTATTGTGCAACGGCATCAGACGTTTATTAATGAGACGGGCTTCATCAAAGTGACCTGCCGCCGCCAGCTTGCACATTTCCGCCATATCGCGGGCCGCAACGTTCGACGTTACGGAGATCACGCCATGACCACCGAGCTGCATAAAGTCCAGCGCGGTCGCATCGTCACCGCTCAACAGGATAAAGTCGTCTGAAACCAGCTCTTTGATCTGATGAACGCGGCTTAAGTTCCCTGTCGCCTCTTTAATCCCGATAATATTTTTTACTTTCGAGAGACGACCAACGGTTTCCGGCAGCATATCGCAGCCAGTACGGGACGGCACATTATACAGAATTTGTGGCAAGTCAGTATGTTCAGCGATGGCTTTGAAATGCTGGAACAAACCTTCCTGAGTAGGACGGTTGTAGTAAGGGGTGACCGTCAGACAGCCAACAACGCCGCTGTCGTTAAAACGTTGGGTCAGGCTGATCGCTTCTGCGGTTGCATTCGCGCCCGTTCCCGCGATGACCGGAATACGTCCGTCAGCCAGTTCGAGGGTCAACATCACCACATCGCCGTGCTCTTCGTGGCTCAGCGTTGCAGATTCACCGGTAGTCCCTACCGAAACGATCGCCGAGGTTCCATTGGCGACATGGTAATCAATCAGCTTCTTCATGCTTGACCGGCAGACATTACCTTTTTCATCCATCGGTGTTACAAGCGCGACAATACTTCCCGTGAACATGAGCCATCCTCTGTGCGAACAAGAGCCTCAATGGTACGTTTGGAACTGTAAGAAAAGCAAGCGACCTGAGGCCCTCAGGCGGTTGTATGCATGTTTTTTTTATGCTTTCCTTAGGAAGACTTAACCAAGCAAAGGAAGAACAGGTTTGACAACCTCATCACAACATTACCTGGTTATCACTGCGCTGGGTGCTGACAGGCCGGGTATCGTGAATACCATTACCCGCCACGTGAGCAGCTGCGGCTGTAATATCGAGGACAGCCGTCTGGCGATGCTGGGCGAAGAGTTCACGTTTATTATGCTGCTGTCCGGGACATGGAACGCCATCACGCTTATCGAATCTACCCTGCCGCTGAAAGGCGCGGAGCTGGATTTGCTGATCGTGATGAAACGCACCAACGCGCGTCCGCGTCCGGCCATGCCTGCCACCGTCTGGGTACAGGTTGAAGTTCCTGATTCCCCTCATCTGATCGAGCGTTTTACCGCGCTGTTTGACAGCCATCAGATGAACATTGCCGAGCTGGTTTCCCGCACACAACCGGCTGATGAGAGTGCCGTTCCTACCCTCTTTATTCAAATCACCGCCCACAGTCCTGCATCACAGGATGCGTCAAATATCGAGCAAGCGTTCAAAGCCCTCTGTACAGAATTACACGCGCAAGGCAGTATAAGCGTCGTAAATTATTCGCAGCATGAACAGGATGGAGTTGAGTAATGAACCCACTGAAAGCCGGTGACATCGCACCGAAATTTAGCTTACCGGATCAGGATGGTGAGCAAGTGAATTTGACCGACTTCCAGGGACAGCGTGTTCTGGTCTATTTCTACCCGAAAGCCATGACCCCGGGCTGCACCGTGCAGGCCTGCGGCTTACGCGACAACATGGACGAGTTGAAAAAAGCCGGCGTGGAAGTGCTGGGCATCAGCACCGATAAGCCAGAAAAGCTGTCACGATTTGCTGAAAAAGAGCTGCTGAACTTCACGCTGCTTTCCGACGAAGATCATCAGGTCTGTGAGCAGTTCGGCGTCTGGGGCGAGAAGACGTTTATGGGCAAAACCTATGACGGCATTCACCGCATCAGCTTCCTGATTGACGCTGACGGTAAAGTGGAACATGTCTTTGACGACTTCAAAACCAGCAACCACCACGACGTGGTGCTGAACTGGCTGAAACAAAGTGCCTGAAAGTGAGTGTCGGGTGGCGGCTTCGCCTTACCCGACCTACAAGATAAATGCAAAACGGCAACCTGGTTGCCGTTTTTAGTGTTTTCCCCCTCTCCCCCGTGAGAGAAGGGCATCAGGCCGCACAAAAACTACTTCTCTTCCACCGCTGGCACATCCGGCCATGCATGGACGACGGCTTTAATCAGCGTCGCCAGCGGAATAGCAAAGAACACGCCCCAGAATCCCCACAGCCCGCCGAAAATCACCACCGATAAGATAATCACCAGCGGATGCAGATTCACTGCTTCTGAGAACAGCACTGGCACCAGCAGGTTGCCATCCAGGGCCTGAATAATCAGGTACACCGCGAAGCAACTCCAGAACTCGGTGCCCAGGCCAAACTGGAACAGCGCGACCCCAACAACCGGAATGGTGACCACAAAAGCGCCAATATACGGAATAAGGACCGACAGCCCCACCAGCACCGCCAGCAGCAGCGAGTAGTTAAGCCCGAAGATCAGGAAGCCAATCCACGTCGCGACCCCAACCACAATCATCTCCAGCACCTTGCCGCGAATGTAGTTGGTGATCTGCTGATTCATCTCTTCCCACACCTGCCCGGCCAGCCCGCGATTACGCGGCAGAATACGCCGCACGGCGTTGAGCATCTGGTCTTTGTCCTTCACCAGGAAGAACACCATCAACGGCACCAGCACCAGGTAGACGGCGAGCGTAAGGAGCCCAACCAGCGACGCCAGGGAGTATTTCACCACCGAATCGCCCATGGTCATGATGCGGGCGCGCATGTTTTCGGCCATCGCATCGATGATCCCCGCGTCCATCAGCGCCGGATAACGACGCGGCAGCGTGGCGGCAAAATCGGAAAGCTTATTTAACATGCCGGGCATATCGCGGATCAGGTTGATCCCCTGCTGCCAGGCGACGGGCATGACCACAAACGCCATCAACAGCAGAATGCCAACAAACAGCACCAGCACGATGCTGGTCGCCCAGCGTCGGGAGCAGCCGATATTCTCCAGCCGCGCGGTTGGCCACTCCAGCAGATAGGCCAGCACAATGGCCACCAGCAGTGGTGCCAGAAGGCCGCTGAAGAAGAACAGAATACCGAACCCGGCAACCAGAATAACCAGCAAAGCAATGGCTTCCGGGTCGCTAAACCGGCGCCGGTACCACTGCATTAACATTTCGAGCATACAACCCTTCCCTGAATCGAATGACGGGAGTCAGAAGGTGAATTGTATCTAACTGTCACAAAAAAGACTTTCGCTTTTTGTATCGCTGTCACAATCCGCAAAAGCCTGATGAATGGGATTTTCTTCATGCCACAACACGGCTACACTCGCAGGGCAGTGGAGATGAACGATATGCGGGTTCATCGGTCAAATTAGCACATCCAAAATACAGGACAGTGGTTATGTTCAGGCAGTTGAAAAAAACAGTGGTTGCGACACTGATTGCCGCCGTAACGGTCGGTCAGGTGTTGCCAGCTTTCGCTGATTCGTCCGATTCATTGCCGGACATGGGCACCACAGCAGGAAGCACGCTCTCCATTGGTCAGGAGATGCAGATGGGTGATTACTATGTTCGCCAGCTGCGCGGCAGTGCTCCGCTGATCAATGACCCATTGCTGGTGCAGTACATTAATGGTCTGGGGATGCGCCTGGTCGCGCACGCCAACTCGGTAAAAACCCCCTTCCACTTCTATTTAATCAATAACGACGAAATCAACGCCTTCGCCTTTTTTGGCGGTAACGTGGTGCTGCATTCGGCGTTATTCCGTTACTCCGATAACGAAAGCCAGCTGGCGTCGGTCATGGCGCACGAAATTTCCCACGTGACCCAGCGCCATCTGGCCCGTGCGATGGAAGACCAGAAACGCAACGCGCCCCTGACCTGGGTGGGTGCGCTGGGCTCTATTTTGCTGGCGATGGCCAGCCCGCAGGCCGGGATGGCCGCATTAACCGGCACGCTGGCAGGCACGCGCCAGGGGATGATCAGTTTCACCCAGCAAAACGAACAGGAAGCGGACCGCATTGGCATCCAGGTGTTGCAGCGCTCGGGCTTTGACCCACAGGCCATGCCCAGCTTCCTGGAAAAACTGCTCGATCAGGCACGCTACTCGTCACGTCCACCCGAAATTCTGCTCACCCACCCGTTACCGGAAAGCCGTCTGTCCGATGCGCGTAACCGTGCCAATCAGATGCGTCCGGTGGTGGTGCAATCCTCACAGGATTTCTACATGGCGAAAGTGAGAACGCTGGGCATGTACAATTCCGGGCGCAACCAGCTCACCAGCGACCTGCTGGATGCCCTGGCAAAAGGCAACGTGCGCGAGAAGAACGCGGCGCAATACGGCCGTGCCCTGCAGGCGATGGAAGCCAGCAAATACGACGAAGCGCGAAAAATGCTGCAACCGTTGCTGGCCGCCGACCCGAATAACCCGTGGTATCTCGATCTCTCCACGGATATCGATCTGGGGCAGAAGAGACCTGCCGATGCGATTAACCGCCTGAAAGGTGCCAAAGAGGTGCGGACCAACCCGGTGCTGCAGCTTAACCTGGCGAACGCTTATCTGCAGGGCGGCCAGCCGGGTGAAGCGGCCACCATTCTGAACCGCTACACCTTCGACAATAAAGACGATCAAAACGGCTGGGATCTGCTCGCTCAGGCAGAAGCCCAGCTGGGCAACCGCGATCAGGAGCTGGCGGCACGTGCCGAAGGGTTTGCCCTGGTGGGGCGTCTGGATCAGGCCATTTCGATGCTCAGCAGCGCCAGTTCGCAGGTCAAACTTGGCAGCCTGCAACAGGCCCGTTACGATGCGCGTATCGATCAGCTGCGCGCGCTACAGCAGCGCTTCAAGCCGTACGAAAAGATGTAAAAAGGAAGAAAATATGACTGACGCGGTAAAAATCTACCATAACCCTCGCTGCTCCAAGAGCCGCGACACCCTCAGCCTGCTGAAATCCAACGGCGTAGAACCTGAAGTAGTGCTGTATCTGGAGACACCGCCTGACGCGCAGACGATCCGCCAGCTCCTTCATATGCTGGGCATGGGCAGTGCACGTGAGTTGATGCGCCAGAAAGAGGATCTCTATAAGTCACTTAACCTGGACGACACGCGTCTCACTGAAGCTGAGCTCGTGCAGGCGATGGTTGACAACCCGAAGCTCATTGAACGCCCGATTGTGGTGGCAAACGGCAAGGCGCGCATCGGGCGTCCGCCGGAAGATGTGCTCGACATTCTTTAAGCCTCGCGCCGCAGCCCTTCCAGGAAGGCCTGCGGCGTACTTTCCCCCAGTTTTTTTTGCGCTTTACCCCGGTTGTAAAACTCGCACAAGGTCATCAATAGCGCACCCGCCGGTTCAACATTTACGCGCGGAATAATATCGCGTAAGGGCACCATCACCTGAAGTGCACTGCAGGTACGTTGATGTGCCTTCACCGCAATGTCGTTAACAGCCAGCGTCGCCTCAAAACCAAAAGTCTCAACAGATTGTATAGCAGCCGGACACGCCGCCAGCACCTCCTGCGTCCAGGTATTCAGTCGTTGAGGCGACAGCCCCGCATAAAGCCGGGCATAGCACCAGCCGCTCACCGGCTCTCGCGCCCAAAGCAGATGCTGCTCCCCGCCGTCGTCCATATGCAGCGACAAAGGCAAATGGTGCATTTCCAGCGTATGGGGCGTAATACCCGCTTTCAGCGCCTTTTTCCCCTGCAAGGGGGCCCCTTTTTGTTTTGCAGCGGCTGGTTTGAGATAGCGGTTCAGGGTGGCGCGGGAAACAGCGATCCCCAGGACGTCGTTGACCATAAGCAGCAGGTCGTCCAACGGTGCGCCCAGGATGTCACGCAGGGCATTCACCAGCGCAACCTGCTCTTGTCTCATCGCTTTGTGTATCACTTTAGGCGCCGTATGGTTATCCGACACCTGGTCGCGATTGCGCCAGCGTCTGACGGTGGTGACCGAAATCCCCAGCTCGACGGCCAGCTCTCTGTCGCTCTTATCCGACTGTTGAAGATAGCGGCGGATGCGCGGCGTCGTGGTCGCATTGGCGTGCAGTTTGATTTCCATCGCAACAAACTCCAGAACTAATCTTATGAGATTTATAATGGACCAGCGATTGCTTTGTGACCGATTTCACCTTTCGCTCGCCGCGCTTCACTGATAATCCCCAGAGATAACATAAACAACACCTCTCAATCTTGTACGGAGTTCACAATGAACAATGTTCTGGGATTTCTTGAAGCAAAACTGATGCCGCTGGCGGCCAAAACGGCCCAGCAGCGTCATCTTGGTGCCATTCGCGGTGCCTACGTTTCATTCATGCCGTTTATCATCGTCGGCTCTATCCTGCTGGTGATCTCCTCCTTTCCCAATCAAACCTATCAGCAGTTTATGTCTCAGGCGTTTGGGGAAAGCTGGAGCGCGATTATCGAAATCCCGTTCAACGCGGTGTTCTCGACCATGTCGCTGTTTATCAGCTTCCTGGTCGCCTATCGCCTGGCTGAACACTATGGCGAAGACCGTATCTCCTGCGGCATTCTGGCGCTGGTCGCCTTTCTGATCCTGACCCCTTTTATCAAAGTGGCGGAACAGGGTGGCATCACCGTCATGCCGGTAGAGTGGATTGGCAGTAAAGGGTTATTCGTGGCGATGATTGGCTCTCTGCTTTGGACGGAGCTGTTCTGCTGGCTGAAGCGCAAAAAACTGGTTATCAGAATGCCGGATGGCGTGCCGCCTGCGGTGCAGGAGTCGTTCGCGGCGCTGATCCCTGCCCTCTTGGTGATGATCCTGGTGCTGATGATCCGCATCGGCTTTGAAAACACCCATTACAACACCATCCACCAGTTTATTTACGAGGTGGTGGCAACCCCGGTTCGCCACTACGGCACTTCCTATTTTGGCGCGCTGATGACGGTCTTCAGCATCACCATTCTGTGGTCAGTGGGCATTAACTCCGGTTCGATGATCAACGGCATTATTCGCCCGCTGTGGATGGAGAACCAGACCGATAACATCGCCGCCATTCAGGCCGGCGCCACCCCACCGCACATTATTACCGAACAGTTTTTTGACATGATCTGGATGGGCGGCGCAGGGGCCACGCTGTCGCTGGTGATTGCGATGCTGATTTTCGCCCGCAGTAAAAACATGCGCGAAGTGGCACGCCTGGGCGCGGGGGCCTCGGTGTTTAACATCAACGAGCCGATTCTGTTCGGCCTGCCGGTGATCATGAACCCGATCATGCTCATTCCGTTCAATCTGGTGCCGCTGGTGCTGGTCACCGTGCAGTACGTGGCAATGAAAATTGGTGCGGTCGCCGTCACCACCGGGGTGTTTATCCCCTGGACGCTGCCGCCTGTTATCAGCGGTTTTATCGTCACCGGGCATCTCAGCGGCAGCATCATGCAGCTTATCAACCTGCTGATTGGCGCCATGCTGTATCTGCCATTCATGCGTATCGTGGATAAACAGTACCGCGCCGCGGAGATTGCCACCGTGACGCAAACCGACACCACCCTTGCAAAACAGGAGTAAAGCATGTGGGGAATTATCGCCACCTGGCGAATGGCGCTTGAAGGCGTCACCGAGTCGGCCTCTGCGCTGGCAGCTGGGAAACCGGTGGCTGCCGCGGTCGTGGATGCCGTTGCCGCCGTCGAGGACTTCCCGTTCTATAAATCGGTCGGCTACGGCGGGCTACCAACCGAAAATGGCGAGGTGGAACTGGACGCCGCCTACATGGACGGCGACACGCTGGCGTTTGGCGCTGTGGGAAATCTGGTGGATATCGCCAACCCGGTACGCGTGGCGCAGGCGTTAAGCCGCCAGCGCTATAACAGCCTGCTGGTCGGCCAGGGCGCACGCGAGTGGGCATTGAGCCAGGGTTTTACCGACAAAACGATGCTCACCGACCGGGCCATGCAGCACTACCGCAAGCGCTGCCGGGAGACGCTGGATAAAGGCTTAAGCCCCTACGATGGCCATGACACGGTCGGGATTATCGGTCTCGACAAACAGGGATCCATGAGCGTGGCGACCTCCACCAGCGGCCTGTTTATGAAAAAGCGCGGCCGACTTGGCGATTCGCCGATCATCGGCTCCGGCTTCTACTGCGACAGTGAAACCGGCGCCGCCACCGCCACGGGCGTGGGCGAAGATCTGATGAAAGGCTGCACCAGCTACGAAATTGTTCGCCGCATGGCGCAGGGGATGTCTCCGCAGCAGGCGGCAGATTCCGTGGTGTTCGAGCTGGAAGACAGGCTGATGTCGCGCTTTGGCCGCGCGGGGGATCTCTCCGTGGTATGCATGAATAACAAAGGTGAATTTGGCGCCGCCACCAACATTAAAACGTTCTCCTTTGTGGTGGCGACGGCACGCCAGCCGCTGACCGTGTTTCGCGCCGAACGCCTGCGGGAAAAAACGCACTATCAGGCGGTGGATGATGAATGGATGCAGGCCTATGCCGCACGGATCCGCGCACCGATTGAGGAGTAATGATGATGACGTATCAGCTGATCACCGCCCTTTCTGACGTAAAGCCACGCGGCCACCTCATCGCCCGCAGCTCGTCTACGCTGTTGCCGGACACGCCACTGATTGCGGAAATGCGCGGGCAAGATGCCGTTGCCGACACCCGTTTTGGCTGTGCGCCTTTTGCGCGCATCACGCTGGTGCCGGATGCTCTCTGGCAGGATAGCCTTACCGAAGGATTGCTTACGGCACTCCGTCCGCTGCTGGCCACGCCCGTCAGCACCGACGTGGTCCTGGATGTCACCCACATTGACGACGTTGTGCTGCAACAGGTCCTGCGTTTTCTTTTTAATCAGTCGCACAGGCTTAGCGATCTGCAGCTGAAGAAAGCGGACGATATCACTTTGCGCGTTGAGCACGTTACCGCCCTCTGCCTGCCAGAACAGCAGGCGCGGCTGGACGTTATCTTCCGCCAGCAGCTCGCCATTAGCCGTGGAATGGTCGCCGCACGCCGTCTGGCCGATATCCCCTCCGACCGCTGCACACCACAGTTTATGGTGCAGGAGGCGCAAACATTGTGCGCGGCCTTCCCTGCCCTGCACTGTGAAGTGCTGGATGAAAAGCAGATCGTTGAGCAGGGTCTGGGGCTGCTTCACGCCGTTGGCAAAGGCGCCTCCTGCCCGCCACGACTGCTGGCTATTCACTATGACGGTGTTTCTGACGGCCCGGTGCGCTGCTATGTTGGTAAAGGCATTACCTTCGATACCGGCGGCCTGTGGCTCAAGGATGGCGCGGGCATGTACACCATGAAATATGACATGTGCGGGGCAGCGAACGTGCTGGGGCTGATGCTGACCGTTGCAGAGCTGGCGCTCCCCGTGCGCCTCATGGGCGTGCTGGCGCTGGCAGAAAACGCCATCGGCCCGGACGCCATGCAGCCCGGCACGGTAGCCAGAGCCTGCAACGGCACCACGGTTGAGATTAATAATACCGATGCCGAAGGCCGACTGGTGCTGGCAGACGCTATCGCCTGGGCCAGCCAGCGCCATCTGCAGGCGCGCTACATTATCGATATGGCAACGCTGACGGGTGCGGTGGTCAAAGCGCTGGGATATGAGCTGAGCGGGTTGATGACCCAGGACGAGCCACTGCGCCAGGCGCTGACGCAGGCAGGAAAACAGAGCGGAGATGAAGTGTGGTCCCTGCCGCTGGATGCGCGGCTGAAAAAGCAGACCGACAGCGCCATCGCCGATCTGTGCAATACGCCGCCCAACAATGCGGCGATCAGTGCCTCGGCGGCGTGGCTGCTGCATCACTTCTGCCCGCCGACAATCCCGTGGGCGCATCTGGATATTAGCGGTACGGCGCTGTGGCGTGAGGGTGGCAGAAGCGTGGCCTCAGGGAGGCCGATTCCG
This sequence comes from Enterobacter cloacae complex sp. 394F7, assembly GCF_057320385.1. Lineage (NCBI taxonomy): Bacteria > Pseudomonadati > Pseudomonadota > Gammaproteobacteria > Enterobacterales > Enterobacteriaceae > Enterobacter > Enterobacter cloacae complex sp. 394F7. The sequence continues at coordinate 123,313 of NZ_JBXWCS010000012.1, read as the reverse complement.
CTGCTGGTTGAGCACCTGATGGGAGACCTCTAGCCGGGTGGCGGCTGCGCCTTACCCGGCCTATTCGATCCCGTAGGCCCGGTAAGCGCAGCGCCACCGGGCACAAAAACTCAAAGCTTCAGAATATCTTTCACAAACGGAATGGTGAGCTTGCGCTGGGCGGTAATGGAGGCGCGATCGAGCTGATCGAGCGTATCAAACAGCGTGCGCATTTCCCTGTCCAGACGCTTGAGCAGGAAGCGCCCTACGTCTTCCGGCAGTTCAAATCCGCGCAGTCTGGCGCGCAGCTGAAGCGCCTGGAGTTTGTCTTCATCTGACAGCGGTTGCAGTTTGTAGATTTGCCCCCAGTCGAGTCGGGAGGCCAGATCCGGCAGCCCCAGATTCAGCTGGCGCGGCGGACGATCGCCGGTGATCAGCAGCCGGGTTTTGCCCGACTCCAGGATACGGTTATAGAGGTTAAAGATCGCCATTTCCCACGGCTCATCCCCCGCCACGCATTCGATATTATCGATGCAGACCAGGGAGAGATGTTCCATTCCCTCCAGCACGTCAGGCACAAACCAGGTACGTTTATCCAGCGGTACATAGCCTACCGCATCCCCCCGCGCTGAAAGCTCAGCACAGGCGGCATGCAACAGATGACTGCGTCCCGCGCCTTCGCGTGACCAGATATAGATGTATCCGCTGTGATCCTGGCGCAGCACGTTCTGCAGTGCAGCCAGTAAAGAGGGGTTATCACCCGGCCAGAAACTCGCGAAAGTTTCGTCGTCAGGGAGATAGAGTGGCAGAGAGAGCTGTGCCGGTCCGTTCAGAAGTACCTCAACCAGATCTTACATAAAATCGGAACGGAGTTTAGCACGGAACCTGCCAGGAGAGAACCGGGCGGATCGTCCACCCGGTTTTACGATCAGTGTGACGCTTTTTCGCTTTCGTCAGCCTCCAGCACCACCTCTTCAGGGCGGATCACGGAAATCAGCTTGAAAATCAGGCTCAGGCCCACACCAACGATGGTCGCCAGCGCCATGCCTTTCAGCTCGGCCGCGCCGATGTGTACCTTCGCGCCGCTCACGCCGATGATCAGGATAACGGAAGTCAGGATCAGGTTCTGCGCTTTGCTGTAGTCCACTTTGGACTCAATCAGCACGCGAATACCAGATGCGCCAATTACGCCGTACAGCAGCAAAGACACGCCGCCCATCACCGGAACCGGGATGATCTGGATCGCTGCCGCCAGTTTACCCACGCAGGAGAGCAGGATTGCGATGATTGCCGCACCGCCGATAACCCAGGTGCTGTAAACGCGGGTGATCGCCATGACGCCGATGTTCTCACCGTAGGTGGTGTTTGGCGTGGAGCCAAAGAAACCGGAGATGATCGTCGAGAAGCCGTTTGCAAACATCGAACGGTGCAGACCCGGGTCGCGGATCAGGTCACGTTTAACGATGTTCGCCGTCACCACAAGGTGGCCAACGTGTTCAGCAATAACCACCAGCGCGGCAGGCAGAATAGTGAAGATAGCAAACCATTCAAAGCGTGGCGTATAGAAGGTTGGCAGGGCAAACCAGTGCGCCTGAGCAATTGGCGTGGTATCGACAACACCCATCACGAAGGAGAGTGCATAACCCGCCAGCACGCCGATCAGGATCGGGATAATCGCCATAAAACCGCGGAACAGCACGGAGCCAAATACCGTCACGCCCAGCGTCACCAGTGAGATGATGATGGTTTTGGAGTCCGGCGACTGCCCATCAGCAGGCAGCAGGCCAGCCATATTCGCCGCCACGCCTGCCAGCTCCAGACCGATGACGGCAACGATGGCCCCCATCGCCGCCGGTGGGAACATCACATCCAGCCAGCCGGTACCGGCCTTCTTCACAATGAAAGAGACCAGGCAGAACAACACACCGCACATGATAAAGCCGCCCAGCGCCACTTCATACCCCAGGGGCAGCAGCAGCAACACCGGCGAGATAAAGGCAAAGCTCGACCCCAGATACGCCGGGATTTTACCTTTACAGATAAAGAGGTACAGCAGCGTCCCGATACCATTGAACAACAGCACGGTAGCCGGGTTAATGTGAAACAGGATTGGCACCAGCACGGTTGCGCCAAACATAGCGAACAGGTGCTGCAAACTAAGCGGGATAGTCTGTAAAAGCGGCGGTCTTTCACTCACCCCGATAGCACGGCGCGTCATAGTGTTTTCCTCTGAGATGGTTAGTTATGTGTGTTTTATTCAAAAAAAAGCCGACTTTCAAAGTCGGCTTATTTATCGTTATTCGATTATTTCGTACCAAAGATCTTATCGCCGGCATCGCCCAGCCCCGGGATGATGTACCCGTGCTCGTTGAGCCCCTGGTCGACAGACGCGGTGTACAGCTCCACATCCGGGTGTGCTTTTTCCAGCGCCGCGATCCCTTCCGGTGCCGCAACCAGCACCAGCACTTTGATGCTGCTGCAGCCTGCTTTTTTCAGCAGGTCGATGGTGGCAATCATTGAGCCGCCGGTCGCCAGCATCGGGTCAACCACCAGCGCCATACGCTCGTCGATGTTAGACACCAGCTTCTGGAAGTACGGAACCGGCTCCAGGGTTTCTTCATTACGGTAGATCCCCACCACGCTGATACGCGCGCTCGGTACGTGCTCCAGCACGCCTTCCATCATGCCAAGACCAGCACGCAGGATTGGCACCACGGTAATTTTCTTACCTTTGATCTGCTCAACCTGCACCGGGCCGTTCCAGCCTTCGATGGTCACTTTTTCCGTTTCGAGGTCAGAGGTCGCTTCGTAGGTCAGCAGGCTGCCGACTTCAGATGCCAGTTCGCGAAAACGCTTCGTGCTGATGTCATGCTCACGCATCAGGCCCAACTTGTGTTTAACGAGTGGGTGTTTCACTTCCACAATCTTCATTCTCTTTCTCCTCTGAGGTGGCGTCCGCAAAAAAATCGCGGGATTATACCGCTTTTTTCGGATTAGGCCATACCCATCTTGCTTGACGTATATCAAGCAAAGTGATTTAGAGACAAAAAACCGGAGGCGAGACTCCGGCTTGGGTGCGGGGTTCTGCCCGGTGGCGCTGCGCTTACGCGGGCCTACGTGTAGTGTAGGTCGGGTAAGCGTAAGCGCCACCCGACAATTACAGGTTGTCGCCGTTGCTCGCAATCACCTGCTTATACCAGTCAAACGACTTTTTCTTGCTGCGGTTCAGCGTGCCGTTCCCTTCGTTGTCTTTATCAACAAAGATAAACCCGTAGCGTTTCTTCATCTCACCGGTGCCGGCAGAAACGAGATCGATACAGCCCCACGGGGTGTAGCCCATCAGATCCACGCCATCTTCCACCACCGCTTTTTTCATCTCGCGGATGTGCGCCGAGAGATAATCAATGCGGTACTGGTCGTTCACCGTGCCGTCGCTCTCCTGCACGTCAATCGCGCCGAAGCCGTTCTCAACGATGAACAGCGGCAGCTGGTAGTGATCCCAGAACCAGTTCAGGGAGTAGCGCAGGCCAACCGGGTCAATCTGCCAACCCCAGTCAGATTTCTGCACGTACGGGTTGGAGACCAGGCTCTTGCTTTCATCGTAATCCAGTTCCGGGTTATCCGCCGTCGCTTTGGTGGCGAAGGACATGTAATAGCTAAAGCCGATGTAATCCACGCAGCCCTGCGTCAGCGCCGCTTTGTCTTCTTCGGTAATGTCCAGCGTGAAACCACGACGCGCAAAGTAGTTAAGCAGATGCTGCGGATACTTGCCGCGCACGTGAACGTCGGTGAACCAGTAGCGACGATGCATCGCGTTCATTGCCATCATGATGTCGTCAGGCGCGCAGGTCAGCGGATAAATGGGGCACATGGCAATCATGCAGCCGATCTGCAGGGAAGGATTAATCTCGCGCCCGGCTTTTACCGCCAGCGCGCTGGCCACCAGCTCATAGTGCGCGGCCTGGAACATCACCGGCTCACGGTCTTCGCCTGGCGCATACTTCAGCCCGGAGTTGGTAAACGGCGCAAAATCTTCGTGGAAGTTAGCCTGGTTGTTGATCTCGTTAAAGGTCATCCAGTACTTCACCTTATGCTGATAGCGCTGGAAGACCGCTTTTGCGAAGCGGACAAAGAAGTCGATCAGCTTACGGTTGCGCCAGCCGCCGTACTCGGTGACCAGATGATACGGCATCTCAAAATGCGACAGGGTGATAACCGGTTCGATGCCGTATTTGAGGCACTCATCGAACAGGTCATCGTAGAATTGAAGGCCCGCTTCGTTCGGCTCCAGCTCATCCCCTTTCGGGAAAATACGCGTCCAGGCAATGGAGGTACGGAAGCATTTGAACCCCATCTCCGCAAAGAGTTTGATGTCTTCTTTATAGCGATGGTAAAAATCGATGGCTTCGTGGTTCGGGTAGTTTTTTCCTGGCAGCACGCCGTCGGTGATTTCACGCGGCACGCCGTGGGCGCCAGCGGTCATGACATCGGCGACGCTTACGCCTTTACCGCCCTCTTTCCAGCCACCTTCCAGCTGGTGCGCGGCCACCGCGCCGCCCCACAGAAAACCTTCTTTAAATCCTGACATACTCTTTCCCTCATTCGATGTTGCTGATTGCTGACGGATACTGCTGTCTGAAGTGGTAAACCGCGCCGACAAGACCGGCCCGGTTGCCGTGGCTGACGACATCGGCGATATCCGCGATGCCAAACCACGCAAGATGGGTGCGAAGCAGATCCATAAACCCGGGCCGCTCCGCGATACCGCCGCCAATGAAGATGGTCTGCGGGTCGAACACATTCGCCAGGTTGTAGAGCCCTGTCGCAATGCCGTTAAGAAAATCATCCACCAGGCGGCGGCATACGGTGTCGCCTGCGTCATAGCCATCAAAAATGGCCTCGCCGGTGACGCTCTCAAGCGTCAGACTGTGAAAGTCGGCATAGCGCTTGCGAAGCGTGCGTAACGTACAGTTTTCATTCATGGAGTGGCGGGCAACACGTCTTGAGTCTGCCCTTTCCGTAAGCATGTAGCCGAACTCTCCGGCGCGAAAACGCGCCCCGTGAACCAGCCTGCCGTTGCAGAAAATTGCCCCGCCGATCCCGGTGCCGATGGTCAGTACCAGAAAGTTATCGATATCCTTCGCCTTGCCCTGCCAGCGCTCCGCCAGCAGCACGCAGTTAGCGTCATTCTCGACGGTAACCGGTAAACCCGTATGCGCCTCAAGCCAGCCTTTCATTGCGAACTGGTCGAAGCGGCGAATGGCCCCGCCCATCTCTATAAAGCCGGTATGCGGATTAACATACCCCGGCGCGCTGATGGCGATCCCCTTAAGCCCGGGATGGGCCGTTACCCAGTTCAGCATCTGCGCAAGAATGGCGTCACCGTCGCTGTTCCTGATGGCGGCCTTATCCGTTTGCAGTAGCTCTCCCTGCGCGGTCACAATGCCCATTTTTAACGCGGTGCCACCGATATCAAATGCGGCGATGTTCATGGCCTTCATTCCTCCTAAATGAAACTGAAACCGGTTTCATTTCATGATGTTCATTCCCTAAACCGCATGCAAGCAGATCGCCGAAACCGGTTTCATTTTCGTGAACGGAGTCAAGTTTGCGCGCCGCCGGGGGTGGAGCAGAAAAAAAGATCCTCGCGCCGAGAATAGGCTCGCAAACGTTTGCCTGGACTGTTAGAATTGCGCCGATTTTTCTTACTAGCTATGCAATCGCGTGGGGACTTGAGCCGTGACCAACAAAACTTCTCTCAGCTACAAAGATGCCGGTGTTGATATTGACGCAGGTAATGCGCTGGTTGACCGAATCAAAGGTGTGGTGAAAAAAACCCGCCGCCCGGAAGTGATGGGTGGTCTGGGTGGCTTCGGCGCACTGTGCGCGCTGCCGCAAAAATATCGTGAACCTGTTCTGGTCTCGGGTACTGACGGTGTAGGCACAAAACTGCGCCTGGCGATGGATTTAAAACGTCACGACACGATCGGTATCGATCTGGTCGCGATGTGTGTAAACGACCTGGTGGTACAAGGCGCTGAGCCGCTGTTCTTCCTCGACTACTACGCGACAGGCAAACTGGATGTGGATACCGCAGCCAGCGTGATCAACGGTATTGCCGAAGGCTGTCTGCAGTCTGGCTGCGCGCTGGTTGGCGGTGAAACCGCAGAAATGCCTGGCATGTATCACGGCGAAGATTATGACGTCGCAGGCTTCTGCGTGGGTGTGGTAGAAAAATCAGAAATTATCGACGGCAGTAAAGTGGCTGATGGTGATGTGCTGATTGCGCTGGCCTCCAGCGGCCCGCACTCTAACGGCTACTCGCTGGTGCGTAAAATCCTCGAAGTAAGCGGTTGCGACCCACAAACCACCGAACTTGAAGGTAAACCTCTGGCTGACCATCTGCTGGCACCGACCCGCATCTACGTGAAAAACGTGCTGGAGCTGATTGAGAACGTGGACGTTCACGCCATTGCCCACCTGACCGGTGGCGGCTTCTGGGAAAACATTCCGCGCGTACTGCCGGACAACACCCAGGCGGTAATCGACGAATCTTCCTGGCAGTGGCCAGCAGTCTTTAACTGGCTGCAAACCGCGGGCAATGTGAGTTCTCACGAAATGTACCGCACCTTTAACTGTGGCGTAGGTATGGTGATCGCCCTGCCAGCGAGCGAAGCGGATAAAGCCGTTAAGCTGCTGACGGACAAAGGTGAAAACGCGTGGAAAATCGGTATTATCAAAGCTTCCGATTCCGAACAGCGTGTGGTCATTGAATGAAAAACATCGTGGTGCTCATTTCCGGCAACGGAAGCAATTTGCAGGCCATCATTGACGCCTGCAAACAGAAGAAAATCAATGGCACCATTCGGGCAGTATTCAGCAACAAGGCCGACGCGTTCGGCCTTGAGCGCGCCCGGGAAGCAAACATTCCCGCGCACGCGCTGGAGGCCAGTCAGTTCGCCGGCCGTGAAGCGTTTGACCGCGAACTGGTTCAGGAGATTGATGCCTACGCGCCGGACGTTGTGGTGCTGGCGGGGTATATGCGTATCCTGAGCCCGGCATTTGTCGGGCACTACGCCGGGCGTCTGCTGAATATCCACCCTTCGCTTCTGCCGAAATATCCCGGCCTGCACACCCATCGTCAGGTGCTGGAAAACGGCGATGAAGAGCACGGGACCTCGGTGCATTTCGTGACCGATGAGCTGGACGGCGGACCGGTGATCCTGCAGGCGAAAGTCCCGGTCTTTGACGGCGACACCGAAGACGACATCACCGAACGGGTGCAGAGCCAGGAACATGCCATTTATCCACTGGTGGTCAGCTGGTTTGTCGACGGGCGTCTGGCGATGCGCGAGGGTGCTGCCTGGCTGGATGGCGTGAAACTGCCCCCGCAGGGTTACGCGGCCGAAGAGTAGTCTGTTCTGTCGGGTGGCGCAGCAGCGCTTACCCGACCAACAAAGCGCATTACCCGATATTCCCTTCTCCAACCTTCTAAAATCTCCAACAAAAAAATAACTGTCATACTTTTCTGGCACTGTTGGACATATCGTGGAAATGCTCGCCATAATAAGGACGAGACGGATTTACCACGTCCTGTGATTGAACTGGAGTGTGAGCTGTAATGGGTCAGGAAAAGTTATATATCGAGAAAGAGCTAAGCTGGTTAGCATTCAACGAACGCGTACTCCAGGAAGCGGCGGACAAAAGCAACCCGCTTATTGAGCGCATGCGTTTTTTGGGCATTTATTCCAACAACCTTGATGAGTTCTACAAGGTTCGCTTTGCCGAGCTGAAACGGCGGATCATCATCAGCGAAGAGCAGGGCTTAAACTCTCACTCTCGCCATCTGTTAGGCAAAATTCAGTCCCGCGTGTTGAAAGCCGATCAGGAATTTGACGGCCTCTATAACGAGTTGCTGCTGGAGATGGCACGCAATCAAATCTTCCTGATTAACGAACGTCAGCTCTCCGTTAACCAACAAAACTGGCTGCGCCACTACTTTAAACAGTATCTGCGCCAGCACATCACCCCTATTCTGATCAACCGCGAAACCGATCTGGTGCAGTTCCTGAAAGATGACTACACCTACCTGGCGGTGGAAATTATTCGCGGTGAATCCATCCGTTACGCGCTGCTGGAGATCCCGTCCGACAAGGTGCCACGTTTTGTGAACCTGCCGCCGGAAACCCCGCGCAGACGCAAACCGATGATCCTGCTGGATAACATCCTGCGCTACTGTCTGGACGATATCTTCAAAGGCTTCTTCGATTACGACGCGTTAAACGCCTACTCGATGAAGATGACCCGTGACGCCGAATATGACCTGGTGCACGAGATGGAAGCCAGCCTGATGGAACTGATGTCCTCCAGCCTCAAGCAGCGTCTGACGGCCGAACCGGTGCGCTTTGTCTATCAGCGTGATATGCCAGACGCGATGGTGGAAATGCTGCGCGACAAGCTGACTATCTCGCGCTATGACTCCATTGTGCCGGGCGGTCGTTACCATAACTTTAAAGACTTTATTGGCTTCCCGAACGTCGGCAAAGCCAATCTGGTGAATAAACCGCTGCCGCGTCTGCGTCATCTTTGGTTCGATAAGTTCCGTAACGGTTTCGACGCCATCCGCGAACGCGACGTCCTGCTCTACTATCCGTATCACACGTTTGAACACGTGCTGGAGCTGCTGCGTCAGGCCTCCTTTGACCCGAGCGTGCTGGCAATCAAAATCAATATTTACCGCGTGGCGAAAGACTCCCGCATCATCGACGCGATGATCCACGCCGCGCACAACGGCAAAAAAGTAACCGTGGTGGTTGAGCTGCAGGCACGTTTCGACGAAGAGGCCAATATCCACTGGGCGCGCCGTCTGACGGAAGCGGGTGTGCACGTTATCTTCTCCGCCCCGGGGCTGAAAATTCACGCCAAGCTGTTCCTTATTTCCCGTAAAGAGGGTGACGACGTGGTGCGCTATGCCCACATCGGTACCGGGAACTTTAACGAGAAAACCGCACGAATTTATACCGACTACTCGTTGCTGACCGCCGACGCGCGCATCACCAACGAGGTGCGCCGGGTGTTCAACTTTATTGAGAACCCGTACCGCCCGGTGAGCTTCGATTATCTGCTGGTGTCACCGCAGAACTCGCGCCGCCTGCTGTACGATATGATCGACAAAGAAATTGCCAACGCCCAGAAAGGCTTGTCGTCCGGCATCACGCTGAAGCTCAACAATCTGGTCGACAAAGGTCTCGTGGACAGACTCTATGCGGCGTCCAGCTCCGGCGTTCCGGTTAACCTGCTGATCCGCGGCATGTGCTCCCTCATCCCGGAACTGGAAGGCATCAGCGATAATATTCGCGTCATCAGCATTGTCGACCGCTACCTGGAGCACGATCGGGTCTATATTTTCGATAATGCGGGAGATAAACAGGTCTATCTCTCTTCGGCAGACTGGATGACGCGCAATATTGATTATCGAATTGAAGTCGCAGCGCCGCTGCTGGATCCGCGCCTGAAACAGCGTATTCTCGACATTATCGAGATTCTGTTTAGCGACACGGTGAAAGCGCGCTATATCGACAAAGAACTCAGTAACCGCTATGTACCGCGCGGCAACCGCCGCAAAGTGCGGTCGCAACTGGCGATTTACGACTATATCAAATCACTCGAGCAACCCGATTAACCTATGCCGATAAATGATAAGACCCCACGACCACAGGAATTCGCCGCGGTCGACCTTGGTTCTAACAGTTTCCACATGGTCATCGCCCGTGAGGTGGATGGCGCGCTGCAGATCATCGGTCGTCTGAAGCAGCGCGTACACCTGGCAGATGGTCTTGATGAACGCAGCATGCTCAGCGAAGAGGCGATGGAGCGCGGCCTGAACTGCCTGTCGCTGTTTGCCGAACGCCTGCAGGGCTTCTCACCCTCCAGTGTCTGCATTGTGGGAACGCATACCCTGCGCCAGGCGCTGAATGCCCCTGAATTCCTCAAGCGTGCGGAAAAAGTGATCCCCTACCCCATTGAGATCATCTCCGGTAACGAAGAGGCGCGTCTGATTTTTATGGGCGTTGAGCACACGCAGCCGGAAAAAGGCCGCAAGCTGGTGATTGATATCGGCGGCGGCTCCACAGAGCTGGTCATTGGTGAAGACTTTGAACCGCGTCTGGTGGAAAGCCGCCGTATGGGCTGCGTCAGCTTTGCGCAGATGTATTTCCCGGGCGGTGCGATTTCGCGGGAAAACTTCCAGCGGGCGCGCATGGCCGCCGTTCAGAAGCTGGAAAATCTGGCCTGGCAGTACCGTATCCAGGGCTGGAACGTCGCGCTGGGGGCCTCGGGCACCATCAAAGCGGCCCATGAAGTGCTGCTGGCGATGGGTGAAAAAGACGGTTTTATCACGCCCGAACGCCTGACGTTGCTGACCGAAGAGGTGCTGAAACATAAAAGTTTCGACGCGTTAAGCCTGCCGGGTCTTTCCGACGAGCGTAAAGCGGTGTTTGTACCGGGGCTGGCTATCCTGTGCGGCGTATTCGATGCGCTGGCAATTAAAGAGCTGCGTCTCTCTGACGGCGCGCTGCGTGAAGGCGTGCTGTATGAGATGGAAGGCCGCTTCCGCCATCAGGATATTCGCAGCCGTACCGCGCAAAGCCTGGCAAACCAGTACAACATCGACCGCGAACAGGCGAAGCGGGTGCTGGAAACGACCGTTCAGATGTACGATCAGTGGCAGGAGCAGAATCCAAAGCTTGCCCATCCGCAGCTTGCCGCCCTGCTGAAATGGGCAGCGATGCTGCACGAAGTGGGGCTGAACATTAACCACAGCGGCATGCACCGTCATTCCGCCTACATTCTGCAAAACAGCGATTTGCCGGGCTTCAACCAGGAGCAGCAAACCATGATGGCGACGCTGGTGCGCTATCATCGCAAAGCCATTAAGCTCGACGATCTGCCGCGCTTCACGCTGTTCAAGAAAAAGCAGTTCCTGCCGATGATTCAGTTGCTGCGTCTGGGCGTGCTGCTGAATAACCAGCGTCAGGCCACCACCACGCCGCCCACGCTGAAACTCAAAACGGATGACCATCACTGGACGCTGAGCTTCCCGCACGACTGGTTTAGCCAGAATGCGCTGGTTCTGCTGGATCTGGAAAAAGAGCAGCAGTACTGGGAAGCGGTCACCGGCTGGATGCTCAAAATCGAAGAAGAGAGCGCCGACGTCGCGGCGTAACGGCTCAGGCGTCCGCTACGGACGCCTCTGCCTCCAGCAGTGACTCAAGCGCCACCGGCCGACCTATCAGATAGCCCTGCACATAGTCGATACCGAGCGCGTGAACCGCGCTACGTATCTCTTCGGTCTCCACATATTCCGCAACCACCAGCATCTTTTTCATTCGCGCTAAATGGCAAATAGAGGCCACAATCTGGTAATCCAGGCTGTTGCTGACGATATTGCGAATAAAGCTGCCGTCAATCTTGAGGATGTCTGCGTCCACGCTTTTCAGCCGCGCATAGCTTGCATAGCCGGTACCAAAATCATCTATCGCAATGCGTACGCCCATTTTTTGTAGCTGCCGGAGGGTATGCATCGCCTGCTCCGCGCTGCCGAAGGTACTGCACTCGGTCACCTCGAAGATCAACTGCCACGCCTCCACGGCGTATTTATTCAGCAGACGGCTCACCTCCAGCGGGAACTGCACCCGACAAACGGTTGAGGGCGCAAGATTAATGGCAAAGCGCTGGCCGGGCAGCCTGTCACGGTGTTCGGCCAGGAAGCGCAGCGTGCGCTCCAGCACCCACAAATCGACCCGCGACGACAGGCCAAACTCCTGAGCGACGGGCAGGAACCGATCGGGAGTAAGTAACGCGCCGTCCGCATCCGGCATCCGCAGCAGCACTTCATGATAGCGATCGCCACGCAGGCCGCGAACGGGCCGCGCCAGCAGGGTGAATTCGTTGTTGTCGAGCGCTTTTTGCAGGCGGCTCATCATCGCGATTTTATCCTTCAGGCTGCGCTGCAGATGGACAGCACCACGCTGCTGAAGGTTTTCCGGGTGGTTGGTTGAGAGCGACAGATCGGCAATAACCCCTAACTCCCCCAGCACCAGATAGAGATGGTTCACGGGTGAGCGTACATAGCAGTAACTCATGCCCACCTGCGGCTGTAGCGGCATGCCATCCCAGATAAAACGGAACTGTTTGATATGCTCATCCAGCGTCTCGATTCGCTGCTGGTGCGATTCCGCGTTGAGTCGCACCGCCAGATCATACCCGGTAAGGTGATACACCCGCTCATTGGGCTGGAGTGTGCCATTAACCCACTGTGCCAGCTGCTGTTTGTACAAAATTCGCAGCAATACGCCATAATTTCGGCCCAGCACTTCCAGTTCAGGAATACGCAGTAAACAGAGCGCCGACCACGGGTTCCGGGCCAGATCGCGTAACAACGCACGCAGGTTAGGCATATGGACAACCGGGTCGAGGAGCGCCAGCTTGCGGGAGCGCTTATTCACGGCACGCTGGCGGGTCGACAGCATCGACATATAGACCACCACAAACGAGAAGACCAGGTAGCTGGAAGAGGTGATCGCCAGTTGAATGTCGTAGCCCTGATTCACAGGGATATAACGGTAAAAATAGTGAATAGAGACCAGCAGGACCGGCGTCCAGATGAGGGATGTCAGCCTGTAACCAAAGCGCATCGCGCCCCAGAGCATCACCGGCATCAGGAGCGACAGCGTGTAGTTAGTGGTGAAGATAGAGCTGTTCTCATTCATTGGTATCAGCAGCAACAGCAGCAGCCCGCCCAGTATGATCAACCAGACCAGAAACTCGATGAGCGTCACCTTTTTATCTATCTGCGCGCGGCTCTGAGAAATCAATGCCCTGAAATAACGCGGATGGCGAATCAGCCGGATTATCAGGTAACTCAGCGGTACGCCCGTTAAGCCGCTGACCAGCAGCGCCTGATAGTTGATCAGCGTGTGAATATTAAGCGGGTTCAGCCCCGCCAGGCTCTGGCGACTCTCATACACGCCCAGATAAACCGCAAACTGAAACAGCACCAGAAACAGCGTTGCCGGACATAACACCTGCCAGAAAATGCGCTGCGCCATCAGCCGTATATCGCCGTAAGCCGTCATATTGCGTCTGGGGGCAAAGACGCGATAACCGCCCCAACTCAGCACTAAGGGAATAATAAAATGGAAGATCCCGGCAACGGTTTCAAACAGCCCAACTTGCGGGTAATAGCGAATAAACAGCGACAGCACTATTCCGGGAATTGCCCCAACGCCGAAAAACAACATTAAGGTGAGCAGGAAAAAGAGCGGCAGATAATAGAGTGCCACAATGCCGTCGCCCAGTTGCGTCAGGGTATTGGCCGCGCTCAGCACAGGCAGCAACATCACCGGTAAAATAAGCGGCAGCGCCCACCAGCGGTCTTTATTCTGTTTCAGGAAAGCAATAGTGTTCATAGATGCCCGGTTAAACCCCTTTCTCCTGAGGGAAAATGAAGACAGGCATCCGACCTGACGTACGTGCTGCCCGCTAACACCCGGGGCAAACAGTATGGAGGAGGGATTTTAAATACCACTGCGGGGAATCCGTTGACTTAAATCAAACTATTTAATTCAAAATTTCCTTTCTTCTGTTTTTTTCCGGTTAATTTTCTTCGTGTTATCAATATCGTAAATGCAATTATTATTTTTAATAACATCGGTTAATGTATATGTTGACGGTTATTTACACATCGCAGAATTGACCCACCCTTCCCGCTGTGCCTTAATATCCGCGTCGCCCAAAAGGGTATGTCCAGGAAAAACACAGTGAGTCAGGCCACACGTATGCGAAAACGACATCGATTTAACACTCGAATGACCCGCATCATATTGCTAATCAGCTTCCTGTTTTTCTTTGGCCGCTTCGTTTATTCCTCCATTGGTGCCTGGTATCACCATCAGGACAAACTCCAGTCGCAGCAAACGGGTCTGGTGGTCGACGCACCCGCGCGCTAGTCAGAATGTCGGGCTTCCCTGCCCCTGGCAATTAAAGCACGAATCCACCGTCAATCGTCAGGCTCGCGCCTGTCATATATCCAGACTCTTCTCCAGCAAGCCATGCGGCAAGTGATGCGATCTCCTCAGGCTGCCCAATGCGTTTTAAAGGGATATGTGCAGTGATCTGCTCCGCCATTCCGGCCGTCATATCCGTGGCGATGGGGCCGGGCTGGATATTGTTAATTGTGATCCGCTTCGGAGCCAGATCCAGCGCCAGGTTTTGCACCATGGCTGCCACCGCAGCTTTACTCATCGCATAAACGCTACTACCCGCATGCCCGGTTCGCACAGCGGTATTGCTGCCAATGGTGATCACCCTTCCCCCTTCCCTCATTCGTTTAACTGCCGCCTGCACAGAGAGGAAAACGCCGCGCACGTTCACCGACAGCGTGGCATCCAGATCGTCCACTGAATAATCCTCAAGCATACCCAGCCGCAGTACGCCTGCGTTCACTACGGCAACATCCAGCCTGCCGTAATGGTTGATCGTGGCATCAACCGCAGCCTGAATTGCAGTTGCATCTGCGCTATCAGCGTTAATCGCCAGCGCCACCCCGCCCGCATCAGTAATGGATGAGACCAGCGCATTAGCCCGGTCCGGACGTGATACCCATGTCACAGCAACGCGATATCCTTCCTTCGCCAGCCGTGCCGCTATAGCCGCACCAATTCCACGTGCGCCGCCGAAAATCAACGCAACTTTTTCACTATTCATGATGTTTTCTCCGGGAAATCTCCGCATCCGATGGATGCGCCTGAAGACACCATGCCAGCAAACTTCTCGTCATGCCCGGGGGAAATGTATCGCACTGTATCTCCCTCATCTGGCTTACGCATCGATACAAAAATCCCGCATCAGCAAACAGACGCGATACATAAAAATGGTCTGCTGTCTCTCGTGACATGACCCCACGAGGAGAGACCAAAATGATTCGCCAGCATCTGTTGCTTCCTTTACTCGCGCTGACGTCTTCCGTCTGCGCCGCGCCCCTGAGCGGCCTCAGCGCCGCCGACGTCAACGGTCCGGCTGCCGTTGCCCCGCTTGAGCAGCCCCAGCCGCCCGCCAGGCTGATTGTCGATCCGCCGCTGGCAGGCCCGCTGAGTAAGGGTGCTGTCTTTATTCAGTACCGTGTTGAAAACCTGCGCATTGAACCTGTCTTTGGGCCCGACGCGCTGAAAGTCACTCCGCGCATCGGCCATATTCACGTTGTGGTGGATGACGCGCCCTGGCACTGGGCGGACACCAGCGGTGAGCCGGTGATTCTGGTGGGACTGCCCGCCGGAAAACACAAGGTGACCATTATCCTGGCCGACCCGACGCATAAGCCTCTCGATCATAAAACCCTTGAATTCACCGTGCCGCCGCATGCGCCGGTCCACCATTTCTGAGGAGCCTGAAGATGAAAACATTATCGATACTGACGGCGGGTCTGCTGGCGATGTCGGCCAGCGCCTTTGCGCAGAGTGAAACCAGCGTGGTGCTGGTGCATGGCGCCTTTGCCGACGGCAGCAGCTGGAACAAGGTGATTTCCCTTTTGCAGAAACGCCACACCGAGGTAATAGCCGTCCAGCTGCCGCTGACCTCACTAAAAGATGACGTAGCAGCCACCCGGCGCGCCATCGCTCGTGCACACGGGGACGTGGTACTGGTAGGTCACTCCTGGGGCGGCACCGTGATTAGCGAGGCCGGCAACGATGCGCGGGTGAAATCACTGGTGTATGTGGCGGCGTTCGCGCCGGACGCCGGTCAGTCAACGGCAGAGCTGGCGAATAGCTACCCGGCGCCCCCGGGGAGCGCGGGTATCGCGAAAACCGCGGACGGCTTTTTATACCTGCCGCCTGCGTCGGTCAGTAAGGACTTCGCACCGGATGTGAAACCGGGTGAACAACAGATCATCGCCGCCACACAGGGGCCAATAAAGGGCGATGCGTTTGGCGAAAAGGTCACTCGCGCGGCGTGGCACGCTAAGCCGAGCTGGTATGTGGTAAGCAAGAACGACCGGATGATCAATCCTGAGCTTGAACGCGCGATGGCGAAGGCCATCCACGCGAACACCACCGAGGTCGCGGCGAGCCACGTATCGATGGTGAGCCAGCCGGAAGCCATTGCCCGCACGATTGAGCAGGCGAGGCAGATGCACTGAAGACAATTCGGCCAGCGGCGCTGTGCTTGCGCGAGCCTACGGTTTCGTAGTTCGGATCAGCGCAGCGCCACCCGACAAGAAAGGCCGCTTCAGCCCCCATTTTCTGCGGGATAATCCCGGTTAATCCACGCGTGGTCCTCTTCCCACGTGAACATCCATTTGCGCACCGGCCCGGCCATCACGTTGAGGTAGTAGCTGTCATACCCCGCCATGGTTGCCACCGGGTGGTAGCCCTTCGGCACCATCACCACGTCACGGTTGTAGACCGCCATGCATTCATCCAGCGTTCTGTCGTCAGTGTAGACCCGCTGCATGCAGAACCCCTGCTCCGGGTTGAGGCGATGGTAATAGGTCTCCTCCAGATACGTCTCCTGGGGCGGATTATCCGTGTCGTGCTTATGGCTCGGGTACGAGCTGGTGCAGCCTTCGTTGGTCCAGACCTCCACCACCAGCAGGCTGTCAGCCGGTTTGTCTTCCGGCAGAATGTTGTGCACATAGCGCTGGTTATGGCCTTTGCCGCGCGCTTCAGCGTCGATATCCTGCGGTGCAATCAGCCGCGTCGGCCAGCTACCTTTACCCGGAGCGGCACAAACCGCCAGTTCCAGCTTCGTGAGCGCCTTCACCTGCACCGTCTCCTGCGGGGTAACGTACACCGCCCACGGCTTGATACGCTCGAACGGGCTCATCCGCTCGCCAATATCGTTAAACTGCGCGGAAGGCGTGCTGATGGAGGCGCGCCCGGCCACCAGCACCAGACAGCGCTCTTCGCTGACGGCGGGCAGCGTCAACTGCTGCCCCTCCTGCAGCTCATAGGCCTCAAAGCCAACATATCCCCACCCGGCGCGTTCCGGCGTGACGGACTGGGTCCGCCCTTCATCGTTCGGCTGTTGCCAGCGTGATAGCAGACGTGACATGTCACCTCCTCAGATAAGCCCGGCGTCGCGCGCCAGACGGCTCAGGTTGTTATACCCCAGACGGGCATAGGTCAGCGGATGGGCAATCGCCGGATCCTGCTCCGCCTCCACCACCAGCCAGCCGTGATAATCCTGCGCTTTCAGCAGTTGCATGATCGGCGGATAATCCACGCAGCCGTCGCCCGGCACGGTAAATACACCGCTCAGCACCGCATCGAGGAAGCTGGTTTTGCGGTTTTTGACATCCGCCAGCACGTCGGCACGCACGTCTTTGCAGTGAACGTGATTGATGCGCGACGCCCAGCGCTGCGCCACCGTCAGCGGATCGGCCCCGGCAAAGGTCAGGTGACCGGTGTCCAGCAGCAACCCGACCTCTTCGCCGGTATGGGTCATCAGGTTGTCCACGTCGTCGGCGGACTCAATCACCGTCCCCATATGGTGGTGATAGGCAATCTGCACCCCCTGCTGCTGAGTGTAGCGGGCAAATTCCGTGAGCTTCTCGCCATACTCCTTCCAGCGTGCCTGCGGGAAGCGCGGGCGCAGATGCACCGGCGTCTGCTGCTCGCCGTGAATGCAGCCGCTCACCTCCGCAAATACCAGCACCTTTGCCCCCAGCTCACGCAGCAGCGTCAGGTGGGACTGCACGGCGGCAATCTCCTCTTCCACGCTGCGCTCCAGCAGTCGGCCGGAGTACCAGCCAGAGACCAGCTGCAGATCGTGGCGCTGCAAAATAGGGCCAAGCAGGCGCGCTTCACGCGGGAATTTGTTGCCCAGTTCGAAACCGGCAAAACCGGCCTCTTTCCCCTCGCTCAGACAGGTCTCCAGCGGCGTTTCGGCACCAAGGGAAGGCAGATCGTCGTTAGTCCACGTCAGGGGGTTAATGCCTAATTGCACACTCATTGTCGTCTCCATTATGCGTGTCCGCGCTCGCGCCACCAGGCGATAAGCTGCAGGTAATTGTCCCGGATGCGCGCCACCAGCTGCGCATCGTCAATATCGTGTTTCAGCCATGCACGGGAAGCTTCGCCAAACAGCGTGCGCCCCACGGCAAATCCTTTCACCAGTTCGTGCCCTGCCGCGGCGTTAAACCCGGCACGCAGCTGCTCGGCAGGCGCATCCAGCCCGAGGATCACCACCCCACGACAGTGCGGATCCCGGCGCTGGATAATCTCGCTCAGTGCCGTCCAGCCATCGGACGTCAGCGGCGGCAATTTCCACCAGTCCGGGTAAATACCCAGGTTGTAGAAGCGGGAGATGGCACGCAGATAAAGTTCATCGCTGCGCGGCATGCTGGCGGGCAATATCACCTCCAGCAGCAGCTCATGCCCCGACTGGCAGCAGGCGTGGTAGACCTCGGCAATTTTCTGCTCCTGCTCCAGGCGCAGGCCGTGAGCATCTTCCGGGTGGAAAAAGACCAGGCACTTCACCACATGCTCCTGCGGCCAGCTGATAAGCTGGGTGCCGATGTTGCCGTGCTCCATCTCCAGCGGACGGGAGCCCGGCAGCTCAATGGGCCGCCCGATCCACCACCCTTCACCGGTAATGGCGTTGAGCGCGTCCTGACCAAACGTACCGTCACACAGCAGGCCCGCTTTGCCTGCCAGTCCGGCACGGCTCGCCGCCTCGCGGCTGGCCTGCAGGATCAGCTGCTTGAGCGCCGGAATACGTTTGAGTGACGCCCCGCACTGCAGCGCCATATCTTCAAGCTGACTGCGGTGATCGAACGCCATTACGCACAATTCCGGCCATTCGCGGCGACGGGTAGTGACCCGGTGCAGATGGTTCAGACGCGGGTCGAGATCCGGGCGTGGAACGAGCGCGGCGCGCGAGAGATAGTCATCCAGCTCAATTTTGCTCGGCATCGCCGGGGCGCAGCCGTGGCGCGAGACCACCAGCGCGCCGCAGGCGTTGGCATAGCGGCACGCCTGCTCCCAGCCCTCGTCGTTCAGGTAGCCGCGCAGCAGGCCAGACATAAAGGCATCGCCCGCGCCGAGGACGTTCAGCACCTCCACGCGCACGCCGGTCACCGTCAGGCCGTCATCCAGACGGGCCGGAATGGCACCGGTATAGACCGAACAGCCAAGCGCGCCGCGTTTGCAGACCAGCGTGGCCTGGCTCACGGCACGCACTTGCGCCAGCGCCTGCAGGGTGTCCGTGCTGCCGCCCGCAATGTGGAACTCCTCCTCGGTGCCGACAATAACGTCGAAGAGGTGGAGCACTTCCTGAAGTTCACGGGTGACCTGATCGGCCGCGATAAAGCGCGTTTCGCCGTCGCCTAAGGAGGTCAGCCCCCACAGCACCGGGCGATAATCAATGTCCAGCACCGTGCGCACGCCGTGACGACGGGCGTAGCCCAGCGCCGTCAGCACCGCCTCGCGGGTCTGCGGATGAGAAAGGTGAGTCCCGGTGATGGCAAGACACCGTGCGGAAGCGATGTAGTTTTCGTCCACATCGCTGGCCGTAATGGCCATATCCGCGCAGTTATCGCGATAAAAAATCAGAGGAAAGGTGTCCCGGTCTTTAATGCCGAGTAGCACCAGCGCCGTGAGGCGTGTTTTATCGGTGATCAGATGGCTGGTATCACAGCCCACCTGATTTAGCTCTTCGCGCAGGAACCGGCCCATATGCTCGTCGCCCACGCGCGCCAGCATCGACGAACGCAACCCCTGCCGCGCCGTGCCGTACGCCACGTTGCCGGACGAGCCACCGAGATATTTGGCAAAGCTCGACACATCCTCCAGCCGCGCACCAATCTGCTGACTGTAGAGGTCTACCGCCACGCGGCCCATGCATATCACATCAAACTGCTTTTCCACGTTGATACCTCTTCAGACAATGTCATTCACGTTCAGCCAGCGGCCTTGCTGGTGTGAGAGTGCGATGGCGTCCAGCACGCGCGAGACCTTCCACCCCTCTTCAAAGTCCGGCCACATCGGTGCGTCGGCGGCAATGCCATCCACCAGGTCACGCACTTCCACCGTTTTTTGATCGTTAAAGCCAATACCGTGGCCTGCGCCCATACAGAACGCGCCGTAGTCCGGGTGTGCCGGGCCGACCAGCAGCGTGCGGAATCCCTGACGGTTGACCGGATCGTCATGCAGGTAGAGCTTCAGCTCGGCCATGCGCTCCTGAGTGAAGCTGATGGCGCCTTTCGTTCCGGTGATCACATATGACAACCCCATCTTGCGGCCGCAGGCGACGCGGGAGGTTTCAATCACACCCTGCGCCCCGCCCGCGAAACGTACCATCGCGTGGGCCTGATCCTCGTTTTCGACGGCAATCATGTCCGACGACCCGGCCTTCGCCGGACGTTCCGGGACCACAATCTTCAGGTCGCCGCAAACCTGCTCAATCTCCCCCACCAGGTACTGCGCCATATTGACGATATGCGCCGCCAGATCGCCCAGCGCCCCCAGCCCGGCAGTCTCTTTGAAGCAGTGCCAGTGAATGGGCGAAAGCGGGTCGGCCATATAGTCTTCGTTGTGGGTGCCGTAGAAGTGGATCACCTCGCCTATTTCGCCGCGGGCGATAATCTCTTTCGCCAGCTGCGCCGTCGGGTTTTTCATGTAGTTGAAGCCCACCAGGGTTTTCACCCCAGCCCGCTTAGCGGCCTCGACCATCTCACGCGCGTCGTGGGCGTTCAGCGCCAGCGGTTTTTCCGAGTAAACGTGCTTGCCGTGGCGGATCGCCTCCAGCGCCATCTCTTTATGCAGATGGTTGGGCGAGCAAATATCCACTACATCAATGGCCGGGTCTGCCACCAGCGCCCGCCAGTCTCCCGTTGAACGGTTAAAGCCAAACGCCTGCGCACGCTCTGCCGCCAGCGTCGGGTTTACCTCGGCCACCATCTCACGCACCAGCTTGCCGCGCAGGTTGAACACCGTCGGGGCCTGGGCATAGGCGATGGCATGCGCCTTGCCGATATACCCGGTGCCAATTAATCCAATACGAACCTCTTTCATCGTGATCCTCACAGTGCGCCGCGACGGCTCTTGGCGTAGGTGTCGAACGCCACCGCCAGAACGATAATTAACCCGGTAATAATCTGCTGGTAGTAAGCCGAGACGTTCATCAGCACCAGGCCGTTAATCAGAATGCCCATAATGATGGAGCCGATAATGGTGCCGCCGATGCGTCCGTAGCCGCCCATCAGCGAGGTGCCGCCAATCACCACCGAGGCAATGACGCGCAGCTCAAAGGAGATCCCGGCCACCGCCTCGGCGCTCCCCAGTCGTGCGCTGAGAATAAAGCCCGCCAGCCCCGCCAGACAGCCAATCAGCACATAGACGCTGACCAGTACGCGCTTCACGTTCACACCCGCCAGACGCGCCGCCTCCGGGTTGCCACCGATGGCGTAAACGAAGCGCCCCCAGCGGGTTTTGTGCAGCGCCAGATAACCGCCAACGGCGACGATGGCGAAGATCCAGATCGGAATGGAGATACCGAGCAGCTCGCCCCGTCCCCACCAGCGGTAGCCCTGATCGAAACCTGCGATTGGCGCGCCGTCGTTAATCACCAGGGTCAGGCCGCGCCAGATGGTCATCCCCCCGAGGGTGACGATGAACGGCGGCAGGCGCAGGCGGGTAACGCCCAGGCCGTGCAGAAAACCAATCGCCGTGCCCATCGCCAGACAAATCCCCAGCCCTATCAGCCAGCTCATGCCGCCCCAGGCGTTCGGGTCGACGGTGGTAAAGTTGTCGCCCTTAATCACGTACGCCGCGGTCATGGCGCACACCGCCAGAATGGATCCGACGGAGAGGTCGATCCCGGCGGTCAGGATGACGAAGGTCATCCCCACGGCCATGATCCCGTAGATGGAGACTTCGGTCAGGATGTTGAAAATGTTGCGTTCAGAGAAAAAATTGCTGTTCTGCGACTGGAAGAAGATCAGCAGCAGGATCATGAAAATCAGCACCCCAAAGCGCTCGAAGAAGGCGATGGGATCGATGCGTCCGGCGCGTTTGACCGGGGCCTGCGTTTTAGAAATCATCTGCGTCATGAGAAACTCCGTTATGCCGCGTTCAGGGCGTTGTGGTTGATGGCCATCATCGTCATCAGCCGCTCTTCGTTGGCATCATCGCCGTGGATCTCGCCGGTAACCCGGCCTTCGCTCAGGGTGATGATCCGGTCAGATACCGCCATCACTTCAGGCAGATCGGAGGAGATCACAATCACCGCCACGCCCTTTTTCGCCATGTCAAACAGCACCTGGTGCACTTCTGATTTGGTCCCCACGTCGATGCCACGCGTTGGCTCATCGACGATCAGCACCCGCGGGTTGAGCGCCATGCAGCGCGCGAGGATCACTTTTTGCTGGTTACCGCCGGAGAGCTTGCGCACCTCCTGCGCGCTGTTGACCATCTTGATCTGCAGCGCCTGGCGGTAGGACTCAATCAGATCGTCCTCTTTGCGGGTATTGACGAACCAGCGCCAGTGCAGCAGTGACGAAAGGCAGGAGAGCGACAGGTTGTCGCGAATCGACAGCCCCAGCACCGCCCCCTCTTTTTTGCGATCTTCCGGCACCAGCGCCACGCCCTGATCGAGGGCATACAGCGGGTCGCGCGGCTGGTACGGCACGCCGTCAAGCTCAAAGCTGCCAGAGGTAAACGCGTCTGCGCCAAACAGGCAGCGGGCCACTTCGGTGCGTCCTGCACCCACCAGTCCGGCGATGCCCAGCACCTCACCCGCGTGGACATGGAAGCTGATGTCATGCAGGGCAATACCGTGCGGATCCAGCGGCGGCTTTTCGCGGCTCAGCCCCTTCACGGCCAGACGGATGGGTTTATCCTCATGGTGGGTTTCACTGGCGGGACGGCGGTTAAACGCCACGTCGCGCCCGACCATCAGGCGGATCAGCTGCTCTACGTTCGTTTCTGCCACCGCGCCGGTGCCGGTGAAACGGCCATCCTGGAAAACGGTGAAACGGTCACAGAGCTGGAAAACTTCATGCAGGCGGTGCGTCACATAGATAATGCTCACCCCGCGGTTTTTAAGCTCCCGCACCACACGGTGCAGGCTTTCCACCTCGCTGTCGCTCAGCGCGGCGGAAGGTTCGTCCATAATGATTAAGCGGGCGTTGAGAGTCAGCGCCCGGGCGATCTCCACCATCTGCTGCTGGGCCACGCTCAGACGGGCAACGGGTGTGGTCGGCGCAACGTTCAGCTGCAGGTAATCGAGAATGACCTGCGCCTCCTGGTTTACCGCTTTTTCATCGACGATCAGGTTCCGCTTGCGCGGCTCGCGCCCCAGGAACATGTTTTCCGCGACGGTCATGTTGGGCAGCAGGTTAAATTCCTGATAGATGGTGATAATGCCCTTGTTCTGTCGTTCCACCGGGGAGTCATCCACCGGCAGCGTTTCGCCGTTGAACCAGATCTCCCCGCGCGTTTGCGGCTGCGCGCCCGCAAGCGCCTTCAGCAGCGTGGATTTTCCCGCCCCGTTTTCCCCCAGCAGGGCGTGGATTTCTCCCGGCCCGACGGTCAACTGGGCATTGCTCAGCGCCCAGACGCCGGAAAAGCTTTTCGCCAGCTCGGTCACTTTCAGTAAGGGTTGCGACATCAGTCTGCTCCTCCTCATGATGAGCCGCCAAAGGCGGCTCGGGACATATTAGTTACCGGCCTCACCGATACGCTCAGCCTGCTGCAGGTTCTCTTTGGTGATAAGCGTTGGCGGGTAGTCCGCGCCGGTGATGGCTTTCTTCTCACGCACGTTGGCCACCAGCTGGCTCATTGCCGTTTGCACCGCAAAGCCCGGGCGCTGATCCGCAGTCACCGCCAGCCAGCCGTCACGCACGCGAGCCAGCGCTTCAGGAACCGCATCAAAGCCGGTTACCAGGATTTCACCGGGCTTCACGCCCTGGCTCTGCAGGGCTTCAATCGCCCCCAGCGCCATATCATCGTTGGCGGAAAGGATCACCTGCGGGCGTTTCGGCAGTGACGGCAGAACGCTTTCTACAATGCGCATCCCTTCAGAACGCATCCAGTTGCCGGTCTGATCGGCGACGATCTTGTATTTATCGCCACCCGCTTTCAGGCTGTCGCGGATCCCTTTAGTGCGTTCGATGTTGGAAGAGGAGCCCGGCTGACCGGTGAGCAGAATGATCTCTGCCCCGTCGGGGAATTTGCTTTTCACGAAGTCGCCAATCGCCTGGCCGCCTTTATAGTTGTTGGCGCCAAAGTGCGGCACTTTCTTCTGACTGTCGACGGAGCGGTCAAGGGTGACCACCGGCAGCTTCGCATCCTGAATTTCATCCACCGCGCTGGAGACCGCGTTCACGTCGTTCGGGGAGACGATGAACCCCTGCGCTCCGCGGGTGATGGCGTTTTCCAGGTCAGCCACCTGTTTTGGTGAACTGCCCTGCCCGTCCAGCACCTGCAACTTGACGCCCATCTCTTTTGCGGCTTTCACCGCCGTGCGCTGCATGTGAACTTCAAACGGCATCGCCAGGTTTGGCGTACTGAAAACAATTTGCTCGTTTTCGGCGAGGGCGGCCCCGGACGTCATGGCGATGAGGGCGGCTAAGATCAGCTTTTTCATTATTATGTCTCTCTGTGTAGGGTGGTTGTGTTTAGAGGACGATCTCGCGCTGGCTACGCAGCGACTCCAGCGCTTTATCCGCGAGGTACAGCGCACGTTCACCATCATCGCCGCTGCAGTCAGGCACCGCTTCGCCGCGCAATACCGCAACAAAGTGTTCCCATTCCGCGGCGTAAGCGGATTTGTAGCGCTGCAGGAAGAAGTGTTCCGGCAGCGCGCTGGTGCAGCCCTGTTTGCCGTAGTGCTGCACCTGATTTTCAAGAATATTGCCCGCGCAGAGCAGCCCTTCAGAGCCGTGCAGCTCCAGGCGCTGGTCGTAGCCGTAAGAGGAGCGGCGGCTGTTGACGATGGTCGCTATTGCGCCGGAGGCATATTTCAGAACGATAAATGCGGTGTCGATGTCCCCCGCCTCGCCAATCGCCGGATCCACCAGGTTACTGCCCTGGGCATACACTGACACCGGCTCTTCACCCATGATGAAGCGCGCCATATCAAAGTCGTGAATGGTCATATCGCGGAACATGCCGCCAGAGACGCGGACATACTCCGCCGGTGGTGGAGACGGATCGCGGGAGATGATCAGCAGCGATTCCGGTTTGCCGATACGCCCGGCCTGCGCGTCGGTTTTCACACGGCGGAACTGCGGGTCAAAGCGGCGGTTAAAGCCGATGAACAGCGGCACGTCGTACTCTTTAACCACTTTCAGGCAGTCGCGCACGCGGGCGAGGTCGAGGTGTACCGGTTTTTCACAGAAGATGGCTTTGCCATGACGGGCGGCCATTTCAATCAGGTCCGCATGGGTATCGGTCGCCGAGGCGATCAGCACGGCATGAACGTCAGGGTCGGTCATTGCCTCAACCAGGCTCTGCTGGCGGGCCTGATACTGCGTGGCGAGACGGGTGGCAAATTCCTGATTCGGGTCAACCACGGACCAGAGTGTGGTCGCGCTGTGGCTGGCGATGTTAGCTGCATGTACCTGGCCAATTCGGCCAGCGCCCAGTAAAGCAATGTTAAACATAACGGCTCCCGGTGTTGGTGAATGCTGTGAACTAACGACCCTTTAAATAAAACATTTATTTCATTTTTATAAATAGTGAAAATTATGTTTTTGAGTGTGGGTTAACACTTTTGAGATGAATGAGATAAATTTTGTTATCAATCTCACAACATGGGAGGGAGGACATCTTCCCCTCACCCCGGCCCTCTCCCTCAGGGAGAGGGAGGGAAAACCGCACCGAACTATCCCCTCTCCCAGTGGGAGAGGGTTAGGGTGAGGGGAAAAAGAAAAATGAAATGAAAATTTCGTTACGGCGGGAAATCTTAATACTGACGTGCTTTTTTCACCTGCGCCTGCGTCTGCGCCGCGGCTTCGCGCACGGCAGGAGACGCTGCTACCTGCGCATCGCCGGTTCGCCACCAGGAGGCGTAATCGTGGGTCATGGTCTTCGGCAGCACTTTGATGTCCAGCAGCGTCGGGCCTGGATGGGCTCGGGACGCCTCCAGCGCCGCCAGCAGGCTTTGCTCATCATGTACCCGCCACGCGCGACAGCCGTAGCTTTCCGCGTTTTGCGCGAAATCGACCTTCACCAGCGGCCCGTCAAGCTGCCCGGTCTGCGGGTTACGGTAGCGGTTTTCCGTGCCGAAGCTTCCCATTCCATGACCCATCTGCAGGTTATTAATGCAGCCAAAGCTGGCGTTATCAAACAGCAGAACGGTGATCTTAATGCCCTCCTGCACCGCGGTTTGCAGCTCGGAGTGCAGCATCATGTAAGAGCCATCCCCCACCATGGCGTAAACCGGTTGCCCGGGTCGGGCAAGCTTCGCGCCAAGCGCCGCCGCAATCTCGTAACCCATGCAGGAGTAACCGTACTCCAGATGATAGGTATCAGGCGTTTTGACCTGCCAGAGGCGCTGTAAATCTCCCGGCAGCGAACCGGCTGCGCCCACCACGATGGCGTTATCTTCAACATGCTGATTAATCAGCCCCAGTACCCGCGTCTGGGTCAGGCGGGTGTTGAGCGTCTCGCCATATTCCGTCAGCTGGGCATCAAGATGGCCCGCCACTTCCGGTGCCTCGTCCGGGCGCCACTGGCGATCCCAGAGACGGCGGCACTCGTCATGCCAGGCGGCTTTCGCCTGCGCAATCTCCTCTCCCCAGCCGCTGCGATACTCCCTGAGCGAGTGGGTTAAGGCCTGCAGTCCGGTCCGGGCATCGGCAATCAGCGCGGTGGCGTCAAGCTTCAGGGCGTCAAACTCGGCCACATTGAGCAGCAGAAACTCGACGTCCGGGTGGGAGAAGAGCGCCTTGGAGCCGGTAGTAAAATCGGTAAGACGTGTCCCCACGCCAATCACTAAATCGGCCTGCGCCGCAAGCTGGTTGGCGGCCATTCCGCCCGTCACGCCCACCCCGCCCATATTAAGTGGGTGGTCACTTACCAGCGCCCCTTTTCCGGCCTGGGTTTCGGCAAACGGCAGATGCAGCGTCTCGACAAATTCGCGCAACGCCTCATGCGCGCCGGAGTAGCGTACGCCACCGCCGCACACCACCAGCGGACGGCGTTTACGCGCAATCAACGCCTTTGCCTGCGCCAGACGCTGCGGATCTGGCGGTCGACGCTCGATGTGATGCACGCGACGCGCGAAGAAGCTCAGCGGGTAATCCCAGGCTTCGCCCTGCACGTCCTGCGGCAGGCAAAGGGTTACCGCACCGGTATCTGCGGGGTCAGTGAGCGTTCGCATCGCATTTAACATGGCGCTCATTAACTGCTCCGGGCGATTGATGCGGTCCCAGTAGCGGGAGACCGGGCGGAAGCAGTCGTTGGTGCTGATGCTCAGATCGTGATACTGCTCTATCTGCTGCAACACCGGGTCCGGCTGGCGGCTGGCGTAGATATCCCCCGGCAGCAGCAGCAGCGGAATACGGTTCGCCGTGGCGGTCGCCGCCGCGGTGATCATATTGGCGGCTCCCGGCCCGACGGAGGAGGTCACGGCGAAAATGCGCTGACGGCGATGCTGTTTGGCGAATCCCGTCGCCATGTGGGCGATGCCCTGCTCATTACAGCCCTGCATTACCTGCAGATGGCCCGGATCCTGTTCCAGCGCCTGGCCGATGCCCAGCACGTTGCCATGACCAAAAATGGTCGCCACGCCCTCCACGAAGGGCGTTTCAATGCCATCCATGCTGACGTACTGTTGATTAAGGAACCGGACCAGCGCCTGGGCCATGGTCATACGTTCGGTTTGCATAAAACCTCCTGTCAGCCCAGCGTCGGCATGGAAAACGCAGCGCCTGTCTCCTGCTGCATTTCCGGCCAGCGTGCGGTGACGGTTTTCATTCGGGTGTAGAAACGCACGCCGTCGTTACCGTGCACGTTGAGTGCACCAAAAATCGAGCGCTTCCAGCCGCCGAAACTGTGGAACGCCATCGGCACCGGGATCGGCACGTTAACCCCTACCATGCCCGCCTGCACCTCTTCGCAGAAGCGGCGCGCGCAGCCGCCGTCGCGGGTGAAAATGGCTGAACCATTACCATATTCATGGCGGTTAATCAGATCCACCGCGCTGGCGTAATCTGCTACGCGTACCACAGAAAGCACCGGGCCGAAAATTTCTTCCTTATAGATCGTCATCTCCGGGGTGACGTTATCGAACAGCGTCGGCCCGACAAAATAGCCCTTCTCGTGACCCTGCACGCTAAAGCTGCGGCCGTCCACGCGCAGATTCGCCCCCTGCGCTTCCCCGCTGTCGATGTAGCCCAGCACCTTGCTGCGGTGCGCGGAGGAGATAAGCGGCCCCATTTCGTTTTCTGGCGTCTGGTCCAGCCCTGGCCCAACGCGCAGCGCGGCAATCTGTTTTTCCAGACGGGCGCAGAGGTCATCGGCGGTGTTATCGCCCACCGCCAGTACCACTGAAAGCGCCATACAGCGTTCCCCCGCCGCGCCGTAGGCCGCGCCCATAATGGCGTTGGTTGCCATCTCCATGTCGGCATCCGGCATTAAAATGCAGTGGTTTTTCGCCCCACCCAGCGCCTGACAGCGTTTGCCGTGGGCGGACGCGGTCTGGTAGATATATTCCGCAATCGGCGTAGAGCCAACAAAGCTCACGGCCTGCACGCGCGGGTCGGTCAATAGCACATCAACGGATTCTTTATCCCCCTGCACCACGTTAAACACGCCGTCCGGCAGGCCGGCCTCTTTCAGCAGTTTTGCCAGCGCGAGCGCCAGAGAGGGATCTTTTTCTGATGGTTTCAGCACGAAGGTATTGCCGGTCGCCAGCGCAATCGGGAACATCCACATCGGCACCATCGCCGGGAAATTAAACGGCGTGATCCCGGCGCAGACGCCGAGTGGCTGCATCAGCGAGTGGCTGTCCACACCGGTGCCCACGTTGGCAGAGTGTTCACCCTTTTGCAGATGCGGGATGCCACAGGCGAACTCAACCACTTCCAGGCCACGGGTCAGCTCGCCTACCGCGTCGGAGAAGACCTTGCCGTGCTCTTCGCTGATAAGACGGGCCAGACGTTCCATATTCTCTTCCAGCAGCGCTTTGAAGCGGAACATCACACGCGCGCGCTTAAGCGGAGAATGACGCGCCCACGCCGGAAACGCCTGCTGCGCGGCGGCAATCGCCTGCTCCGTTTCCTGTGCCGTACTCATCACCACCTGACGGATCTGCTCGCCGGTGGCCGGGTTGAAGATCGCCTGAACGCGCTGGCCTGAACCGGTGACACATTCGTCGTGAATAAAATTCGCTACCGTCTCCATCCTTAACCTCTCGCTGTTGATACGTGACTGTTACCTGAACACTGTGTACTGAACACTATATATGAAACAAATATTCCATTTTAAGTTGAAATAAAATAAATGATGATTATTGTGATCAAGGATGGATTTTTATGTTAACAGCCAACAACACTGACGCAGCGTGCGCTATTAAGGATTTTCAGGCGATGAAATGAGTGAAGTTTCTGTTTCATTTTTGCTGCCAGATGGATGGCCAACATTTAAAAGACGCGGTTTTGCGTTTAGAATCATAAGACTGTATTTGGGGGATAACATGACGACAGCAACCAGCCTGAACGAACTGCAGCAGCAAATCCGCGATCGCTACGATAGCCTGAGCAAGAGGCTGCAGCAGGTCTCCCGCTATGTACTGGATAATACGAACAGTGTGGCGTTTGATACGGTTGCGGTCATTGCCGAGCGTGCCGATGTGCCGCCCTCGACGCTGATCCGTTTTGCCAATGCCTTTGACTTCACCGGCTTCAACGAGATGAAACAGCTGTTTCGTATGAACCTGGTGGAGGAGACCGCCAGCTACAGCGATCGTGCGCGGCTGTTCCGCGAAATGGAGAGCGAAGCCGTGCCGGAAACGCCGCTCGATATCCTGCAGGAGTTTGCCCGCTCGAACGCGCAGGCGCTGCAGCAGCTGGCCGCCCGCGCCGAACCGGAGATGCTGGAGCGCGCCGTACAGCTTCTGGCCGACGCGGACACCATCTACATCGCCGGACTGCGCCGCTCCTTTAGCGTCGCTGCTTATCTCACCTATGCTTTAAGCCACCTGGAGTGCCGCCCGATTCTGCTCGACGGCATGGGCGGCATGCTGCGCGAGCAGATCAGCCGCATTAAGGCGCGCGACATTGTGGTGTCGATCAGCTTCTCGCCGTACGCGGAAGAGACGGTGATGGTCAGCGAAACCGCCGCCAGCGTCGGCGCGCGGCAGATTGTGATTACGGACAGCCAGATTAGCCCACTGGCGACATTTAGCGATCTCTGCTTTGTGGTGAAAGAGGCGCAGGTGGATGCGTTTCGATCTCAGTCGGCAACGCTGTGCCTGGTGCAGTCGCTGGTGGTGGCGCTGGCGTATAGGTTGGGTGAAGGGAAGTAAGGAAAGGTTATTATGCCATTAGGCCTCATAACTGATTTCTATTCGTCAGGTTGTGATTTTATTCCACGTATTCCTCAAACACAGTCTCACGACGACGCCCTTGCCCTTCATGAGTCCTTATCCTCCATCAGGCTGGACAAGGAGTTAATACCCGAGCGACAGTGCATGCCCTGCACAGACGAAAAGGCCGCTTCGGGCGGCCTTTGAGATTAATGTCAATCCAGGCCATCAACAACTTAACCATCCTTTTGCCGGGTGGCGCTACGCTTACCCGGCCTACTATCATCAATTATATCATTAGATTGCAATATTCAACGTAGGCCCGTGCAAGCGTAGCGCCGCCGGGCAAAACTTCAAAAGCGCACTTTGTCAGCAATCACTTTCTCTTTCTGCTGGATATCCATTCAAAAAATGAAGACATCCCCCCACAAGCTATGGCGAACATTAAACCACCGAAGAAAAGTAATCCCGCATGCCACCATTCCCAGCGCCAGACATCCACTGCGCCAACCATACCAACAATTGATCCAACTAGCGGGATATAACTAATAATGAAAGCAATAGGCACCGCCACTATCCAGTGCAATCCCCACCACGACTCAAGGCCAGCCATTATTGCTGCCAGCTGGAAAAGACCAACAACTATATAAACAATAAATCCGATTGCTTGCATATATTCACCTGTCTTAATTGTCAAACCTTTCGGAAACTATTTCAGATAGAGAGTTTTTATAATCTTTGCCATATCTTTGAATACATATAATATTTAATTGATTATGTAATTTTGTGTATTTATCGAAGCTTATACCCCAGTATACAAGGCCACCACCTAAAATCATGCCTTGCATAATTTGAGTTTCATGCGACCAACCCAAAACATTGACAATGATTATAATTACCCCAACAAGAATTATGTAAATGCCAATAGTTGCATTACGTTTATGCTCATAATAGCTCTTCTCAAGTTCTACAATTTTTTCTATGTCCATATACCCTCACTTTGGCGTGATATCCTGGTTGTGTAGAATAAATAAAATAATTCAATATAAACAAAAACCCTCTGCATTTGCAGAGGGTTTGAGATGATTTTGAAAAGATATGATGTGCTATGAACTAGCTATACATCATTCCCACTCAATCGTAGCCGGTGGCTTACCGCTGATGTCATATACGACACGCGATATGCCATTGACTTCATTGATTATTCTGTTAGACACACGGCCTAAGAAGTCATACGGCAGGTGCGCCCAGTGCGCGGTCATGAAGTCGATGGTTTCCACCGCACGCAGGGAAACAACCCAGTCGTACTTACGGCCATCGCCCATAACGCCGACGGAGCGAACTGGCAGGAACACGGTGAACGCCTGGCTCACTTTGTTATACAGGTCAGCTTTGTGCAGCTCTTCGATGAAGATAGCATCCGCGCGACGCAGCAGGTCGCAGTACTCTTTCTTCACTTCGCCCAGCACACGCACGCCCAGACCCGGACCCGGGAACGGGTGACGGTAGAGCATGTCGTACGGCAGACCCAATTCCAGACCGATCTTACGCACTTCGTCTTTGAACAGCTCACGCAGCGGTTCAACCAGACCCATCTTCATCTCTTTCGGCAGGCCGCCCACGTTGTGGTGAGATTTGATGACGTGTGCTTTACCGGTTGCGGATGCCGCAGACTCGATCACGTCAGGGTAGATTGTGCCCTGTGCCAGCCACTTCACGTCTTCCAGCTTCAGCGCTTCTTCGTCGAACACTTCCACGAAGACGCGGCCGATGATCTTACGTTTGACTTCCGGATCGTTGACACCAGCCAGCGCGTCCAGGAAGCGCTGTTCGCCTTCCACGTGAACGATGTTCAGACCGAAGTGGTCACCAAACATGTCCATGACCTGCTGGGCTTCATTCAGACGCAGCAGACCGTTATCCACGAATACGCAGGTCAGGTTTTTACCGATAGCGCGGTGCAGCAGCATCGCGGTTACGGAGGAGTCAACGCCACCGGACAGGCCGAGAATGACTTTGTCATCGCCAACCTGCTGACGGATACGCTCAACGGCGTCGTCGATGATTTTAGCCGGGGTCCACAGCGCTTCACACTGGCAGATATCGCGCACAAAGCGCTCCAGCATGCGCATACCCTGACGGGTGTGGGTCACTTCCGGGTGGAACTGCACGCCGTAGAAGCGTTTCTCTTCGTTCGCCATAATCGCGAACGGGCAGCTTTCGGTGCTGGCAACGGTCACGAAGTCGGACGGGATAGCGGTCACTTTATCGCCGTGGCTCATCCACACGTCCAGCAGCGGTTTGCCGTCTGCGGTCAGGGAGTCTTCGATACCGCGCACCAGCGCGCTGTCGTTCACCACTTCAACCTGTGCGTAGCCAAACTCACGCTCGTTAGAGCCTTCTACATGGCCGCCCAGCTGCATTGCCATGGTCTGCATACCGTAGCAGACGCCGAATACCGGCACGCCCGCTTCGAACACGTACTGCGGCGCACGCGGGCTGTTCTCTTCGGTGGTGCTTTCCGGGCCGCCGGACAGAATAATGCCGCTTGGATTGAATTCGCGAATCTGTGCTTCCGTGACATCCCACGCCCACAGTTCACAGTAAACGCCCAGTTCACGCACGCGACGCGCCACCAGCTGAGTGTACTGAGAACCAAAGTCCAGGATGAGAATGCGATGTTTATGAATGTTTTCCGTCATTGACGCTAATTCCGAGGCAAGTGAAACAAAAACAGAGCGCCCGGCATGAGCCGGGCGCGGAAACTTATCAGGAGCCCAGACGGTAGTTCGGGGACTCTTTGGTGATCGTCACGTCGTGAACGTGGCTCTCCTGGATACCCGCACCGCTGATGCGTACGAATTCCGCTTTAGTACGCAGCAGGTCAATGGTACCACAGCCGGTCAGACCCATACAGGAGCGCAGGCCGCCCATCTGCTGGTGAATGATCTCTTTCAGACGGCCTTTATAGGCAACGCGGCCTTCGATACCTTCCGGCACCAGTTTGTCAGCAGCGTTATCGGTCTGGAAGTAACGGTCAGAAGAACCTTTAGACATCGCGCCCAGAGAGCCCATACCGCGGTAAGATTTGTAAGAACGGCCCTGGTAAAGTTCGATTTCACCCGGGGATTCTTCAGTCCCTGCCAGCATGGAGCCAACCATCACCGCGGAAGCACCTGCGGCGATCGCTTTAGCGATGTCGCCAGAGAAGCGGATACCGCCGTCTGCGATGACCGGAATACCGGTGCCTTCCAGCGCTTCAACCGCGTCAGAAACCGCAGTGATCTGTGGAACACCTACACCGGTCACGATACGGGTTGTACAGATGGAGCCTGGGCCGATACCCACTTTCACCGCGCTGCAACCTGCATCAGCCAGCGCGCGAGCACCTGCGCCCGTCGCCACGTTACCGCCGATGATCTGCAGATCAGGATATTTCGCACGGGTGTCGCGAATACGTTGCAGAACGCCTTCGGAGTGGCCGTGGGAGGAGTCAATCAGCAGCACGTCAACGCCTGCGGCAACCAGCGCATCAACACGCTCTTCGTTACCGGCACCTGCGCCAACCGCAGCGCCTACGCGCAGACGGCCATGCTCGTCTTTACAGGCGTTAGGTTTACGTTCTGCTTTCTGGAAGTCTTTAACGGTGATCATACCGCGCAGGTGGAAGTTCGCATCCACAACCAGCGCTTTCTCAACGCGTTTTTCGTGCATTTTTGCGAAGACGACATCACGCGCTTCACCTTCACGCACGGTCACCAGACGCTCTTTTGGCGTCATATATACGCTAACCGGCTGGTTCAGGTCGGTCACGAAACGCACGTCACGGCCGGTGATGATACCCACCAGCTCGTTCTCTTCGGTCACCACCGGGTAACCGGCAAAGCCGTTACGTTCGGTCAGGGCTTTCACTTCGTGCAGGGTGGTGGTTGGCAGAACGGTCTGTGGATCGGATACGATGCCGGATTCATGCTTCTTCACGCGGCGAACTTCTTCCGCCTGACGCTCGATAGACATGTTTTTGTGAATAAAGCCAATGCCACCTTCCTGTGCCAGGGCAATAGCCAGGCGCGCTTCAGTCACGGTGTCCATTGCCGCAGAGAGCATAGGAATGTTCAGGCGAATGGTTTTCGTCAACTGCGTGCTGAGATCGGCAGTATTCGGCAGAACGGTGGAATGAGCGGGAACGAGGAGGACGTCGTCAAACGTCAGTGCTTCTTTAGCGATACGTAGCATGGGCAATATCTCTGACCTGGGTGGTTAAATATTGCCGTGGCATTATACAGAGCGTAACCGATTGCATCCACACTTTTTTATAAAAAAACCTTGCACTCCCCTCTCAGCAGGTTACTATCGACTGAATAACTTGCTGATTTAGAATTTGATCCCGCTCACATGTTATCCTCTCAATCCCCCTCAATTTATACTGTCAGCCGCCTGAATCAGACGGTGCGTTTGCTGCTTGAGCAGGAAATGGGGCAGGTCTGGATCAGCGGTGAGATCTCTAACTTCACGCAGCCCGCTTCCGGCCACTGGTACTTTACTTTAAAAGACGACACCGCCCAGGTGCGTTGCGCCATGTTCCGCAACAGCAACCGCCGCGTGACGTTTCGTCCTCAGCATGGCCAGCAGGTGTTGGTGCGCGCCAATATCACATTGTATGAACCGCGCGGCGACTACCAGATTATCGTCGAGAGCATGCAACCTGCGGGCGAAGGCTTACTCCAGCAGAAGTATGAACAGCTTAAGGCTGCGCTTTCGCAAGAGGGGTTATTCGACCAGCAGTATAAAAAGCTCCTGCCCTCACCAGCCCACTGCGTTGGGGTAATCACCTCGAAAACCGGTGCCGCGCTGCACGATATTTTGCACGTCCTCAAGCGTCGCGATCCTTCCCTGCCCGTTATCATCTACCCGACCGCTGTTCAGGGTGACGATGCACCAGACCAGATTGTGCGTGCCATTGAGCTGGCGAACGCGCGTCAGGAGTGCGACGTATTAATCGTTGGGCGTGGCGGCGGCTCGCTGGAAGATTTGTGGAGCTTCAACGACGAGCGCGTGGCACGGGCGATTTTTGCGAGCGCTATTCCCATCGTGAGTGCGGTCGGGCATGAAACGGATGTGACGATAGCCGATTTCGTTGCGGATTTACGCGCGCCTACGCCGTCTGCTGCGGCAGAAGTGGTGAGCCGCAATCAGCTGGAGCTGCTGCGTCAGATCCAGAACGGCCAGCAGCGCCTGGAGATGGCGATGGACTACTTCCTCGCTAACCGTACCCGCCGCTTTACCCAGCTTCATCACCGCCTGCAGCA
The DNA here is from genome assembly GCF_057320385.1 of Enterobacter cloacae complex sp. 394F7. Classification (NCBI taxonomy): domain Bacteria; kingdom Pseudomonadati; phylum Pseudomonadota; class Gammaproteobacteria; order Enterobacterales; family Enterobacteriaceae; genus Enterobacter; species Enterobacter cloacae complex sp. 394F7. The sequence continues at coordinate 87,494 of NZ_JBXWCS010000012.1, read as the reverse complement.
GCAGCATCCACAGCTTCGCCTTGCGCGTCAGCAAACCGTGCTGGAGCGTCTGCGCCAGCGGATGAACTTCGCGCTGGATAATCAGCTCAAGCGCGCGATGTCGCGTCAGCAGCGCGTGACGCAGCGCCTGAATCAGCAAAACCCGCAGCCGAAAATTTACCGCGCACAAACGCGCATTCAGCAGCTGGAGTATCGTCTGGCAGAAACTGTCCGGGCACGACTTAGCACCACCCGCGAACGCTTTGGCAATGCGGTGACCCATCTTGAAGCGGTTAGCCCACTTTCTACCCTGGCACGCGGCTATAGCGTTACCACCGCCACTGACGGCAAAGTGCTGAAGCAAACCAAACAGGTGAAAGCCGGAGACGTGCTGACCACCCGTCTGTCGGACGGCTGGGTGGAAAGCGAAGTGAAAGGCGTGATGCCGGTAAAAAAACCTCGCGCCCGTAAAAAGGCGTAATCAGCGATGACTCTCTGGCGTGACGGCTAGCATCAGCCAGGACATGCCTGAAAAAATCGCCAGCGCAGCCACTGCGCTCGTTAACCCCAGAAGCAGGCCAAAAAGGATAGCCCCCACAACCTGCCCACCTGCCAGCATAAGAAAGGCCAGGCTGACTCCAGCCGCAGGTGAAGGATGTGCGATCTCTGCCCCCTTCACCAGCAATACCCCGGACAAAATCACATACCCCGCGCCGCTCATGGCCACTGCCGGAATAAGCCACCAGGAGAAACCGTGGCTTATTGTCAGAACCGCCAGAGAAAAGGCCATGAAGATCTGGGATAAACGATAGACCCCCCGCATGCCGATACGCCTTGCCATACTTCCGGTAAATATGGCAATAATCCCCGCCCCGCCGCTTATCAGCCAGAGAATATTGGTCGCTGCGCTATCCAGCTCCGTGTGACGCATAAGTATCTCCGGGCCAAAGCTCCACCATGCGGCGCTGGCCATACCACTGATAAAGGCAATCCCCAGCAGCCGAAACATGCCGGGTTTGCGTACGATAGATAGCACATTTGGCGTTGACTCACGGGATTTCGCCGCAGATGACGGCAGATACCGCCACAAAGCCGGCAGGCACAGCAGCGCCATAATGGCGAACACAACACAGGCTGCCCGCCAGCCCCCGGGCATGAAAAACAGAACGGGCACCGAGAGAATGATCCCACCGCTCGTTCCGGCATTGATGGTGGTATTCACATGGAGCTGACGGTCGGAGGCGATCCTGTCATTAACCGCCCCGGCAAGGGCCGGTGAGGCCAGGCCCGAGCTCAGCCCGGCAATAAATAAACCTGTCGCCAGCATCGTTGAATGTGCCGAAGTCGCGAGAATGAACAACCCCGCGGCAGCGGCGATGGCCGCCAGCAAGGCGGGCAAACGAGGCCCAACGCGCGCAATAAGGTATGAGGCCATAAATATCGACATGCAATACGCCGCATAACTACAGGAGGCTATAAACCCCGCCACCTGCGGGGTGAAAGGGATAGCCTGGCGGATATCAGGCAGCATCAGGCCCCACGAAAACCTTGCCATACCATAGGTCACCGCGATGATTGAAAACCCGGTTATGCTCAGCGAAGTCTGCCTGTTCATTACGCTCCTCTTAGTTAATGCCGTTTAAAAAACCTAAACGGTGGTGAAGCGTTGCGCCAGTTTTTAAGGAGACGAATTGTCCGACTTACAACCAGCACCGGTTTAATGTTTTACACTTAAGAAGATTCTTTTTTCGGCATTGCCAGAAAACAGGAGAGTTGCATGACCCGAATTCACAGCGTGATCCCCCCCTATATTCTTCGTCGTATTATCGAAAGCGGTTCAGAGCCGCAGCAGCGCTGCGCCCGCCAGACTTTAACCCATGTCCAGACGCTGATGGCCCACATGCCCGGTAAACCTGCCGCGCCGCACGTGAGCAAAGCCGGACAGCTGGAGCGTGATATCTACGATGCGAAACAGACCCAGGAGCTGCCAGGCACGCAGGTGCGCTATGAAGGCCAGCCGTCCAATGGGGATGTAGCCGTCGATGAAGCCTATGACTATTTAGGCATCACTCACGATTTCTTCTGGAAAGAATACCAGCGTGACTCGCTCGATAATAAAGGGCTGATCCTCACCGGCACCGTACATTATGGCCGGGAATACCAGAACGCCTTCTGGAACGGTCAGCAGATGGTCTTTGGCGATGGCGACGGGGAAATATTTAACCGTTTTACCATTGCCATCGACGTTGTGGCGCACGAACTCAGCCATGGCGTTACCGAGACCGAAGCCGGGCTGATCTATTTTGAACAATCGGGTGCGCTGAATGAGTCCCTGTCGGACGTGTTTGGCTCGCTGGTTAAACAGTATCACCTGAAGCAAACCGCCGACCAGGCCGACTGGCTGATTGGCGAAGGACTGCTGGCGAAAGGGATTAACGGCAAAGGGCTGCGCTCCATGTCGGAGCCGGGCACCGCCTATGACGATCCTCTGCTCGGTAAAGATCCGCAACCGGCGCACATGAAGGATTTCATCAAAACGCGTGAAGATAACGGCGGCGTCCACCTGAACTCCGGCATTCCCAACCGGGCGTTTTATCTGGCCGCAACGGCAATCGGCGGCTATGCCTGGGAAAAAGCGGGTTATGCCTGGTACGACACAGTTTGCGATCGCAATCTGCCACAAGATGCAGATTTTGATGCCTTCGCAAAACTGACGATAGCCCACGGCGAAAAGCGCTCGGGCAGCGACGTTGGGGCGGCGATAAGACAAGCCTGGGAACAGGTGGGAGTGCTGTAAATGCAGGTTCCGGAACTGACGGATGACGCCGTGGTTGAGCTGGCCCGGGAAGGCGGCGTCGCTTTTATTCCCAAGCTGAGTGGCCAGCGCACCATCACGCTCTCATCTCTCAATGAGGCGCAGCGTCAGCGCGTGGTGAGTATTCTGGAGCAGGCCATTCCGCGTGGGCAACCGCCTGGTCAGACGTCGTCACCAGGCAGCGGTGACCAGCGTTATTTTCGTATCCAGATCTTCTGGACCCGGCACAATGAAGCGCAGTATACCGATATTATTGTGCTGGTACCGGAGCAGGAAGCGCCCGAATCGCTGGTTGAACTCTGGCAGAAAGGCGAAGGCTGCGTGTGTGATTAAGCCCCGGCAGGGACGAACTCCACGCGTTTTTTAGAGATCAGGCCGTGGCCGTTCTGGCAGAAATAGTCCACCGCACCACAGGCCTTTAATACCTGGAGTGGCTGATGGCACTCCGGGCAGCGAGCTTCGAGCGCAATATCTTTGTGACAGTGTTCGCAGTAAGCCACGCCGTTTTGCGGCTCCAGCTCGGCATGGCAGGTTGGACAGGCGATCGACATAGTAACTCCTTAAGCAGGTTGCCGGGGCGAAGCGTTCGCCCCGGCAGATCGATTATACCGCCTCTGTGGCAGGTTTCGTCCGGGCATTTTCCAGCATGCGACGAACCGGCACAATGAGAACGATCAGTACCGCAGCACAAATCAGCAGCGCGATGGAGCAACGCGCGAAGAGATCCGGCAACATATCCAGCTGGTCTGCCTTCACGTGGCCGCCAATCAGACCGGCAGCCAGGTTACCCAACGCACTTGCGCAGAACCACAGCCCCATCATCTGACCGCGCATTCTTTCTGGTGCCAGCAGGGTCATGGTAGCCAGACCAATCGGGCTCAGACACAGCTCACCCAGCGTCAGCATCAAAATACTGCCTACCAGCCAGAACGGCGAAACGCCTGCCCCGCCGTTGCTCAGCACATTCTGCGCCGCCAGCATCATCAGGCCAAAGCCCGCCGCCGCACAGAGAATACCAATAACAAACTTGGTGATACTGCTCGGGCGAATGTTCATGGTGGCAAGCTTCGGCCACGCCCAGCTGAATACCGGCGCCAGCAGAATGATGAACAGGGCGTTGATCGACTGGAACCATACGGCCGGAATTTCGAAATCTCCGATCATGCGATTGGTGTAGTCGTTGGCAAACAGGTTAAAGGAAGTCGGTTTCTGTTCAAACGCGGACCAGAAGAACGCAGCGGAAACCAGCAGGATAAAGCAGACCAGCAGTCTGGCGCGCTCTTTACGGGTCAGACCCGCGAAGATGAACAGATAAATAAAGTAGAGCGCAACGGATGCCGCAATCACATAGACCAGCATACTGGCCACCGCGACCGGGTTAATCACAATGACCCCCTGGGCGATCAGCGTGACGAGAATCGCCACCCCTACCGCCAGCGCCAGCAGCCACGCGCCCACGCCGTTGCGTTTGACCACCGGGCTGTTCCAGGTGGAATCGAGGCCCACTTCGCTGTCGTAGCGCTTCATGGACGGGACAGCAAACACGCGGAAGATAATCAGCGCCACCAGCATCCCGATGCCACCAATACCAAAGCCCCAGTGCCAGCCGTGGGTTTTAATCAACCAGCCGGAAATCAGCGGCGCAATGAACGAGCCCATGTTGATGCCCATATAGAACAGCGAGAATCCGCCGTCACGACGCGCATCGCCTTTTTTATACAGGGTGCCGACCATCACAGAGATACAGGTCTTGAACAGGCCCGATCCCAGCACAATAAACATCAGGCCGATAAAGAACAGGTTGTTCCCCATCACCGCCGAGAGCGCAATCGACAGGTGGCCGAGCGCAATCAGAATCGAACCGTACCACACGGCTCGCTGCTGGCCGAGCCAGTTATCGGCCAGCCATCCACCCGGCAGCGCGGCCAGGTACATGGTACCGGCGAAGATACCGACAATCGCCGAGGCGTTTTCACGCGCCAGCCCCATGCCGCCGTCATAGACAGTGGCGGCCATAAAGAGGATCAGTAACGGACGAATGCCGTAAAACGAGAAACGCTCCCACATCTCGGTAAAGAACAGCGAACCGAGCGGATAAGGATGGCCGAAGAACGTTCGGCTTTCTTTTTGATTAACAGAGGATTGCATAATTCTCCCAAAAGGTATGTCGTTGTGCTGAAAGCACCGCGCGTACGCCGGCCAGTTACGTATCTGACCGATTTTTTACATGCGGCGAAAAATGAGTTAACCATTTGATAACCAGGCGCTAGTTTTGTCTAGTACCAGACCCTGGACTTTAAGATGAAAATTCGACGATTGTCTACTTTCTTAGATTTAAACATGGTTAAAAGCGAATAGTGATTGACTTCACACAAGGAAGGCAGGCGTTTTGTATGGGCGAAAAAAAACCCGCGACAGGCGCGGGTTTTTGTAAGATCGCAAAGCTTATTTGCTTTTCTTAATGTGAAAGCCCATTACCTTATTAACCATCTGTTATTTAAATAGCATTTACATTTAACGTCTGGTGTGTGTACACCCTTGGGTACAACGGAAATGACCATTGTTAACTATTAGGGGTCTAGTTGACTGATGACACTAAGTGTAAGATTGCATTAAAAATGCTCACTTTCTTTGCTAATGAAGGGAATCCAATGAAAATTTTTGAGAAAAAAACCAAACACCACTATGTATGGGCTCATTACCTTCGAGACTGGACCATTGATGGTACTAACATTTGGTACATAACAAAGAAATCTAATATCGCCTGCGATAGTGTGAGAGGTCTCGGCTTCGAGAAAAACTTCTACAAAATGGGTGAGCTTCAAGAAAGTGACAAAGAATTAATCAACCTGATGGTAAGCAAATCAAATGATGTTTTAAGGAAAATTCACTTGGACTTTGTAAATATGATATTTGAAGGACAAAAGATCATATCACTCTTAGCACCGAGAGTTAAAGACAAGCTTGGTCTAAACTTAGAGGAAATTATGCAATGCAACCTCTTTGAAAATTACTTATCTCAATTGGAATCAAGAGCCGTAGAGATCCTAAGTGAGTTAAAGAAAGATAACCTTTCTTATTTGGAAGACAAAGAAACATATTATGACTTCTGCTATTTCTTAGGGTATCAGTTTTCTAGAACATTGAAAATGAAGAAATTATTCATACTTGCCTTAGATAAAACTCCCGGCAAACCACAGGTACTAGAGCGTTTGAAAGATTTTTATAATAGAAATTGGTGGTTTATGTGTTCATTTATGGGCACAAACCTTTCTTATGATATGTCATTGAATACTAACCGAAAAACAATTCTACTGGAAAACATTTCAACTATTGACTTCATCACATCTGACCAGCCAGTAATAAATTTACATCCAGATGGAAGTGAAGGTAAATCAATTGACTATTACTATCCACTTTCTAGTCGCAAAGCCCTTTTAATACTAACTAGTAACGAAAAATATTTTTCTAGCCATCAACTAAACAATGATAACGTTCATATGCTTAATTGTAAGATAGCAAATGCCTCATGCAAAACGATATTTGGCAAAAATAAAGAGCTGATCAAGATGTATTTAAATGAATTTAATCAACGAAAATACTTAGAGTTTTCAGGAAATAAGATAGACTAAACACTCTATCCTTTATGAAGGAACGGCAACAACCATGCTACGCATGAACCAAAACCCCACTGAAATGGTTCTGTTCATACCGAATGTCAGATTGTTTAAAACTGTTCCACATCTTTAACATCAAGTAGAACTCACTACGAGTTACGGTTTTTTTAATATTTGTTAGTAAGCAATTTTTTAAGATTTCGGCGTTACGATCACCACTGAAGAATCGATGTACTTGGCTTTAACCTTTTGTTCATCGAACTTCATCATTTTACCTAGTGTATCAAGATTAACTTCATTGCATCTTGTTATAGACTGTTTGTAAAACTCCGTGTCGTTCTGATAGCATTTAATATGAACATAACCTTTTAGATATTTTTTCCTCAGCAAGTATACAGCATATGAAGGAAAATTATTATTAAAGTCATCTATAGTGATTATTAAATCATCAACTTGCCTAATTAAACACTCTGTAATGTCTATATATTTCATTAGCAAAACATTATCTAAAGTTTCAATCACATCTTTTATTATTATTTGCCCTGTATCATCAGAATTATTTACTAATGTATGCAATTGAGGCTTAACAGCTTCATCTAGTTTATTTCTGATTGCTAGCAAATCGATGATCATATTGTAATTAGCATAAGTCGCTAGAAAAGATCTTATTTGCAACCATGGTTTATCATCTGCCTCAGACTCTGCATCAAGTAAAAGCTGCGCTAACTCACTCAAATTCAAAGATACATTTTCCATACGCAAAGGTATAAAAGGAAAACTTACTGCACGCTGCACTGGATGGGTTTTAATTCTTCTAAAATAATTCTGCTTAAGAGTAATTAGATTGGCATGCATGCCTTGCATCTGAAGTATTATCGCATTGAAGGTTGCAGCTTTATTTCTTTCATTTCTGAACAACTCTTGATAATGATAACCCTTTATAGCAATGAGATAGGCTGTCGCGGCAGAAAGAAAGACAACAAAAATAGGCATGAAATAGTCTTTGAAAATATTCACATTACTAGCTGTAGCAACAACATCTGATAGATGATTCAAAGCAATTACGATAGAAAATGGGTCTAATGACTTCATAGTGATTTCCTGCATGCGCTCTAAAGATTAATGGTGAAGTCTGCTGAAACGAAAATAGGTGCCCATCATATCAATTTTTCAAACAAAAATAGACACTATGAAGCAACGGTTATTTTCAATCTGGCTGCGGGAAAATACCAGGTCGACACCGATAAGATTGCGCTCCATACGTTCGCGCAGTCGTTTGATGATGCCCGGCGGCAGCTGTTTGGTGTCGTGCTTCACTTCAGCCTTTGCCACCAGCTCAAACACGATCGCCTGTTCTTCTTCCGTCATGCCGGCGGCCAGTTCGTCGCAGCTCACGCTATCCCAGTGCATGTACCCAATGTGATCGCCAGCAAGCCGGCAGCGTCCTTGCGCTGCTGGCGAACAATCTCGATCCCCTTCAGGGTAGCTCTGGCTTCCGCTGCTTTGGTCTGCTTCGCTACGATGATTGTTGCAATGCCGGTTTCCCAGTTGATGCAGGAGTAACGGAAGTTGCACACGTCGCTGGTACGCCAGCCGGTAACGGTCGCAATATCCCACCAGAGTAAAACCCAGTCCGGCTGAGTCTGCTGGATGCGTTCACGCAGTTTGCGCTGCTCTTCCCGTTCGTAAACGGGGGTCATGGTGCGGGTGCCTTTCGTGGTAGTTGCTTTTACCACGTTGCCGCGCAGCTCGCGTGCTTTTGCTGTCAGGGTCTGGAGGTTAAACATGCTGTACCTCCTCAAGACGAAAACGACACGCCAGAATACAGACACATCCTGCAGGCGTTTTTTCGCGTGCTTCGCGTTCAGTGGAAGCAGTAACGTTAACGATCTGATTTGTGAATTCACCCACGGTGAGAAAACGCCATGTAAATTCAGGGCGTGTTTGGGTAGACTTAGTGTAAGCCATAATGTTAGTCCCTCTAACGTTGTGGTCAGACGCCCTGAAAGTGTTCCCGCACTTCGGGGCGTTGTTTTTTTTAACTTCTGTGTGTAATGTGTCATCACACATAAACACATTACATCGGGTGTAATTAACGTGTCAACACACAAAAACGAGAGACGTGGTAATCCTCCATTCCAATTTCGGCTGGATCCAGAACTGCGAGAAATGATGGAACGGGCGCAACAGCAGGATGGTGATGAGTCGCTAGCCGCGTGGCTGAAGAGGATCGTTCGCAAAGAACTCCAACAGCGTGGAATTGCCCCTAAAGAGTAAATAATGAAAAAAATCCTGCTTGGTCTTCTCGTCTTATTAATAGCAGTATTCGCACTCAAATCATGCCTCAGCAGTGAGAGCGCTTGCGGAAGTAACGAAAAAGACGTGCTGAAGCAAAGTTGCGAAAAATTACTAAACAAAAATTGATTATCGCAGGGGGCGACGGAGAGATCCTCGCCCTTGCTACGGGGAATAATTAATTGGCTGCTTTCGCTGCGAGCGAAGCCCTGCCCCAGACGGGCATAATTGTTCTTCATGGCATTAACCTTTTTGAATTGTTTAGTGAGCTGTCGCGACAAACTTATTTTGAGTGCTCTACATCGCAAGAGCACGCAAGTTATTCATGAACCCGATTGTTGTTTCCATCCGTAGCTGGGCGAACCTCAGTGAACGGCTCGTGAACATCTTCACCTAACAGCTCAGGCTGATACTTACGCCATAGTTGAATCTCCTCGCGCTCAAGAGCCTCTTTAGCACCCTTACATTGCTGCAACTTATAACCGCGTTTACTGGCCTCCTGCTGATAGGCTGCCATACGCCGGCTAAAATCGTTCAGGAACACGAACGGCACGCCATAAGAGCCAGTTTTGCGGATTGAGGGAATCACCTCGCGAAATACCCAATTACTGAAACGATGGGCGAATGTGCCTGCCGTAGTAGCTTTGCGGCTACAGGCGATCAGTTTGTAGAAACCAGATTCAGAGACAGCACTATGATTTGGGTTTCCACGAATACCGTAAGTTAAAGTTACGGTATTTCTCTCGTCATCATCCAGAGCCTGCAACGCCATACGCGAATTGGATAATTCCAGCGCCGCGCAAACATCCTTTGCAACGAACCACGGTTCACCATTGAGCTTAACAATGCGAACTTTTAGCCCCTCAAAATTGATAACGGAAATATCATCACTACAGTTTTCAGGGTGAGGGAAGCCCTGACCATTAAGGCCATTATTTGATTTCATACTTTTCCTCGAATCTAATTTACAGAAGTGAAGATCTGACTCAGTTAGCTTTGCGCCGCTCTTCTAGCCAGCGATTAATCTCCAGCGCATCAAAAGCAGTCACGTTGTCACTCAACTTGAGGGGACGTGGCAAGATTCCATTTTTGACCCAACGATCAATTGTGGGCATGGATACCCCAAGCAACGCAGGCATACGGAAACGACGGATGTAACCTTCAGTAGGAATAGCTGAGTAAACTTCCTGTTTTTCCAACATTTTTATGCTCCTGTGATAGCTGGTTAGGTTAGATGAAGTTTAATGATTCCTTACGCAGCATTTCCAGCATAAATAGATTCTTTTGAAAGAAATTATGTTTCTTTTGAAAAAATCAATATCTTTTGAAAAAAAAGGTGACCTCCGGAAATATCACTCTTATAAAACAGGACATTACACGTCAAACGAACATGATGAGTTATCAACGCTTTACATCTTTTTGTAGGTCTAGGTATCTCTAGGTATCATTTGGTATGTATGCTCATCACATGTAACTCAATGGGTTACATTGGCTGTTAATGACTGTTATTGGCCGTTAATGCCCAGTTATGACTTGCAGTGAGGTTATATGAGAAGACTTAACGTACCAATGCATAACGTCGTATCACTCAACATCATTCAACGTCATCCAACAATATTCAATAGCCCACAACATCATAAAACTGCGTAAAAGTGCTCTAAGTAATACAGGGGGCTAACCATGACATAAAAGGGTAAGTGGATATCAAGGAGGAGATCAGGAAATGAATTAGATTTTTTTGATGCGGAACAGCTAAGTAAAGCGGATAAATATTGAGTAATAAAAACCGATAAGATGCCCATTTCGTCTTCGTGCAAATACGCAACGGGCACTCAAACTAAACTCTATTCTGCAGCATACATCGCTAATAGCGCCTGTTTTGCCTTTGCTGCAAATGCTGCTCGGCTTATGCCTTTCGTTGATAAACCTTCAGATTCTAACAATTCCAATACGTCACTATAAATAGCGCTTATATTTGGCTTTCCCGAGTTAAGATATGAGGATGCCCCGGACTTTTTAACTAAGAGATGAATGAGAACCCCCATCATCTTCATCGTTCCTTCCTGTTCATCTTGTTTACGGTGCTGGCCACGTCCACTTCTGTTTGTTTCTTTTATGTAATTAATAAGCTGCAGCCCACCTAAATTACGAGCCTTCTCCTCCCATCCTTTAGTGCCGCGCAAATCATCAATAGCTTCTTTAACTTTTTGAGCGATTACTTCGGGTGTACTTTCTTCAACGAACGGGAAAGCAGCTAAAAAAATGTCTAAGGCGTTACAAGCTTCATCTGTAGTTATTTTTTTATCCCTGTGAACTTTTAGCGCCCTCGCAATTGATTTGCGAGTAAGATCAACATAGTCAGAGTGCTCAGGGGGTACATCACTGAGACGCATTAGTGGATTCAAACCGGCGAGTGCCAATGCCATTTCCTGTGGCGTGATGGATACAGAAGCACATAACCTCTCAATTGGTGATTTCCTCAAGATGTCTTTCATGCTTTACTCCCTTTCACTTTAGATGTCATAACTCCTCAGTTATCCCCTCTTTCCAACGTCACCATTAATTCGGCCCAACACGATAATGCAGCTTTTCTCTCTTCGAAGTACTGGTGCCGGTTATAGATACCTTCAACGCCGGGGATTTTATGGTTTAAGCAACGCTCGGCTATCAAAGGAGCAATGCCTAACGCCGCCATTTGAGTGCGCATAGTACGGCGCAAGTCATGAATACTGAACGGCTCGATTCCATGCATTTCCCTCAACACAGACGGCATGACCATATTGAGAGTTGCTCGGCTAATGTGAATTCTGCTACTGGCTCTCCTGCCGGGTATAAACCAACGGCTGTTTCCAGCAAAAAGTCTTATTTCTTTTATCCACTCGATCACCGACTGCGCCAATGGTATATCAATGTCATCGCCATTCTTTGCTCTTGAGCCGGGAAGATGCCAGACGCCCTTCTCAAGATCGAACTCAGTCCATTCAGCAGCACATAACTCCATTTTGCGCACACCCAGCGCCAAAATAAGTTTAAAAACTAGCTCATTTTCCCTGCTGATTCCTTGCCCACTACGCAGCGCTTTAAAGAACATTACTAGCTCATCACGACTCAATGCCCGCTTTCTTCCCTTCTCCTTTCCCCCAGCATCTTTTGAGCCGAATGATATAGCAGGATTAACATCAATCATGCCTCGAACGACCGCGAAGTCAAACAGGCGTTTGAGCATACGGAGAACGTCATTAGCGACTGTGGGCGACCCACGCTTAAGAACGTCTTGAAGAACACTATCAACGTGGCGGGGCGAACTTCCTCGACCTTCATTTTTCCAATTCAGGCCACAATATTCTTTTGCAGGCTAGCGAGGAAAAGCTCTGGATGCTTGTACGTAGGCTCGATCTGACGAGAGTAATACTCCGCTGCAAGTTCAGAAACGTGGATAGCGTTCTTTTCAGCTTCAATTTTCGCTATCGCTTCAGCCTTGCGTTGTTGCTTCTCTGCAGCCACGTCATGCCCAAGAGCAACACGGGCTGCAAGTTCCTTAGCAATCTCCCTTGCTTTAGCAAGCGAGATAACAGAATAAGAACCAATCATTAAGGTCCGGGGCTTGCCGGCAAGTTTGTATCGAAAACGCCAGAATGGAGTTTTGTCTTCTTTGCGAAAGCGGAGATAAAGTCCTTCGCCATCGGACCTACCCTCGAATCGTTCGCCACTCTTGATCCACGCTCGGATCTGCATATCGGTAAGTTTTGGCATGCACGTATACCTAGCAATCTACTGGTACATCTAAAAGTGTACCCAAAAGCGTAAAGGTGTACCCAAAACGACATAACAGCATGCTGGGTACACCTCTTTGTACACCTAAAGGATGCACTTTCCTGTACTCTTATGATAGCCCCTAAAAACAAAAAAGCCCGAAATATTCGGGCTTTAGGATGCTTATGATAGCTAGCAATTTACGATGAAAGCTTATTTGCTTTTCTTGATGTGCTTAATCAAACGCTTACGCTTACGCATCTGGTTTGGCGTCAGGGTGTTGCGCTTGTTGGCAAACGGGTTATCCCCTTCCTTGAACTGGATACGGATAGGGGTGCCCATCACGTCCAGCGATTTACGGAAGTAGTTCATCAGATAACGCTTGTAGGAATCCGGCAGGTCTTTCACCTGGTTGCCGTGAATCACCACGATTGGCGGGTTATAACCACCGGCGTGGGCGTATTTCAGCTTCACGCGACGGCCACGTACCAGCGGCGGCTGATGGTCTTCTGCTGCCATGTTCATGATGCGGGTCAGCATAGCGGTGCTCTGACGACGGGTGGAGCTGTCATACGCTTCACGCACGGAGTCGAACAGGTTACCCACACCGCTGCCGTGCAGCGCAGAGATAAAGTGCACGCGAGCAAAGTCGATGAAGCCCAGACGGAAGTCCAGCGTCTCTTTCACCTGCTCACGAACTTCATTGCTCAGGCCATCCCATTTGTTCACCACGATAACCAGTGAGCGCCCACTATTGAGGATAAAGCCGAGCAGCGACAAGTCCTGATCGGAGATACCTTCACGCGCGTCGATAACCAGCAGCACAACGTTGGCATCTTCAATCGCCTGCAGGGTTTTGATGACGGAGAATTTCTCCACCACATCGGTGATTTTTCCGCGCTTACGCACGCCCGCAGTGTCGATGAGCACATACTCACGCTCATCACGCTCCATCGGGATGTAGATGCTGTCACGGGTGGTGCCAGGCATGTCGTATACCACCACACGCTCTTCACCCAGAATACGGTTAGTAAGCGTAGACTTACCAACGTTTGGACGCCCCACAATGGCCAGTTTAATCGGCAGATCCTGTGGGTTGAATGTCTCTTCAGGCTCTTCTTCTTCGCCTTCTTCACCGTCTTCGAACTGCGCCCAGTATGCCGCGTCTTCGTCCACCTCTTCCGGCGGGTTCACTTCGTCAACCCACGGCAGCAGAACGGTTTCCAGCAGGCTGGTCACGCCGCGGCCATGCGATGCGGCGATCGGGTAGATATCACCCAGACCTAAAGACCAGAAATCGGCGATCGCCTGATCGGCATCGATACCATCAGTTTTGTTCGCCACCAGGAAGGTCGGTTTTTCACGCGAACGCAGATGTTTAGCAATGGCGGAATCCGCAGGCATCAGGCCAGCACGGGCATCCACCATAAACAGCACCACGTCTGCCTCTTCGATGGCCAGCAGAGACTGCTCCGCCATGCGGGTTTCAACGCCGTCTTCTGTCCCGTCGATACCACCGGTATCAATACAGATGAACTCGCGTCCTTCCACCTCTGCACGACCGTACTTACGGTCACGCGTCAGCCCCGGGAAATCCGCAACCAGCGCATCACGGGTGCGTGTTAAACGGTTAAAAAGAGTGGATTTTCCAACGTTAGGGCGCCCGACAAGCGCGACCACAGGTACCATGTTTGAAGCCTCATAAAATTCAAAATAACGTCGCTTTCGCAGCGTTTTTAAAAATGTCAAAACGGCTCCTGAGTGAACAGGAGCCGTTTAGTATACTACAACCGCCGGGCAATTAACGCGTGATCGCGTACAGCGTGCCGTCTTTTGCCTGAATCAGCAGTTTGCCGTCAGCCACAACCGGGTCGGTGAGGAAGCCAGAGCTGTCGACTTTTTGCTGCGCAGTAAAGCGGCCCGTCTCCGGATCGATCCAGTGCATGTAGCCTTCGCTATCACCCACCACCAGGCTACCGTTGTACAGCGCCGGTGCGGTCAGCAGACGGTGCAGCAGATCGCTTTGCGTCCACAGCGTCACGCCGCCATCGGTGCTCAGCGCCAGCAGACGGTCGTTCTGGTCAACCATATAGATACGGTTACCATCAACAATGAAATCATTCACTGAGCCCAGTTCACGTTTCCACATGATCTGGCCACTGCGCAGATCGAGCGCGGTCAGGTTGCCGTTGTACGCCAGCGCATAAACCACACCGTTGACGATAACAGGCGTCGTGTCGACGTCGTTCAGACGGTCGATTTCAGTTGACCCCGTCGCCTGAGAGATACGCTGCTGCCAGATCATCTGACCTTGCTGCATCAGCACCGCGCTCACGCGACCGTTATCGCCACCCACAATGGCAGCACCAAAGGCTGTCGCCGGAGCAGATTCGCCGCGCAGGGAGAGTGATGGCATATCCAGGTTGACGGTCCACTTCACCAGACCATCGGCTTCATTCAGCGCCTGCAGCTGGCCGTTGCTGGTGTGGATCAGCACCAGGCCGTCGCTCACCACCGGACGAGACAGAGACTCACCGGCAACCGTGGTTTGCCAGGCAACAGAACCGTCGCTGGTGTTCAGGGCATAGACCTGTGCTTTTTCGCTTCCCACGTATACGTGACCACCGGCAACGGTCAGGCCGCCAGACAGCAGTGCAGGTTTACGGGAGAACCAGCCGTCTTTTTCCGCCAGGTTAACGGACCACACTTCTTTTCCGTCATCGGCGTTAAGCGCTTTTACGGTACCTTTACGGTCAGCCGCATAGATAACGCTGTCAGCAAAAGCCGGGTGCAGGTTGGAATAGAAATCACCAATTCCATCCCCCACGGAAGTACTCCACGCGGTTGACGGGGTAAACTGGTTTTCAACCGTCGGCAGCGGGGACATTTTCACAACGTCTTCTTCGCCACTGAACAGTGAACAGCCACTCAATAACGTAACAGAAAGCAGTCCTGGCAGAAGTAATTTACGCAATTGCATCGGGTCCCTCTCAGACGGACAAATTATTTATTTTCATCTGCATCATTTCGCTCAGCGCAGGGGATGCATTGCTATCTACACCAGCTTGCCACGCTTTACGCGCGCCCGCTTTATCACCTTTGCTCAGTAGTGCTTCACCGCGCAGATCGGCAACGATGGCAGCAAAACCTTCGCCTTTGATGGTATCGAGCGTTTTCAGCGCTTCATCAGCTTTTTTCTGCTGAACCTGGATACGGGCCAGGCGCAGATTGATAACCGCTTTCAGGTTGTCATCGCTGGCGGCTGCAAGCCCCTGCGACAGCTGGGCAGCCGCTTTATCCAGTTCGTTCTTATCAATGTACTGCTGAGCCACTTCCAGCGCGGCCAGCGCACCGTAGGTGTTTTTGTTGTCAGCGGCAAATTTCTCTGCTGCCGTCAGCGTTTGCGGCTGATCGGCACGAATGGCGCTCACGATATTTTCATAGGACAGAGACGCGCCGCGCGCGGAATCCGCCTGATGATTGTTCCAGTAGCGCCAGCCAATCAATGCACCTACACCTAAAATCACCCCAACAACCAGCGCTTTGCCGTTTTCAGCAAAGAAGCGTTTGATCGCGTCGACCTGGTCGTGTTCGTTCTCGTAAATTTCCACGCAGTCCTTCTCCTTAGCCCAATAGAGTGCGCAAGTGCGCCGCAACGCCGTCCTGCGTTACCGTTGTCTGCTCACCAGAGCGCAGGTCTTTCACTACCACTTCGCCGTTGGCCACTTCGGACTCACCCAGCACCAGTGCAATACTTGCGCCCCACTTATCGGCACGAGCAAACTGTTTTTTGAAGTTGCCGCCGCCATGGTTGGTCATCAGCTTAACCTCCGGCAGTGCATCGCGCACGCGTTCAGCAAGCTGCATCGCCGCAGACTGCGTTTCCGCGCCTGAGGCCACCAGGTATATATCGACAACGGAATCTGCTTTAAATTCCGGATTAACTGCCTGAACCAGCAAAACAAGTCGCTCAAGGCCCATTGCGAAGCCAACCGCAGGCGCGGCACGGCCGCCAAGCTGCTCAACCAGACCGTCATAACGGCCGCCAGCACACACGGTGCCCTGCGAACCGAGGCTGGTGGTAACCCACTCAAACACGGTACGGTTATAGTAGTCCAGACCGCGCACCAGGCGCTGATTAACGGTATAGGCAATGCCTGCTGCTTCGAGCAGTTTGCAAAGACCAGCAAAGTGTTCGCGAGACTCGTCGTCCAGATAATCGCCTAATGCAGGCGCATCGTTCAGCAGCGCCTGCACGTCCGGATTTTTGGAATCAAGCACGCGCAGCGGGTTGCTGTACATACGACGTTTGCAGTCTTCGTCCAGCTTCTCTTTGTGCTCTTCAAGGAATGCCACCAGCGCATCGCGGTAGTTGGCACGCGCTTCCAGAGAGCCGATAGAGTTCAGCTCCAGAGAGACGTGCTCAGAGATGCCCAGCGCACGCCACCAGCGGGCGGTCAGCATGATCAGCTCAGCGTCAATGTCGGGGCCTTGCAGGCCAAACACTTCCACACCCAGCTGGTTGAACTGGCGATAACGACCTTTCTGCGGACGTTCGTGGCGGAACATCGGGCCGATATACCACAGGCGCTGCTCCTGATTGTACAGGAGACCATGTTCGATGCCGGCGCGTACGCAGCCCGCCGTACCTTCAGGACGCAGCGTCAGGCTGTCGCCGTTGCGGTCCTCAAAGGTGTACATCTCTTTTTCAACCACGTCGGTCACTTCGCCGATCGCGCGTTTGAATAACGGGGTCTGCTCTACAATCGGCAAACGGATTTCGCTGTAACCGTAGCTGCCGAGCACCTGTTTCAGTGTGCCTTCAATGCGCTGCCAGATGGCGGTTTCGCCAGGCAGATAATCGTTCATGCCGCGGATGGCTTGAATGTTTTTTGCCACGTTTATTCTCTTTCTATATACAAAAAAGAACCCAAAGAATGGGTTCAATCATACATGGGAAGCACTTCGCTTCCCATCACGTTATTTTTCAACCTGCTGAACGCTGATGCGCTGCGCTTCGTCCATCATCGACGCTTTGGCACGAATGCGCGCTTCAAGCTGGTCGATCATATCACTATTATCCAGACGATCTTTACGAACGCCATCTTCATAGAGACCACTTTTCTTGTTACCGCCGGTGACGCCCAGCGTTGACACCAGCGCTTCACCCGGGCCATTCACCACACAACCGATGATGGAGACGTCCATTGGGGTGATGATGTCTTCAAGACGTTGCTCCAGGGCATTCACGGTTCCGATGACGTCAAACTCCTGACGTGAACAGGTTGGACAGGCAATGAAGTTGATCCCACGTGCGCGGATACGCAGTGATTTCAGGATGTCGAAGCCAACTTTGATCTCTTCGACCGGATCGGCCGCCAGCGAAACGCGCAGGGTGTCGCCGATCCCTTCCGAGAGCAGCAGACCCAGGCCGATGGCTGATTTGACAGAGCCACTGCGCAGGCCACCCGCTTCGGTGATCCCAAGGTGCAGGGGCTGATCGATCTCCTTTGCCAGCAGACGATAGGACTCTACCGCCAGGAAGACATCGGAGGCTTTTACGCTGACCTTGAACTGATCGAAGTTAAGACGATCCAGATGATCAACGTGACGCATCGCGGATTCAAGCAGCGCCTGCGGCGTGGGTTCGCCGTACTTTTCCTGCAGATCTTTTTCCAGAGAACCGGCGTTCACGCCGATACGGATGGGGATGTTCTTATCGCGTGCGCAGTCCACCACCATGCGGATACGCTCTTCGTTACCGATGTTGCCTGGGTTAATACGCAGGCAGTCGACGCCGTATTCGGCAACTTTAAGCGCAATGCGGTAGTCGAAGTGGATGTCTGCAACCAGCGGCACACTGACCTGCTGTTTGATCAGTTTGAACGCCTCTGCGGCGTCCATGGTCGGCACGGAGACGCGAACAATGTCCGCGCCTACGCGTTCTAAGGCTTTGATTTGGTTGACCGTCGCTTCCACATCCGTGGTGCGCGTATTGGTCATCGACTGGACGGCGATAGGCGCCCCATCGCCGATTGGCACATTCCCAACGTAAATCCGTTTTGATTTTCTACGTTGAATCGGAGCCTGGTTATGCATGAAAAATCTCCCGCGTAGCCCGTCTGTTACTGTGCTGCTGATTGTTCGGCATTAACGGTAAGACGTGCAACCTGGTTAGTTCTGATAAAGCGGCTCAGATCGACAGGTTTTCCTTGATACTGGATCTGTACCGCTGCCGGAGCGCCGATTTTAAGTTTATACGGTGCCTGACCGGTTAGGTTTAACGTGCCATCTTTACGCTGCAGGCCGCTGAACAGTTTTTTACCTGTTGCGTCAGTGACTTCTAACCAGCAGTCAGCAGTGAAATTCATCACCAGCGCGTTAGGGTCAACCGCGGGCGTTGCGACACCGGCCTGATCGGTCGGCAGAGGTGCAGCGGTGTTCGCCGCCGGTGCGTTCGTTGCGGTATCCACAGGAGCCTGAGAAGGTGCAACCACCGCGTTTTGATCCTGCGCTGGAGCCTGCGTCTGAGGCGCTGACGTGTTAGCCGTTGCCACTGGGGTCTGCGCAGCGTCGGTAGCTGGCGTATCGGTCGTCGCGGTTTGTGGCTCGCTGGACGTTGCCGCGCTTTCATTGCTCAGTGGAACGCTCTGCGCGTTACCGTTTCCGGCCTGGTTAAGTTCGGCAGAGGATTGATCGGCCATCGTGGTGATCTCTTCCTGCTGCGCCTTGTGGTTTTGCCACCACCATGCGCCGGTCAGGCCGACCACCACAAACAGCACCAGCCAGGTGAAGCTCATCAGCCAGCCATCACGTTTTTTACGACGTTTGCCCAAAGAGAAGCTCTGCATCGGTGCAACTTTGGCTGCACGAACCGGTGCCTGCTTCTCCATCATTGGCAGTAATTCGTCTTCGGGGATGTGCACCAGTTTTGCGTAAGAGCGGATATACCCGCGCAAGAATGTTGAAGCCAGATCGGCAGGTGCCTTATCTTCTTCAATATCGCGAACCGTGGAAACCTTCAGGCACAAGCGTTCTGCAACGGCTTGCTGGCTGAGTCCGAGTTGTTCACGGGCGTTGCGAAGACGAACGCCAGTGGAGAGTGCTTCATGTTGGTCGTGAGTGGCTTCAGTATTCATTCGCTACAACTACTGGTACGTGAAAAATAAGGGTTCAGGTGCCGGTGAGTCACAATGCCACCCGCACCGCGAAACTTCTGGTCAGTTAACCTTGAACAGTCAGTATAAGACTGTCAGCCCGGAGATGACAGTGCGCCCTGCCCGTGAAGCTAAACTGTTGTTACGTCGTTACATACTGCCCGAAAGTCGTATGAAACGCACCGTAATTATTACTCAG
This sequence comes from Enterobacter cloacae complex sp. 394F7, assembly GCF_057320385.1. NCBI lineage: Bacteria > Pseudomonadati > Pseudomonadota > Gammaproteobacteria > Enterobacterales > Enterobacteriaceae > Enterobacter > Enterobacter cloacae complex sp. 394F7. The sequence goes on along the minus strand of NZ_JBXWCS010000012.1, from coordinate 67,679 downwards.
TCATCACGAATCTGACTGATTATTCAGTCAGATTATGCTTCACGGCGCAATAATGCGCCGTGATTGCATAATAATCAAACAGCTTTGACCGCAATCGTCTCGCCCTGCATGCGTTTACGCAGGGTACGTTTGGTTCGGTCAATCACATCACCCGCCAGCTGACCGCATGCGGCATCGATATCATCACCACGGGTTTTACGCACGATGGTGGTGAAACCGTACTCCATCAACACCTTCGAGAAACGGTCGATACGGCTGTTCGAGCTGCGGCCATACGGCGCTCCCGGGAACGGGTTCCATGGGATCAGGTTAATTTTGCACGGCGTATCTTTCAGCAGTGCAGCCAGTTCATGCGCATGCTCGGTACCGTCGTTCACGTGGTCGAGCATCACGTACTCGATGGTTACGCGGCCCTGGTTGGCGTTGGATTTTTCCAGGTAGCGACGCACCGCCGCCAGGAAGGTTTCGATATTGTACTTTTTGTTGATCGGCACAATTTCGTCGCGGATTTCATCGTTTGGCGCATGCAGAGAGATGGCCAGCGCCACATCAATCATGTCGCCCAGCTTATCCAGAGCCGGAACCACGCCTGATGTAGAGAGCGTCACGCGACGTTTGGAGAGGCCAAAACCGAAATCGTCCAGCATGATTTCCATTGCCGGAACCACGTTAGTCAGGTTCAGCAGCGGTTCACCCATCCCCATCATCACCACGTTGGTAATGGGGCGGGTTCCGGTCACTTTCGCCGCGCCAACGATTTTCGCGGCACGCCAGACCTGGCCAATGATTTCCGATACACGCAGGTTACGGTTAAAACCTTGCTGCGCGGTTGAGCAGAATTTGCACTCCAGCGCACAGCCAACCTGAGAAGAGACGCACAGCGTGGCGCGATCGTCTTCCGGGATATACACGGTTTCAACACGCTGATCGCCAACGGCAATCGCCCATTTGATGGTGCCATCTGAAGAGCGTTGTTCTTCCACCACTTCCGGTGCGCGGATTTCAGCCACTTCTTTGAGCTTGTTGCGCAGCACTTTGTTGATGTCAGTCATGTCATCAAAGTTGTCGCTGCAATAGTGGTACATCCATTTCATGACCTGATCGGCACGAAACGGCTTCTCGCCCAACTCTTTAAAGAACTCGCGCATCTGCTGACGGTTCAGATCCAGCAGGTTAATTTTTCCATTTTTATTTGGAACCGCAGGCGTGGCGACTTCGGAGGTATTCACTAATTCAGACATAATATTTTCCGGCCTCGTTGTTACACGTTATGGCCCATGGAGGGTTGAAAAGAAACGCCCCGGAAAGCGTTCTGCTCGTCCGGGGCGTTGCATTGTACAAAGTCTGGCGCAGGGATGCCACGTTTGCACGTGGCATTTACGAAAATAATGTGTAAACGAAACCGTTAAATTAACGGGTACGTGGACACACTTCGCCTTCTGCGAAGAAGAAAGCGATTTCGCGCGCTGCAGATTCAACAGAGTCAGAACCGTGGGTGCCGTTCTCGGTGAAGCTGTCAGCGTAGTCAGCGCGCAGCGTACCTGCCAGCGCGTTATCCGGGTTGGTTGCACCCAGCAGGTCACGGTGACGCTGTACCGCATTTTCGCCTTCCAGCACGGATACCACGATCGGGCCAGAGGTCATGAACTCAACCAGACCGTCAAAGAATGGGCGACCTTCATGCTCAGCGTAGAAACCGCGAGCCTGCTCAACGGTCAGATGCAGCATTTTGGTGCCAACGATCTTAAACCCTGCTGATTCAAAGCGAGCGAAGATGCTGCCAATAACGTTTTTTGCCACCGCGTTTGGTTTGATGATGGAAAAAGTACGTTCAATAGCCATTGATAACCTCTGTAAAATGTTCTGTTGTTTTTGCATACCTGAGTATGGTGTGGCGCGGATTATAAAGAGCAATAGCGCCATTGCCTATGGTTATACATAACATTTTTTTAAAATGAGACGAAGATTAGCAACAGGACAGATTTCGCATCCCATAGTGATGGTGGAAACAGAGCGGGCACTGCTTTTCTTCAGGCGTAAATGACCAGAACTGACGGCGGCACGTCTGGCAAATGGCCTCATATGCGGGCATGGTTACCGTTTTCGCTGTTCCCTCTGTTTGTGTCACTTTTATCGCCGCATGCTGGCAAACCGCTTCACAACCACCGCAACCGGTGCAATATTCGGTTTCCACCCTCAGACTGGCGTTCTCAAAACGAATCGCCTTTTCCTGACAGCTTCGCCAGCACGCCCCGCACAGCACGCACTTTCCGGCGTCGAGAGCGATCTCTGCCTCGCTAAACGCGGGAAAAGCCCTTCGCAACTCACGCAGGCCAGGCATGACGCGACAGGCACGAACATCCTCGCGGGGAACGTGCATTAGCGCACGGCGGGCGAGATTCACCTCGTTGTGCGGGATGAGCTTAAATGCCCACGCCGCTTCACCGCGTCGGCGAAGCGTAAGATTAAGCCGGGCAAGCGCCAGCAGCCAGTCAGGATGGTGCTCCACCTCAATACTGATAAAACGAACGCGGTATTGCGCGTGCCACAGTAGCAGCTCATTCACTCCAGGTGCGCGCTCCGCAAACGGCCCGACAAGCGTATCTCCACGCAAAAAGCGTTTTCGCGGTACGATGCCGGTAATGGCTCCGGCTGGGCAGACAAACAGGCAGTCACCGCATTCAATACATCGGCTGTCATCAATCAGAACGCCCGAGTCCGTAAAAGAGAACGCCTGCACAGGGCAAGCGTCCGCACAGGCGTGGCAGGAGGTATGGCGGAAACGGCGACGAACGCACGCATGCGTCACGTCCATCGCCGGGATAAGCGTTAATCCGGCCATCAGCCAATACTGAAGAAAACGAAGCGCAGCATTAGCTCACCCACAATCAGTAATGCGCTGCCCAGCAGCACCGGGCCTCGCGCGGCCTTCAGACCGCCCGCGGCAAAACACAGCATGCCCGCAACGGAAACGCACCAGCTCAACAGATGCACCGTGCGCAGTTGCTCCAGCATCCGTAACGGAGCGTGAGGGAATGTCACCACGGTGTTGTCCATGGCTGTAATGTCGGCCAGCCAGACGGGCTGCATCACCAGACGCACAAGCACCAGCAGCGTAATAATCACAACCGCCGCGCGCAGGTTAATCCGGGAAGGCGCCCCAACGGCCACGCAGGCTGAGCCAATGATTCCCACCGAGCCGATGAACAGCACCATCGTGTTGATGTGCTGCCAGGTGACAACCGACGTATGGATATAAATCTGCGCCATGCAGAACACGTCCACCAGCCCGACAAGACCCGCCACCGCCAGAAGCGGCTTCCAGCCTGGTTTTTTCGCGAACATCAGCAGCGTCGCAAGACCAAGCGCCGCAAGGTAAAGGCTGGCAAATACAATCTCACGGCTCAGCCAGGAGCTGGATACGTGGCGCAGCGCGTTGAGAGCATTGAGCGGGTAGCCCATATGCAGCGCCGAGGCGAGCAGCCCCAGGCAGGCCAGCACGAATGCCCCGGCAGCAGGCAGCAGCGCGTTACGCGGCGAAGCCTGCGCGTCTCCAAGCGCCAGCCAGAGCGTAACGCCTACCGATCCCTGAAGGAACAGGGTAAAAATCAGCAACGGTAACTCATGCATGACGTGTCCCCTCTTTCTCTGCGCCCTGATGTGCTTTGATCACCAGGTTAGGTTTGGTGATGGAGGAATCAGGCAATCCCTTCACGTCACAGACCACACCGTATTTCGCCCGAAGTTCATCAATCGGCCCGAATTTGATCGCTTCAAGGGGACAGGTTGCCACGCAGACAGGCTGTTCGCCTTTCGCCTGCAGATCCACGCAAAAATCGCATTTGGACATCTGCCCGGTCTGCTCGTTGAGCTGCGGCGCGCCATAGGGGCATGACCACGCACAGTATCCACAGCCGACGCACTTATCCGTATCGACGCGCACGATGCCGTCACCCGGACGCTTATGCATCGCGGTGGTCGGGCAGTTTTTGGCGCAGACAGGATCCGCACAGTGGTTGCAGGAGACAGAGAGTGTGTAGGCAAAAACGTTATTGCTGACGCCGCCCTGGCCGGTTGGGATGAAATTCCCGCCGTTGATTTCGTACACGCGACGGAAACGACGCCCGGGTTCAAGGTTGTTTTTATCTTTGCATGCCACCTGGCAGGCCTTGCAGCCCGAGCAGCGGGATGAGTCGATATAGAAGCCCAGCTGTTTGTCGCTCACCGGCGCGTAGTGTTTAAACTGACTCATGCTTTTGCTACCTCCACCAGCATGGTTTGATGAGAATTCCCTTTCGCAAGTGCGGTAATGCGGGCGGAGCTGAGCACGTTCGCGCAGCCACCTTTATCAATGCCCCGCTCGTCCGGCTGCCACCAGGCGCCAGCTTGCATGGCAACAACGCCAGGAATGATGCGCGGCGTGACTTCGGCCGGGATTTCACATATCCCCCGTGCATTGTGAATACGCACGGTATCTCCCTGCGCAATACCGCGTTTTTGCGCGTCCTGTGGGTTAATCCATAACTTTTGCTGTTGAACCTCAAGCAGCCATGGGTTGGCATACTGAGTGGAGTTGGCGCGGTTTTTCCCCTTCCAGGTAATGAGCTGTAACGGGAACGTCTTCGCCAGTTCATCCTCCGGTCCTTCATGGGCTGGCACGTAATGCGACAGCGCAGGGATTTCCGGGTGATGCATGTCGTAAAGACGCTTCGAGAAGATCTCAATTTTTCCGGATGGCGTCGGGAAAGGATGATTTTGCGGGTCCCGAATATTGTCCTCAAAAGCGACATACGGTGCGCTTTTGAAGAGATGTTGCCGCGTCTTTTGCAGCGTCGCGAAGTCAGGCAAGTTTTCCTCTGGCATCGCCAGGCGTGTCTGCTCCCATATGTGTTCAATCCACGCCTTTTCATCCCGCCCCTGGCTGAAGGCCGGTTCGATACCCAGCTTAGCGGCTACTTCGCGCAGCCAGTCATAGTCTGAACGGCGTTCAAATTCGGGTTTGATCAGCTTTTCCGAGAGGATCAGATAGCTTGCGGTCCCCCAGGTTTCACCGATATTCCAGCGTTCCATAAAGCTGGTTTCCGGCAGCAGAAGATCGGCATAGTGGGCACTCGGCGTCATGAAGAGATCGCTTGCCACGATGAACTGAATTTTCGACTCGTCTTCCAGTACCCGTGTCGCCTGGTGCAGATCGGGGTTCTGGTTAGCAAGATAGTTACCCGCCAGAGAAAACAGAATGCGGATATTACTGTCGAGCTTTTCAGCATCCTTCAGGCCGACATCCGGTGTGACCTGTGAGGCATCGTCAGCGGCCTGAACCCAGTTCATCACCGATATTTTTGCTTTGACCGGGTTATCCGGCATGTCAGGACCGACCGCAAATTTCCGGTTGGCACAACCACCATATCCTGCAGCCCACCCACCTTTTACGCCAACATTGCCCGTCAGCGTTGCCAGCAGCGTAGAGCCACGCGCGGTGCGTTCGCCGCAGTTGTGGCGCTGTGGACCCCAGCCCTGAATTAACGCGGCAGGTTTTGTTGTGGCATAGTCGCGTGCCAGCTGCCGGATGGTCTGCGCTGGCACATGGGTAATTTGCTCTGCCCATTCGGGAGTTTTCACCACTCCATCTTTCGCACCGGTCAGATAGGCGACAAGAGACTCGTTGGCGGGCACACCTTCAGGCATTGAGGCTTCATCGAAGCCCAGCGTATAGCGCTGAATAAATTCGCGATCGTGCAGGTTTTCCGTGACGATAACGTACATCATCGCGTCCATCAGCGCGTTATCGGTCGTCGGTAATAAGGGGATCCATTGATCGGCAAGGGATGAAACGGTATCTGAATAGCGTGGATCGACCACGATAAAACGCGTGCCGTTTTGCTTCATCCTCTGGAAATAGTGGTTGCTGTGACCAAAAATGGTCTCCGTTGGGTTATGACCCCAGAGGATCACCAGCCGGGTATCCTGCAGTGTATCCAGCGAACTGCCGCTGGCGGCGGTGCCGTAGGTGTAAGGCGTCGCGGCAGCTGTATTGCCCATACTGACCGAATGATAGCTTTCAAGGTATCCGCCGGTTAAGTTGAGCAAACGACGGACCATCTTATCCCCGGAAAAGGTGCCCCCGGAAACCGCCGTACCCACATGAACATAGCGCGAGGCTGCGCCATATTGTTGCGTGATCGTTTTTAACCGTTCGGCAATAAGCGTGGTAGCTTCATCCCACGAAATACGTTCAAATTTTCCTTCACCGCGCTTACCCACGCGTTTCATCGGATATTTTAAACGGTCAGGATGGTAAACAAATTTCCGGTAAGCCCGGCCACGAACGCAGGCGCGCATCACCGGCATTTGCGGATCCAGCTCATTATCCGGGCGCGTGGAAATTCGGGTCACCACGCCATCGTTGACGTGGGCCCGAATATCACACTTCCCCCCGCAGTCAAATGTGCTGCAGGTCTGAATAATGTTTTCCGCAGGCTCGTCTTGTGCGGCGGTGCCTTCACTCGCTTCTGCTTTGCCTACGCGGGCGACAAACGGCAGGGCAGCAAGCGCCGACCCGGCCTGGATAAACTGACGTCGGGATACAGCGGGTAAAAGGCCGTCTCCCTGGCTTTTTATTTTTGTCATTGCTCATTCCTTCAAATAAAAACGCATTCTCGTTTTTTCGCAGGAACGAACATTGATTATTATCAAGCTAATTAATAGGGAGTAGGGGTTAGCGGCTTAATTCAAAATTAAGCGTAGCCAATTTCCCGGCCTCATCCATTGCAACTAATTGATATTTACCGGGCAAAGATAACTGCATTGAAAAATTCCGATTTTTATGTTCGAGAGGCTCGCCATTTAAAAACCACCATCGCTGCCCTTCTCCCCCGCTGGTCGTGACGGAAATTGTCACATTGTCCTCACCCGGAAGACGTTTAATGACCGCCCCCTCTCTGACACCCGAAATCATTAGCGGTGCCGCATTGTTATCATCCAGCGGTGGACAAACCGTTGAGGGTGCGGGAAGACGTGCCGCTCTTTTTTCTGCTGCAGGCAGCCACGGCTCCAGGGGTAGCGGCCAGACGTCCAGCACTTTCTCTGTGGCATCCGGGCAATCTGCCGCCACGCGTTTGCCAGTTTTATCCAGCCAGATCGGGAAACGGATCCCGCGGATGCCCTCCTGCTCCGGCAGCAACAGCGTCGGCGGCTCACTCCCTTCCAGCAGCCAGGTCGACAGGCGTCGACGGCAGTTTTCACTGCCCTCCGGCAAAGATTGCCCGCCAGGCCAGCAGATCACGCCTCGCCCGACGCTTTCCGGGCGCGGATCGCGTGGCAGGCGCGCTTCGTCTATCGTTGAGCGCGACTGAAGCAGGTTATTCACCTGATTTAACAGCGGCACGGCACTGGCAAAACCAAACTGTCCCGCCACGGGCGTGCCGTCCGGCCTTCCGGTCCAGATGCCAATCACGTAACGCGCATTCAGGCCAATGGCCCAGGCATCGCGATAGCCGTAGCTGGTGCCCGTTTTCCATGCCAGCGGCGCAACCTGCGGCAGTGCGTTATCCGGTAACGGTTGGGCTTCATTCGCCAGAATACGGCGAATAATCCAGGCCGAGCCGGGTGACAACAGCGGACGTTCAACCAGCGTATCACCTGGCTGTAAGCGCAGCCTTCCCGCTTTACCGTGGCGGGCAAAAGCGCTGTAGGCAGCAGTAATATCTGCCAGCCGCGCTCCCGCCCCGCCCAGGATCAACGACAGATTTGGCTGCGCCCCCGCAGGCAAAATAAGCGGCAACCCTGCGTTGCTGAGCATGCCGGCAAAACGCTTAGGCCCGTACGCCTCCAGCACCTGCACGGCAGGCAGATTAAGGGAGCGCACCAGCGCTTCGCTCATGCTCACCGGCCCATGGAATCCGCTGTCAAAGTTACCGGGACGATAATCACCGGTTTTCCTGGGGACATCCTGAAGCAGCGAAGCGGGATGGATCAATCCATCGTCGAGCGCCATACCGTAGATAAAAGGTTTCAGTACCGATCCCGGGGATCGGATCGCATTCACCATATCCACATGGCTGAAGCGGGTGTCATCGTTAATATCCACCGAACCGACCCAGCCGCGCACTTTCATATTGGTATGATCCACGACGATCATCGCCAGCGAACTGCGCGCCGGCAGGCGGGATTTCCAGTTCATTGCCAGCTCTTCCAGCTGCCGTTGTAAGGCGGCATCCAGAGTGGTGACAATTTTGGTATCACGGCTTTTTCCCAGCATCATACGTGCGAAGAGCGGCGCCAGCTGGGGCATCTGCCGGGGAGCCAGCCATACCGGCTCTTCACGGGATTCGTTAACCTGTCGGGCTGACCAGACGCCCTGCGTTACCATCCGGTCGAGCACTTTGTTGCGCGCCGCTTCCGCCCGCGCCGGCCAGCGGTCCGGGCGTAAACGGCTGGGGGCCTGAGGTAGCACCGCCAGCAGGGCCGCTTCGGAATAGCTGAGCTGTGATGGCGGTTTACCCAGATAGGTCCAGCTTGCAGCACCTATTCCCTGGAGCGTCCCGCCAAACGGGGCGCGGTTAAGGTAGAGGGTGAGGATCTCGCGCTTGGAGAGGTGCCATTCAAGCTGTATCGCCCGCCAGAGTTGACGAATTTTACCGCCAAAGGTACGCGGATGCGGATCCAGCAGACGCGCAACCTGCATGGTCAGCGTGCTGCCCCCGGAGACAACCTTACCGGACGTCAGATCCTGCCAGGCGGCGCGCAGCACAGAGAAAGGATTCACGCCTGGATGCTCCCAGAACCAGCGATCTTCATACTGGATCAGGGCCTCAAGATAGCGAGGAGAGACCTCTTCAATCGTGACCGGATAACGCCAGATCCCTTCGCTGTCGGCAAAACGCCAGAGCGGCGTGCCCTTCTCATCCACCACCACCCGGGCGGGGTTAACCTCTTTCAGCGGCAACGGCCAGAGGCGGTCGGCGGCAACGATCAGCCCCCATAAAATGAGAAGCGCCCCCGCCAGCCACAGCCAGCGGGAGCGTATCAGACGTGCAACTGACATATTACGGTACAACAATCAGCGGGCCACTGGCCGCACCCGTTGCCCGCCACTGCGGAACATACATGGACTCCACCAGCGGCACCGGTACCTGGTACGTTCCCGGCGTCACGGCGCGCGCCAGATAAACCAGCGTAACCGGCTGCCCTTCGTTTACCGGCACTGCGGCCACAAAGCGGTCGTCGCGGAACTCCATATGCTGAATATCCGCCTGCTGCATCTGGCTAAGCAGGTTCTGCACTTCGCTGCCGCTGTCCTGCAGGCTGGCGCTGCTGCTTGCCAGGTTCTGGTTCTCCAGCTCCAGACCCGCCGGGAGGAGATCCACCACCAGCGCATCCGGCACGTTCTGGCTGGCCTTCACTTCCAGCCATACCAGCACCAGCTCACCGCTCTTCAGCGAAGAGAGCGATTTCGAACTGCCGTCGGTTGCCAGAATATGGCGTTCAATCTGCAGAACATTCGAGGATGGCTGAGGAGCTGAGTCCGGGTAACCGGTGCTATCCAGACGCACCCAAAGCGGTGCCGTGCCGGTGTTGGTCACCTGCAGCGCACCAAGCTGATCGCCATTCATATTCTGCACCAGCGCCTTGTCACCGCTCAATGCGCTACCCGAGAGTGAGGTTTCCGCCTGCCATGCTCCGGACAGAGTTTGTAGCGAACGTCCGGCCAGGAACAGCGCGTTACTCTCCTGTGTTGACAGCCAGCGCTGGCTGAAGGCCTGTTCAGACAGGGCATTCAGCAGCCTATTTTGCGCATCAGGCAGCAGCTTATACTCCTCCAGAAGGGAGAGCATCAGCGCGTTATCACGAAGCGCGCTACCGTAATCCGCCATCCAGTTTCTGCTGTCGTTGCGCGGCGTTTTGAGGGCCAGATCCAGCGCCTGCTGGCTGCGCGGGGCATCCCCCATCAGTTTGAGTGCCATACCGAGCTGCATCAGCGGCAGACCGGAAGCCGCCTGCCCGTGACGATCCCAGATTTCACGCAACGCACCCAGCGGGGCTTTTTGCTGGCGCGCCAGTACCAGTGCGGCATAGGCCTGCACGGCAAATTTGCTGGCCTGGGTATCGTCGCTGTAGCGGATGGACATCATGCCCGGATCCTGCAGGTAGCGGAGCAGTCGGCTATTGGCATTATTGACCGCATCCGTCGGCACGCTGTAGCCCTGCTCACCGGCACGCACCAGGAAGTCAGTGACATAGGCAGTCAGCCAGTACTCTTCCGGACCGTTTTTATCCCAGAGCGCAAAACCACCGTCGTCACGCTGCATCTGCAGCAGGCGGGAGATGCCAATATCAATGGCAGCACGACGCTTGTCGTCCGTGTCGCCTTTAATGCCAAGCGCCTTCAGCTGTGACGCGTTGGTATAGAGCGACGGGAACAGGCCACTGGTGGTTTGTTCAAGACAGCCATAAGGATATGCCTGCAGCTCACGGATATAGCGCGCCAGATTAAGCGGCGGTTTGCCGCTAAGCAGCAGTTGTCCCTGCAATGTAGCGGGAGAGAAGCCGTTGATATGCTGCCCTGGCGCAGTCCAGGACTCACCCGGGTTGAGCATGGCCCCGGTATTCACCGTCTGCGCCGGGAACGCAGGACGGACGCCGATTTTCCAGCTCTTCTGCTGCGGAGCGAAGGCCTCGCCAGGCAGCTGAAGTCCTGTTACCTGCGCCGTCACTTCGCCGTCACCGTAACCTTCCAGTGCACGCACCGGAATAAACAGCGTGCTGCGCGCACCCGGTGGCAGTTTGACAGGCTGCGGCTGCGCCCCTTCCAGCGACAGCTTGCCGGTCGCGGTTAAGGCCACATTTAGCGTTTGCGGCCGATCGGTCAGGTTAGTGAGATCCAGTGTCAACCGTGAGGTATCGCCGCTTGCCAGGAAGCGCGGCGTATTAAGCTCGGTAATGACCGGCGCGGCCACAATCACTTTGCTTTCGCTGCTGCCGAAATCCTCTTCCGTCCAGGCCTGCGCCATCAGACGCAGCTCACCGTTGAAGTCTCCAATTGGCAGGGTGATGGACCCTTCACCATTCGCATCAAGCGTCACTGGCTGTGCCTGCTGGGCAATAATGGTGACATGGTTCACCGGCGGCTTACCGCCGCGTTTAAGCTCATCGCCGTCACCACCAAAACGCAGCGCGGCCATACGTCCCTGGCCTTCAATCACCTGGCCGTAGATATCGTAGATATCCGCGCCATAGCGCTTCTGACCAAAGAAGGCCTGCCACGGATCCGGCGTGACGTAATCAGTAATGTTCAGCACGCCGCTGTCCACCGCGGAGACCAACACGTTCACTTTTTGTGGTACCGGGCCCTCTTTCACGCTGGCTTTTACCTTCACGGAAAGCGTCTGGTTAGGGCGCATTTTCTGCGGGTTATCCAGCGCGATATTCAGACGGCGATTTTCATCCCCCATCGGCAGATGCAGCAGGCCAACCGCCCGCTTCGGCGTGGCGGATTTGGATTTATCGCCAGGGCGAACCACAAGCGTGCTGAGATAGAGGTCGTGGCGTTTCCAGGCTTTGTCTACCGGAATAGACAGATCCAGTCCGTTGGCCGGGACGTCGATCTCTTTCCACCACAGCGGCCCTTCGCTGGATTCAATCATCGCATAGCCTTTACCTGCGGCAGGTGCGGCGATATGCAACTGGATGGTGTCACCCGGCTGGTAAGAAGGCTTATCCAGTTTCAGGGTCACGCGGTCGGGGCGCGCGGCTCCCGTGCCGTCACTGTTATCCTGCCAGCTGTACCCGGCCCAGAAACGCACGCTGCTGACCATGTCATCAGGCGCTTTCACTTCCAGACGATAGGAGCCCCACTCTACAGGGAACGTCACTTTACCCGTTTCATCGGCCTTGAGGGTCAGCTCCTGCTCGCCTTCAATGAGATCTTTTTGATCAAACTGGGACTGCCAGCCATCGCTTTCTGACCAGTTCCAGTAGTAGTCGCGGCGTTCGCGGATCAGGCGCACCTGTAACCCGGAAACAGCCTTTTTCGCCCCACTGGCATCGGCATAGACAATGTCGAAACTGGCGTTGCCGTTTTCATCGACGATAGGCTGGTTAACGGTGGTATCGGTGCGGTAATCATACACCGCCTTGCTGGCGAACTGAGGACGAATACCCGGTAATTCGGCTGCTGGCCAGATAGCCTGTTCAGCACGACGCGTCACCGGACGACCGCCTGATTCCAGCAGGCTGGCCTGCAGGATCAGCTGAAGCGGAGAGTGCACCTCTTTCCACTGGCTTTCTGTAGAGACCTGCCCACGCCCCTGTTCATCAAGCGTAAGCTGCACTTCATCCAGGCTGCGACTCAGGTTGTCTTCGGCGATATCGCCAAACTGGAAGCCAGGCAGCGCCGGAACCGCTTCACGCAGTGGACGCAAAAAGAGCTGCCCCTGCAGGGCATTACCGTTGGCCGGTGCGCCGTACAGGTAATATCCCACCACGTTAAAGTCGACGTTATCCTGCGGTGAAACCGGCGTTTTTTGTCCGCTCAGATTCAGCGCCATACGCTCTGGCATAAAATCTTCGACATGGAAGTCCCACAGACGCTGCTGGTTATCGCCCGTATTGGCGCGGATATGCCACATGCCGGTTTGTGCCCCGCTGTCCAGCGGATAGTTAAAGCGATAGAGACCATTCTCCGGCTGGACGACGACGGTACGCGCTACCTGCCCGTCCGGGCGAAGCACATCCAGCTTCACCGGCTGCGCGGGCAGCGGTTTACCGTCGCTGTCGCGCAGTAAGCCGTTCAGGATCACCGTTTCGCCTGGGCGATAGAGGTCACGCGGGCCAAACATAAAGAATTGCTTGCTGTAACCCGGGCTACCGGCAATGTCGAACTCCGCCAGATCGAGTGCCGGCAGCTTGAGGTCAAGCAGCGTAGTCTGGCCATCTTTACTGGCAAGGATCAGCGCGGCTTCTTTGTCAGTTTCGAGCTTTGCATGGCCGTCGGCATCGCTGTTCGCCTCAGCCAGGGTCTGCCCTTTATCGTTTAACAGCGTGACGGTTACGCCGGATTGCGCCGCACCGTTTTCCAGGCTCTGGGTGAAGATATCGAGACGGTTATGATAACGGTGAGCGGACAGCCCAATATCGCTTAAGGTGAAGAGCGTGGCGGCATTGCTGTAGTTGTAGTGCCCTGCCTGATTCATCACTGCGATATAGACGCCCGACTGCTGGAGCGGCTTGATATCTTTCAGCGGCAGCAGCAGTTTTTCACGCGTGTTGCGTGCCGGGTTAAGATCGAAACGACCGGTATAAACCAACTCGGCCATCTTCAGCAGATTGTCAGATTCCCAGTTGGTCAGCGAGTTACGGTATTCCCACTGGCTGACGAATGAAGCCAGCGACTCCGGTTTCACGCGATAAAAGTTCACGTCCACGTTATTGACGTTGAGCGCCATGACAGGCAAGCCTTCCACCACTTTACCCGGCAGCAGTGACCCGCGGCTGGCGAAGCCGACCGTCGGCTCTACATCCCGGGTGGTCAGGGCTTTTTCGTAGTCGATGCCAAAAGTCGCTTTGTTTAACGCCTGCAGATCGCGTTCCACGGTGACGACCAGATTGCGGTTAGGCTCCAGATGGCGCAGACGAAGCTCTTTCAGGTTCGGCGCCAGTTCCCACGCCCCGTCAACCTTGCCGCTTTTCTTATCCACAACATGCACGGTTTTCGAGAAATCCTGATCCGGATTCAGTGGAACAGAGAATGTCAGCACCAGCGTGGCGGCGCCGTCCAGCTGCACTTCAGAGGCATCAAGCAGAGTGAGCGCTTTGCCCTGACTTTGTGCCGCCAGTTTTGCCAGCTTGTCAGCGTCTGGCTTTTCGGCCGCTTTTGGTGTGGTTGCTGTAGATGCCGCGGGAGCCGCAGCCTGAGGTTTATCGTCGCTGTTATCACAGCCGACAAGCGTAAACGTGGTGAGTAGCGCAAGAGAGAGCGCGGCTAAGCGAAACGGTTTCATCCTTTGTCCCTGGCCCATGGAGCCTGTTGGTCGTCTTCCGGATAAGTATTATCCGCAAGTTTCGTTAATACAAAAAGTCCATTTTTAGGATCTGGAAGGCGGCTCGCATCGTCAACGTGGTGATGTTACGCCGATCACAACGTCAAACGTCACATGTTACCTTTCACGTCATTTGTTTTTAAAACAAGAAGATAGCTGGATAAGCTCGCCGGAAGCCTGCTAGTTTTAAGCTCAAGACGCACCCCGAGTGCGCGGTTCAATAAGAGAGAAAGCCATGAAACGAGCCGTGAACGCCCTACAAAATTTCGGAAAATCATTGTACGGACCGGTACTTATTTTACCGATCGTTGGTCTGTTTATCGCCTTTGGCAATGTGCTGGGCAATGGCAACCTGGCCGAGTATCTGCCGTTTCTCGGCCATCCGCTGATCCAGAATATCGGCCAGCTGATCGCCAAATCTGCCGTGTCGGTGCTGGTTAACCTGGCCCTGGTGTTTGCCGTCGGCATCCCGATTGGTCTGGCAACACGGGACAAAGGCTACGCGGCGCTGATTGGGCTGGTGACGTTTGTGGTGTTTATCAACGCCATGAACGTCACGCTACAGCTTCAGGGCGAACTGGCACCCGCAGCACAGATGAAAGCCGCCGGGCAGACCATGGTGCTGGGCGTTCAGGTGCTGGAGATGGGTGTGTTCGCCGGGATCCTGACCGGCGCGCTTTCCGGATACCTGTACAACAAATACTCCGACGTACAGTTTAACGGCGCGATGGCGATTTACTCTGGTCACTGTTTTGTCGCCATTGTGATGCTGCCCGTTTCCATGCTGCTCGGCGTAGTGATGAGCGAGCTGTGGCCGTTTGCCCAGCACGGCATTAGCGCAATGGCGCTTGCCATCAAAGGTTCTGGTCCGTTCGGCGTGGCGATCTACGGCTTCCTTGAGCGCATTCTGGTACCCACTGGTCTGCATCATCTGGTCTATACCCCGTTCCTGTATACCGAACTGGGCGGCACGCAAGAGGTGTGCGGTACGGTTTATCAGGGCGCGCGCAACATTTACTTCGCGGAGATGGCCTGTCCGGAGGTGAAACAGCTCAGCAGCACGGTGGTATGGGATGCGCGCGGCATCAGCAAGATGTTTGGCCTGCCGGCGGCGGCGCTGGCGATGTACATGACCGCAAAGCCGGAGCGTAAGGCGGCAGCAAAAGCGATTCTGATCCCGGCGGCGCTCACTTCGCTGCTGGTCGGCGTCACCGAGCCCATCGAGTTCTCCTTCCTGTTTGTCGCCCCGCTGCTGTTCGTGGTGCACGCGGTGCTGACGGGTATCGGGATGATGCTGTTCTCCCTGCTGGGTGTTCACGCCATCGGCGCTAACGGGATTATCGATTTTATTCTCTACAACCTGCCGCTCGGCACGGAGAAGTCCAACTGGCCGATGTACATCGTGGTCGGGCTGATCATGTTCGCCCTCTACTTCGTGGTGTTCCGCTTCCTGATCCTGCGTTTCAACATGAAAACGCCAGGGCGTGAAGATGAGGACCAGGAGACGCGCCTTTACAGCAAACAGGAGTACCAGGCGAAGGGCAATAACGACGGGCTGGGTGAATCCATCGTCGTCGGTCTGGGCGGCCGGGAAAATATTGAAGTGGTGGATAACTGCTACACCCGCTTACGTGTGACGGTGAAGGATGTCGCCATCATTGATGAGCCGCGGCTGAAAGCGACCGGCGCGAAAGGGATTATCAAACAAGGTAACAACGTTCAGGTGGTCTACGGGCTGCATGTCAAAAAAATGCGAGAAGCCGTTGAGACGTTTCTCTGAAAGGAGCTAAAGATGTTTACACCCCCATTCATTCTGTCGATTGCTGGCGGCGGTAGCACCTACACGCCAGGTATTGTGAAAAGCCTGATGGTGCGTCTGCAGGACTTCCCACTGGCCGAAATCCGCCTCTACGACATCGACGAGGCGCGTCAGAACACGATTGCCCCGGTGGTGGAAAAAGTGATCCGCGACCACAGCCAGAGCATCAGGTTTACCGTCACCAGTGACCCGGAAGTGGCCTTCAGCGGCGCACACTTCGTCTTCGCCCAGATGCGCGTTGGCCAGTATAAAATGCGCGAGCAGGATGAGAAGATCCCGCTGCGCCACGGCGTGGTTGGTCAGGAGACCTGCGGCCCCGGCGGGCTGGCTTACGGGCTGCGTACGATCCTGCCAATGGTCGAGCTTATCGATCTGGTGGATCGCTACGCGCATGAAAAAGCATGGATCGTAAACTACTCCAACCCGGCGGCAATCGTCGCAGAGGGGGTGCGTCGCCTGCGACCGAACGCCCGCGTGCTGAATATTTGCGATATGCCGGTTGCTGCAATGCGTAACATGGGGGCGATTCTGGGGGTTGATCGCCGCAAGCTGGAGGTGGACTACTTTGGGCTGAATCACTTCGGCTGGTTTACCCGTGTGTTGGTGGACGGCGAGGACAAGCTGCCGGAGCTGCGTAAACATATCGCGAAGTTTGGTCTGCTGACGGAAGATGCCGCCAAAACCGACCCGCAGCACTCCGATCCGTCGTGGGTGAAAACCTGGCGCAACATCAAGCCGATCATGGATAACTTCCCGGAGTATCTGCCGAACCCGTATCTGCAGTACTACCTGATGCCGAACCAGATTGTTGAGCATCAGAACCCGGACTACACCCGCGCTAACGAAGTGATGAACGGGCGCGAGAAAAAGCTGTTTGCCGCAGCCGAAGAATTTAAGCGTACCGGGATCCTGCCGGATGCCTTCCACGTTGGCGTTCACGGCGAGTTCATCGTCGATGTCGCCTGCTCGCTGGCCTTCAACCTGCGTAGCCGTCATCTGGTGATGGTTGAAAACCGCGGGGCAATTACCAATCTGCCGTACGATGCGGTCGTCGAGGTTCCCGCTTATATCACCTCTGAGGGGCCAGAGCCTGTCCGCGTGGGCCAGGTGCCGCTGTTCCATCAGACGCTGCTACAACAGCAGCTCGCCTCTGAACAACTGCTGGTGGAAGCAACCATTGAAGGGAGCTATGAGAAAGCGCTGCAGGCATTTACCCTAAACCGTACCGTGCCGACCATGGAGCACGCGAAAGCGATTCTGGATGAGATGATCGAGGCTAACCGCGAGTACTGGCCTGCGCTGCAAAAAGCCTGGCAGAACGGCGAAGCGGTGAAAAAATAGGGGCTTGCTCGCGAGTTGAACGTGGTTTGCTTGTCGGTGTCAGAAAAAACACCGACAATCCTTTTTTACGGAAAAGAATGGAGGCAACCCATGTCCACCTCATATTTTGTCGCCGCCGACTGGCTGATTGAGCACGGCGACGATCCTGAAGTGCAGATTATTGACGCGCGTATGGCTCCTCCGGGCCAGGAGCATCGTGACGTTCCCGGTGAATACCGCGCAGGGCACCTGCCGGGCGCGGTATTTTTTGATATCGAAGCCCTCTCCGATCACACCTCCCCTCTGCCGCACATGCTGCCACGCCCGGAAGCCTTCTCCGTGGCGATGCGCGAGCTGGGCATCAGCAAAGACAAACACCTCGTTGTTTATGATGAAGGTAACCTCTTCTCTGCCCCGCGCGCGTGGTGGATGCTGAAAAACTTCGGCGTCGAGAAAGTCTCGATTCTGGCCGGGGGTCTGGCTGGCTGGAAGCGCGACGAACTGCCGCTGCAGCAGGGGGACGTGACGCTGCCGGAGGGGGATTTTGACGCGACGTTTGACGCAAATGTGGTGAAACGCCTGACCGACGTGCTGGTCGTCAGCCATGAAAACACTGCTCAAATCGTCGATGCACGTCCTGCCGCACGTTTTAACGCTGAAGCGGACGAACCTCGCCCTGGCCTGAAACGCGGACACATTCCAGGGGCGTTGAACGTGCCGTGGGGCGAGCTGGTGTTTGAGGGCGAGCTGAAAACCACCGATGAGCTACGCGCGATTTTTGATCGTCATGGCGTGGATTTACACCGTCCGATTATTGCCAGCTGCGGTTCCGGCGTAACGGCCTGCGTGGTGATCCTGGCGCTCGCCACGCTCGGTGTAAACGACGTCACGCTGTACGACGGCGCCTGGAGTGAGTGGGGTGCGCGGGACGATCTGCCGGTTGAACCCGCGAAATAATGGATAACCGCCTGGCCACGCTGTTAACGCGCGGGGAATCGCTGACCCGCGCGGAATATCGCGTACTCGCACATCTTACGGAGCATCCGCTGCTGGTGGGTAACATCACGGTGCGGGAACTGGCGCAGGCGACATTTGTCTCTACCGCGACGATTATGCGGCTGTGTCAGAAGCTGGGGTTCAGCGGGTTTAGCGAGTTTATCTGGCACTGCAAACAGCTCCTCACCGACACGCCGCATATTACGACGCAAGGAAACGCCCTTCCGCAGTTGCCCGCGCTGTTCAGCCAGTTTATTGCCAACTATCAGCAGACGTTCCAGTGGGTGACCGATGAGAAGCGCCTGCAGTTTGCCGACCTGCTGCGTCACAAAGAGAGCTTCTTTCTCTACGGTGCCGGGTTTTCCTATCTGTTTGCCGAATACCTGACCAAAAAACTGCAGGTGCTGGGGAAAACGGCGTTTATCTCCGGGCCGGGTGACAGCCGGAACATTTTCCTCAGCAACGCCGCCCGTTATCAGGTATTTATTGCCGTCTCGCGCAGCGGCGAAACAGAGCAGGTGCTGGATAAAGCGCGGATCGCCAAAAACGTCGGGATGACGATTGTCGCGTTTACCCGCGCCTCGGCCAATACGCTGGCGGGCATGGCGGACGTGCACTTCGCTCTCTATGACGAGGCGGTGCATTACGCCGCGGAAGCCGCAGGGGTGACGTCGTTTGAGTCGAATCTGGTACTGCTGATGGATTTACTGCTGCTGGAAGCAACGGGGTGACAGTCACCCCGCTGTAATCAGATGATGCGGTTGGTTTTGAGATCGCGCAGGAAACCGCCCCAGCGACGCTCATAGAACGGTGTGATGTGCTCGGTAATAAAGTGACTGATGCCCTTCTCACCGTTCGTCACCTGGCAGATATCAATTGGCTCATCGCCCGGCAACGTATCAGTGGCCACACTGCCCGCCGCCTGGATGATTTCATCGATATCGCCGTCAGCTTCAATACCAATCAACAGTACCGGCTGTTCATCCGCTTGCTCTTTAATCGAACAGAGGAACGCGCGTCTTACCGGCTTCAGGGTTTTGAACAACGTGGTCAGGGAATCGATCATCTGCGCTGGCGGTTCGGCCACTTCAGAGAGCAGCAGCGTTTCGCCCCCTTCCAGCACTTCCTGGGTACTGAGCGGGTTACCCTCTTCACCAATCAGATGGCTGATTTCGCGCGGCGTGAACTCTTTCCCGGTCGGCAGTTTCGCATTAAGGAACAGCGTCTGGCCCAGCGTCATTTCGAACAGCGTGCGCACCGGCATCACCACGAACGCCTGTTCGTCTTCAACGGCGGTCTGCAGCGCTTCCAGCGAGGTAAAGAACGGGATCACCGAGGTGCCGTCGTCTTTCTCCCAGTGCAGCAGATCCAGCGCGCTGTCTTCAACAACCTGCTCACCTTCCGCCGCGGTTCCTGGCACCCAGACGGTGGATTCCAGCAGCGTGCGGAAAAATGCCGGACGGTGGGCGGGCTCGGTAGCCGCCTGCTCCAGCAGAGTTTCTAATTCGTTTTTGGTTTCGGACATAACAATTCCAGATGTCGAATTTTCCCCTCACCCTAACCCTCTCCCCAAAGGGGAGAGGGAATTTGAACACCCTCTCCCCTTTGGGGAGAGGGCCGGGGTGAGGGGCCAATAATTACTCAGCCGTCAGCAGGTTCGCCACGGTACGCACGCCCAGGCCGGTCGCGCCCGCAGACCACTGCTCAACCGCCGCTTTACGGTAGGTTGCGGAGCAGTCGATATGCAGCCAGCCTTCGTGATAGTTCTCAACGAAGTGGGACAGGAAGCCAGCTGCGGTGCTTGCACCCGCCGGGTATGCCGCGCTCGCGGTGTTGTTCAGTTCGGCAAAATTAGACGGCAGCTGGCTGCGGTGGAACTCCGCCAGCGGCAGACGCCAGAACGGTTCGTTTTCTGCCGCGGCGCTTGCCAGCAGGCGGGCCGCCAGCTTGTCATCAAAGCTGAACAGCGCATGGTAGTCGTTGCCCAGCGCCGTTTTTGCCGCGCCGGTCAGGGTGGCCATATCGATAATCAACTCTGGCTTCTGGGCAGAAGCGTCGATCAGGCCATCGGCCAGCACCAGACGGCCTTCTGCATCGGTGTTCATCACTTCAACATTTTTGCCGTTGCGGTAGCGAATGATGTCGCCCAGCTTGAAGGCGTTACCGCTTACCATGTTGTCCGCGCAGCACAGGTACAGCTTCACGCGTTTTTTCAGGCCACGGGTAATCGCAAACGCCAGCGCACCAGTGATGGTTGCCGCCCCGCCCATGTCGGATTTCATGGAGTCCATGAACGCGCTCTGCTTCAGGCTGTAGCCACCGGTGTCGAAGGTGATACCTTTCCCGACCAGGCAGGCAAACACTGGCGCGTCTTTATCGCCGGTTGGGTTGTAGTCCAGCGCCAGCAGCACCGGTGGACGCTCAGAGCCACGACCCACGGTGTGAATACCCATGTAGTTCTGCTCGCGCAGGTCTTCACCTTTAGTGATGCGATAAGACATGTTATCGCCGGCCACGCCGCACAGCAGGTCAACGGCGCGCTGTGCCAGCTGTTCCGGCCCCAGATCTTCAGCCGGTGCGTTAATGGTGTCACGTACCCAGTCGATAATGGTCAGGCGGCTTTCCAGCTCTTTTTGACCGGCTTCGTCAAGGTTGGCCCACTCAATTTTGCGGGTGCCTTTTGGCCCTTTATAACCGGCCCAGAACGCCCAGCTGCGGTCGGTGTCCCAGCCCTCGCCTGCCAGAGAGACATGCTTAATGCCGAGCCCATCAATTTTACGCGCGGCGCGCTGGATCAGGCCCAGATCGTCGTTGCCCGTCAGGTGCAGGGTAATACCGTCGTTGTTGATACTGTAAGTGGCTTTTTCGCCCCAACGCGCATCGGCGGGTTGCGTAGAGAGCGTAATCTTCATCGCTTCGGTCATTTTATTTATCCTTATTAGCAAACGGGCCGCCTGAAGGCAGCCCGTTACGTGATTTACTCTGCTTCATCTAACCAGACTAACAGAATCGCCTCCAGAATTTTTTCATTGGATGCGTTGGGATCGTCGTCAAAATCCTCTAAATCGCAGATCCACTGATGCATATCGGTGAAACGTACGGTTTTTGGATCGAGATCCGGGTTAGCGTCGTAGAGCGCTTCGCCGATTTCACGGCTGTCTGTCCACTTCAGTCCCATATTAATGCTCGCGTGCGTGGTTGATGGTGTAGCGTGGGAACTCCACGACCAGATCTTCGTCGGTCACCGCTGCCTGGCAGCTTAAGCGGCTGTCGGGCTCCAGACCCCATGCTTTATCCAGCATGTCATCTTCGTCTTCGGTGCTCTCGGCGAGCGAGTCGAAACCTTCACGCACGATGCAGTGGCACGTCGTGCAGGCACAGGATTTTTCACAGGCGTGTTCCACTTCGATACCTGCACGCAGGGCAACATCGAGAATGGTTTCACCGGTCTTCGCTTCCAGAACAGCGCCATCCGGACAGAGGTCCGCATGAGGCAAAATAACAATCTTTGGCATATTAAACCTCGTCCACGGACTGGCCTTTCAGCGCGACGCGGACAGATTTGTCCATGCGGCGAGCAGCAAAGTCCTGGGTTTGTTTATCAACGTTTTTAATGGCTTCTTCTATTGCATCAGCGTCATTGCCCTGGGCGACCACGCTTAAGTGCGCAGCAGCCTCGTCAATCACCTGACGCTCAGCGGCGCTTAACAGCGCGGCATCGGCAGCGAGCGCGCCGTTCAGGCTTTCCAGCACGCGTGCGGCTTCCACTTTTTGTTCGGCCAGCATACGCGCCTTCACATCCTGCTCGGCGTAGCTCATTGAGTCCTGAATCATGGAGGCGATTTCGCCATCGGTCAGGCCGTAGGACGGCTTCACCTGAATGGACGATTCGACACCGGTCGATTTTTCCATCGCCGTGACGCTCAGCAGGCCGTCCGCATCCACCTGGAAGGTGACGCGAATATGCGCCCCGCCCGCAGGCAGCGCCGGAATGCCCCGCAGCGCAAAGCGCGCCAGCGAGCGGCAGTCCTGCACCAGTTCGCGTTCGCCCTGCATCACGTGAATGGACATGGCCGTCTGACCGTCTTTAAAGGTAGTGAACTCCTGCGCACGTGCCACCGGAATGGTGGTGTTGCGCGGAATGACTTTCTCCACCAGTCCGCCCATGGTCTCTAAACCCAGCGACAGCGGGATAACGTCCAGCAGCAGCATTTCACTGTCCGGCTTGTTGCCTACCAGAATATCCGCCTGAATCGCCGCGCCCACGGCAACCACTTTGTCCGGATCAATGGAGGTCAGCGGCGTGCGGCCAAAGAATTCGCCTACACGCTCACGCACCAGCGGTACGCGGGTGGAGCCACCCACCATGACCACTTCCAGCACCTCATCCGCCTCAACGCCGGCATCTTTCAGCGCACGACGGCAGGCTAACAGCGTGCGTTTCACCAGGGGGGCGATCAGATCGTTAAACTGTTCACGAGCGATCTCACCCTGCCAGCCCGCCACGTTCACACTGACTGACTCAGCATCGCTTAGCGCAATTTTGGCCTCGATGGCCGCATCCAGCAGTTCACGCTGTACGCGCGCATCGCTGCGATCGCTGATGCCCGCCTGCTCGCGAATGTAATCCGCCAGCAGATGGTCAAAGTCATCGCCGCCCAGCGCGGAGTCCCCGCCGGTCGCCAGCACTTCAAACACCCCACGGCTTAAGCGCAGGATCGAGATATCAAAGGTACCGCCGCCGAGATCGTAAACCGCAATCACCCCTTCCTGACCGGAGTCGAGGCCGTAGGCAATCGCTGCCGCTGTCGGTTCGTTCAGCAGGCGCAGCACGTGCAGGCCCGCCAGACGCGCGGCGTCTTTGGTGCCCTGACGCTGTGCGTCATCAAAGTAGGCCGGAACGGTAATCACCACACCGTCTAAATCGCCGCCGAGCGTTGCCGTCGCACGCTCCGCCAACGCTTTTAGGATGTCAGCGGATACGCGAATTGGGTTCAGCAGCCCGGCCGCAGTCGCAATCATCGGCAGGCCGTTAACACTTGCCTGCAGCTGATACGGCAGATGGGGGTAACGGGTCTGAATATCGGCCAGCGAGCGGCCCATCATCCGCTTAACGGAGCTGATGGTATTCGCCGGATCGCGCGCGGCGTTAGCGCGGGCATCAAAGCCCACCGCGTGGCCCTGCTGCTGGTAGTGGACCACGGAAGGCAGCAGATGGCGGCCCTGCTCGTCAGCCAGCGTCTCCGCCTGGCCGCTACGCACGGTTGCCACGAGGGAATTGGTGGTGCCGAGATCAATACCCACCGCCAGACGACGCTGGTGCGGTGCGGCACTTAAGCCAGGCTCACTAATTTGTAATAAGGCCATAATTGCTTCCGAAATTAAAAATCGAGCAGCTTTTCTTCGAGTTGTTCAGCACTGCTTCGCAGTTTATCGAGAAAACGGAGTTTGCGCACAGTGTCTGCCGCCACTTCCCAGGTCTCATTGTTCAGTTGCGCCACCATCTGCTGATGGCGGGTATCAAACATGCCCTTCACGCGCGTGATGAACCTTTCCAGACGCGCTTCGTCTTTGGCCTGTTCAATCTCATCCAGCTCTTCGCGAAGCGTAAGCTGTTCCATCAGAAACGCCGTGTCGCGTACGGTGTGTTGTTCGCTCGCCAGATCAAAGCCGTGGAGCGAAAGCAGATATTCTGCACGCGCCAGCGGATGGCGCAGCGTCTGCCAGGCCTGGTTGATGGTTGCGGATTGCGACACCGCAGCCAGTTGTTCAGCCTGAGTACCGCTGGCGAATTTGTCCGGATGATACTGACGCTGCAGGTCCTGAAAACGGATCGTCAGCGCCTGGAGATCAATCGGGTATTGAGCGGGTAAACCGAAGAGAGTGAAGTAATCCATAACAATCTCAGGGGTAGCCTGTTAGAACAAACCCCACGCGTAGCAAATAAAGCCACGGTGGGGTTTCGGATGACGCGCGATTAAACGTGGAAGCTTTCGCCGCAACCACACTCGTCTTTGACGTTCGGGTTCGTGAATTTGAACCCTTCGTTCAGGCCTTCTTTTACAAAGTCCAGCTGAGTGCCGTTGAGGAATTGCAGGCTTTTGCCATCGACCACCACCTTCACGCCCTTGTCTTCAAACACAGTGTCATCGGACGCTGGTTCGTCAACAAACTCCAGTACGTAAGCCATACCAGAACAGCCGGAGGTACGTACGCCCAGTCGCAGGCCAAAGCCTTTACCACGGTTCGCCAGAAAAGAGCTTACTCGCGCGGCAGCGCTGTCGCTAAGGGTAATCGACATACTCAAACCTCAATTATTTTGCTTCACGTTTGCTTTTGTAATCCGCAATGGCGGCTTTGATCGCGTCTTCTGCCAGGATAGAACAGTGAATTTTCACCGGTGGCAGTTCGAGTTCTTCAGCAATATCCGTGTTCTTGATTGCCTGTGCTTCGTCCAGAGACTTGCCCTTCACCCACTCGGTGACCAGGGAGCTGGACGCGATAGCAGAACCGCAGCCGTAGGTCTTGAAGCGCGCGTCTTCAATGATACCTTCATTGTTGACTTTAATCTGCAACTTCATCACGTCGCCACAAGCTGGCGCGCCAACCATACCGCTTCCTACGCTCTCGTCGCTGTTGTCAAAAGAGCCAACGTTGCGCGGGTTCTCGTAATGATCGATAACTTTTTCGCTGTATGCCATGATTGAATTCTCCTTATGTACCGATTAGTGATGTGACCATTCAATGCTGTTCAGATCCACGCCCTGCTTGAACATTTCCCACAGTGGAGAAAGGTCACGCAGACGGCCGATGGAGTTGCGAACCAGCTTGATGGTGTAGTCAATCTCTTCTTCGGTAGTGAAACGACCTAAAGAGAAACGGATAGAGCTGTGTGCCAGCTCGTCAGTCATACCCAACGCGCGCAGCACGTAGGATGGCTCCAGGCTTGCAGACGTACAGGCAGAACCGGAAGAGACCGCCAGGTCTTTTAGCGCCATGATCAGCGATTCGCCTTCAACATAGTTGAAGCTCACGTTGAGGATGTTGGGTGCGCCCTGCTCGAGATCGCCGTTCAGATACACTTCTTCCATATCTTTCACGCCGTCCCACAAACGGTTACGGAGCGTGCGCAGGCGCGCCATCTCGGTTTCCATCTCTTCTTTCGCAATGCGGTAAGCTTCGCCCATGCCCACGATCTGGTGAACAGGCAGCGTACCGGAACGCATGCCGCGCTCATGACCGCCACCGTGCATCTGCGCTTCAATGCGGATACGTGGCTTACGACGAACGTACAGCGCGCCAATGCCTTTCGGGCCATAGATTTTGTGGCCGGAGAAGGACATCAGGTCGACTTTCAGCTGGCTCAGGTCGATAGGCAGTTTGCCCACGCTCTGAGTCGCATCAACGTGATAGATGATGCCGCGCGCACGGCACATTTCGCCGATGGTCGCAATATCCTGCACCACGCCGATTTCGTTGTTTACATGCATGATGGAAACCAGGATGGTGTCATCACGCATCGCCGCTTCGAGCTCTTTCAGGTCAATAATACCGTTGCTCTGTGGCGCCAGGTAAGTGACTTCAAAGCCTTCACGCTCGAGCTGACGGCAGGTGTCCAGCACGGCTTTATGTTCGGTTTTGCTGGTGATGATGTGCTTGCCTTTTTTCTGATAAAAGTTGGCTGCACCTTTGATCGCCAGGTTGTCGGATTCGGTCGCACCGGAGGTGAACACAATCTCACGCGGGTCGGCACCCACCAGGTCAGCAATCTGATTACGGGCGATATCCACCGCCTCTTCAGCATGCCAGCCAAAACGGTGTGAACGAGAAGCTGGGTTACCAAAGTTTCCGTCCAGGGTCAGACACTGCATCATTTTCTCGGCAACACGCGGGTCCACCGGCGTGGTTGCGGAGTAGTCGAGATAAATCGGTAATTTCATTGCTCTATAAACTCCGTACATCGCTTCAATGCAAGGAATCAGGCAACCGGCTGGATGTACGACCGAGTACACGGGGCAACTTCGCCCCGGCCTGATTCTGAAATACTTATCTTTTTATTACGCGCGTAATTTAACGTCGATAGCGTCCTGCGCGCGGGTGCTGCGTTGAGATTCCTGGCTGTGCTGACGGCCCGATACATCCAGAACTTCCTGGTTATTCACCAGTTCACCGAGGGTGATGTTGTTCAGGAAGCCGGTCAGGCGGTCGCTCAGATCGCGCCACAGCGCGTGGGTCAGGCACTTATCGCCGCCCTGGCAGCCACCTTTACCCTGGCAACGGGTCGCGTCAACGGATTCGTCAACCGCACTAATGACTTCGCCAACCGCAATACTGCCCGCGTCTTTACCCAGCAGATAACCGCCGCCTGGGCCACGAACGCTGGAAACCAGTCCATTTTTACGCAGTCTGGAGAACAGCTGTTCCAGATAAGAGAGGGAGATCCCTTGTCGTTCAGAAATATCAGCCAACGGAACCGGGCCCGCTTCGGAGTTGAGCGCAACGTCCAGCATCGCGGTTACGGCATAACGCCCTTTAGATGTCAGTCTCATGTCTTACTTAACCTCAAACTCGCCCCTGCCCGGGGTTTTTTATAGTAAAATGGGGTATTGCATAGCAGGGCCAAGTCTGACATTCCTGACTAAATTGGTCAACTATTTACTTGACTGTTTTAGTCAGGTATTTAACCTTCCGTGCTCTCATTGTTTTTGTCGGGTGGCGCTACGCTTACCCGACCTACAAAACCGTAGGCCCGCGCAAGCGCAGCGCCGCCGGGCAACAACGCGCACCGTTATTCTTTATTCTTCTGCTCAATCGACGCCAGAATCCCACGCAGGATGTTCAGTTCCTGGCTTTCCGGACGCGCACGGGTGAACAGACGACGCAGCTTATTCATCACCTGCCCCGGATGGCCTTCGCGGATAAAACCGGTAGAGAGCAGCGTCTGCTCCAGGTGACCATAGAAGCGCTCCAGATCGTCCACCAGCGGATAGGCGGTCTCTTCTTTCGGCTCTGCCACTTTCTCCTGGGTCGCCAGCCAGGCCATCCGCACTTCGTAGGCAATGACCTGTACCGCCATCGCCAGGTTCAGCGAGCTGTATTCCGGGTTCGCCGCAATCGCGACGTGGTAATGGCACTTCTGCAGTTCGTCATTGGTCAGGCCGACGCGCTCACGCCCAAACACCAGCGCCACAGGTGCCTGTTCCGCTTCTGAGACACTTTTCAGGCCGCATTCGCGCGGGTCCAGCATTGGCCACGGCAGCGTACGGGAACGCGCGCTGGTACCGACGACCAGACTGCAACCCGCCAGCGCTTCGTCCAGGGTATCAACAATTTGCGCGTTGCCAATCACGTCGCTGGCACCGGCGGCCAGTGCGATGGCCTGAGAGTCCGGTTTCACCAGCGGATTAACCAGCCACAGATTCGTTAAGCCCATGGTTTTCATAGCGCGGGCAACGGAGCCCATATTGCCGGTATGCGATGTTTCGACCAGCACGATTCGAATGTTTTGCAGCATAGTTTTGGATGTCTGAATTCAGTGTCTAAAGAATATTCGGGCATATTATCATAAACGAGAGACATATTCCGATCCTGCTGCTATACTCTGCGCCGATTTTCCTGTTCTTTAACATCCAGTGAGAGAGACCGATGCATCCGATGCTGACCATCGCCGTGCGCGCAGCGCGCAAGGCGGGTAATGTAATTGCCAAACACTACGAAACGCCAGACTCCGTAGAAACCAGCCAGAAAGGCAGCAATGATTTCGTGACTAACGTCGATAAAGCCGCAGAAGCGATTATTATCGAAACGATCCGCAAATCTTACCCACAGCACACCATCATCACCGAAGAAAGCGGTGAACATGAAGGTACCGATCAGGATGTTCAATGGGTTATCGATCCACTGGATGGCACCACCAACTTCGTTAAACGCCTGCCACACTTCTCTGTGTCTATCGCAGTACGCATTAAAGGCCGTACTGAAGTCGCCGTTGTTTATGATCCAATGCGTAACGAACTGTTCACCGCTACCCGCGGTCAGGGCGCGCAGCTGAACGGTTACCGTCTGCGCTGCAGCAATGCACGCGATCTGGACGGCACCATTCTGGCGACCGGTTTCCCGTTCAAGGCGAAACAGCACGCAACCACCTACATGAATATCCTCGGCAAACTGTTCACCGAATGCGCGGACTTCCGTCGCACCGGCTCTGCCGCGCTGGATCTGGCCTACGTGGCGACCGGCCGCGTTGACGGTTACTTCGAACTGGCGCTGAAGCCGTGGGACTTTGCTGCGGGCGAGCTGATCGCGCGTGAAGCAGGCGCACTGGTATGCGATTTCACCGGCGGCCATAACTATATGTCTACCGGCAACATCGTTGCAGGTAACCCACGCGTTGTTAAAGCCATGCTGGCAAACATGCGTGATGAACTGAGCGATGCGCTGAAGCGTTAATCGCGGTAACTGCACCCAGCGGTTATTTCCCCAATGCTGTCTGTATATAAATCCCCGATATTCATCATCGGGGATTTTTTATTAGTCGTTCCTTTTACGCCTAAATAATCATCACTATTTACTCTGTGATTTGATTTATAGCAGATTGCCTTTTCAATTTTATCATTACGATACTTCCTGACTAAACGCCTCACTCAGGAAAAATAAATGAGCAACCTTATTTATTTAACGCTTGAGGGCGATATTCAGGGACGGATTTCTGCTGGCTGTGGCTCTCAGGCTTCAGTCGGCAACCGCTACCAGCTGGGGCATGAAGATGAAATCTTTGTTTTCAGCCTGATGCAGGAAGCGAGCGGTACCGGTGGTCGGCTTCACCATCGCGGACTGCAATTCTGTAAGCTCCTGGATAAAAGCTCTCCGTTATTCAGTAACGCCATCAATAATAATGAACGTCTTAAGCTTACCTTTGATATTTACCGCACTAATCGATACGGTCATATGGAAAAGTATTATCTTATCGAATTACGTGGTGCATCAATACGGTCCATTCAGCTTCATTCAAAGATGAATGATATGGACTATGAATATATTTCGATTAACTATGATTATATTCTGAGTCGCCATCTTATCACCGGTACCGAATTTGATTATCTGCTGACGCCGGAAAATTACAGCCGTCTTTTTCCGGTGGTGCAGAAGACTCTCCTCCCCGAAGAGCAGCCTGAACGGAGAGTAACGCTGGTGCTGGGGATATTTTTCGATGGCACCGGCAATAATGCGGTGAACACCCGGAACATGCTTGAGGCTCTGACGGCACAGCACTTTGATATTAACAGCCCGGATGCGGCAACCATTCTCGCCAGAAATGCATCGGAGAAAATGGGGATTAGTGGGATCGGGGCGGGCAGCTATCTGGGGTATTACACGAATATTCACTGGTTGAATGAACTGTATGAAATAACTTTTCCCCCAGAGAGTAGTTACATTCAAAATACTGTTTATGTCGAAGGCATTGGAACTCGAGCTGGAGAACCCGATAATCCGATAGGGCTTGGATTGGGTACGGCAGAGACTGGGATTATCGCCAAAACTGATGATGCGGTAGCGCAGCTGGCGACAGCCATAGATGCAGCGCTTGGTTTACTGAAAGGGAAGTTTGTCGTCGATACCCTGCTGTTTGATATTTTCGGCTTCAGCCGTGGTGCGGCGGCGGCTCGTCACTTCGCCAACCGCGTCCAGTCAGAAGACCGTACCATTATCAAGGCAATTCAGACTGGGATGGACGAATATATATACCGTGGAGCTCCCGCAGGTAAAACCCGCTTCCTTGGCATTATGGACACCGTGGCAGCCGTCGGTACGGTAATGAATGGCCTAAATCCACACAGTGCGAATACCGGTAGCGTCGACATACGCCTGCGTCCCGGCGTGGCTGAAAAAGTATTCCACATCACCGCCCAGCACGAATGCCGCTATAACTTTGCCCTCAACAGCGTCGCCCCTGCCTGGCCGGAGCTCACGCTTCCCGGCGCTCATTCTGATATCGGCGGCGGCTATCTGCCCCAGTTGCGGGAAGACCTCGTTCTCACCCGCCCGCTGGTGGAAACCCTGCCTCACAAGCAGCCCGGTCCGCAATCGCATGTTTACAAGCAGACGATGGCGCAGCTACGCGTGCTTGAGCATTCACCGGCCATCATGCCCGTCATTCGAACCAATGCCATCACTCCGGACGTCTGGGAAGATGATTTCGCCCCGCCAGATCGCTACAGCCAGCCGCAAAAACGGACCTTTTCCGCCCTGACGCTGCGTCATCGCACGGTCTTTTTTGACTGGTCAAAGGTGGTGCTACGGGTCATGGTTGATGCAGCGATTGAGGCCGGGGCGTTATTTGCTGACGTAGACAATATCAAAACACACGCCTTACCAGATGAACTGAAGCCGTTGAGCGAACGCGCCCGGCAGATGGGTAAAGCGGCCCGTCAGCACCGATGTGTAACCAGTTTTACGCCTGAAGACGTGGACGTGATTGCCAGAAGATACATCCACTGCTCAGCTCACTGGAACGCCGTGGAGCTTAAACAGTCCGGTGAATTACAGGGTGGAGCCTCTGCGTCCGAAACCATCGGTTTTGTTAACAGGCCGGACGAGAACTGGATCAGAACGATTTACAACATGGATGGAAACAAACGATGAAAAAACGCAACGTGCTGGCGCTTGCCCTGCTGCTTACGGCTGCAGGCTGCAGCCCACAAAAATTTCATCCTTTACAGTCAAAACAGGCCGCCAGAGGGGACTGGACGCTTCCCTATGACAAGTGGTTTTTTTTATTTATAACCCCCAGAGAATTACCGTCTATGGTAAATCACGCCAGAGTCATCGACACGGATGGTTATCTGTATACGTTCAATACTCTTGATCCGACGTCCAGAGATCCTGGCTCTGTTGATAGATGGCCTGAGAATGCACATGGCTTTGGCGGTCAATTTAACAAAGTCAAAGCCCCCCCGCAGTATATTGTCTTCTGCTGGGAATCCTATATTGACCAGCAAACTTACGAAACCAGTGCCGTGTTCGGACCGGAAACCTGGCTGCGAATGAAAACACCCGCCGAACATACCCGCCCATCTGGCGCTCCAGTCTGGTACAACAGAATGGTGTTTGGCCTCTCCCCCGGAGGCAAAGTCAAAATCTGGTTTTCAGATTTCGCCGGACGCCCCAGCCTGCCCGTCAAACCCTTGAAGATGTGGACCCGCTCCGGCAACGCTCTAACCCTGTGCAAAGACTACATCGTTCCCGGCGGCACGTTTAACCTCATCCAGTCAACTCAGGATTTCATCAAAGGCAAAACCTACCCCTACGGTAACTGGGATTAACAATAAGCGACAGCACCCGTGGTTGAGGGGGATCAGACCGTACGTCGCTAAAACGGCCGCAATCCCCTTCCCACCGGCACCGCACTCATCCACATCGTCACCGCTGCTACCAGCAGAATCACCCCGCCCGCCAGCGCGAGCGTCGTCCAGCCTACCTGTCGCCACAGCACCGGCGTTTTATTGCCGCTGAGTTTTACCGCCAGTTGACGGAAGCTGTGAACCAGTAATGCCAGTGACGAAATGGTCAGGGACGTTCCTGCCGCCATAGCCAGCGCAGAGAGCATGCCCCAGCCGAATACGCCAATCACTTTGCTGAACAGCAGCACCATGATCGCGCCTGAACATGGTCGCATCCCCATTGAAAGAACAATCATCACCCGCGCACGCCAGTCGTCGCCGCTCTGCAACTGCGCCTGCGTAGGCAGATGCTGATGTCCGCAGCCGCAGTGGGCATCATGGACATGATGTGGCGTAAAGGATTTGAAGGTTGGCTTTTGCAGCAGTACGCGCAGTTTTTTCAGCGCCCGCCAGCAGAGGATCACCCCCAGCACGCCCACCAGCGCATAACTTCCCTTCTCCAGCCAGAAACTGCTCAGGTGCAGCTGACGAGCGGGAAGCTGTAACAGCGAGAGGACGACCACTACCAGCCCGATAGCGACGCCGCCCTGCAGCAGCGAAGAGGCCAGTGTCAGACCGAT
Organism: Enterobacter cloacae complex sp. 394F7; assembly: GCF_057320385.1. NCBI lineage: Bacteria > Pseudomonadati > Pseudomonadota > Gammaproteobacteria > Enterobacterales > Enterobacteriaceae > Enterobacter > Enterobacter cloacae complex sp. 394F7. Next base: position 35,488 of record NZ_JBXWCS010000012.1, on the reverse strand, counting down.
GCTCGATTTCAGCTTCGAGGGATGCGTGGCAAGCCAGGTAGCGATCACAATCTTGCCATGCCCCGGCCCCAGCGCATGCAGCACCCCGTAGACAAAACTGAATGCCAGCAGGGAACCACCTGCTTTTGTTGGGTTATCCGCCACCGCCTTGAGTAGCCCACTCATCTGCTGGTTAACGTCACGCTGCCAGAGAATGCTTTTCATCATAACCTGCGGCCAGGCCTGCCATAACCACAGCGCGCCACACACGGCCAACAATAAAAAGAGCGCCAGCGGCCAGAGATGAAGCCAGCGACGTGGTTTGCGGGCGGAAGAGGCGATCACTGACATTGTAACGTCACCTGCTGTGCAAACTGTTTACCCAGTTCCATATCTTCAGGAGGGGCATCCTCTTTATCCAGAGAGACGGCGAAGTTGAGCGTCTCTTCGCTGGGTTTTGGCGTATGCACAGCGAGTTTGCAGGATTTTTGCAGGGTAGTCGGTAGCGTCACGTCACTCTCCTTCGCATAGCTCATATCGACGTAATAGGTGGGGTCGAAGGTGGAAAAGGTATACGTCTGTCCTGCCAGCGGCTGAGGATGCGCCAGCGGGAGAACAAACGTCAGCACCGCCTGATGACCGTCGCGCGACATGCCGTACTCCGTCGGGCGATTCATAAACTTCACCTTTTGTCCGTTATGCCAGAACTCGGTGAAGTAGTGCTGTCCCAGCACGTTGGCCATGACCTCCGCCGCCAGCTTTTTCCAGATCTCATCGCCTGGCTTTGCATTTCCCGCGTCATACAGGAGATCGGCCGAGGTGATTTCATCCATCGTCCAGCGCATTTTCAGGCCGCTCAACTGGGTTCCGTCAGTCACCAGCTCGGTTTTGAGACTGATAAAACTGTGAGGATGCGCGCCGGCGGTGAAAGTGATAACCGCCAAAAATAACGCCATCGCGCTGTGTTTAACTGTTTGCATCAATTCCTCACGTCAAAAATTCTGTGATGTTCGCCAGCAATCCTGAGTGAAAGGGCTGCCGGTACGCTTTTCAGCGTCAATCCTTTAGCTATTCTTACCAGACATTCACACTGGATACCCAACAGATGATGACAACGCTTGAAATTCCATCTGTGCTTTCCAGTTCGCAGCGCCGCTGCCAGGTGCTTTTGATGCTTTACCTGCCCGATGCTGCCGTCACCGCACAGAGCATAATCGCAACCAACGGCGTGGACGACGCCATGGCACGGCAAGATATAGCCGAGACGCGCGATGAAATCCAGCGCTATCACCGGCTGGACATTGTCACGCACCATGACGGCAGCTACCGGATTGAAGGCTCGGTCCTGAATCAGCGTTTATGTCTGCTGCACTGGCTGCGCAGGGCGCTCCGCCTGTGCCCACATTTTGTTTCGCAACAGTTTACCCCGGCGCTTAAAACCGCGCTTAAACAGCAGGGCATCGCGCGTCCGCTTTATGACGATACGAATCTGCGGGCGTTGATCAGCTTCTGTTCGCGAAAGCTACAGCGCCCCTTTGACTGCCGTGACGTGCAATTTTTACAGCTCTTCTTGCAGTATTGTCTGATCCAGCATCACCGGGGCAATACGCCGCAGTTTTCCCCCGTTCAGCGCAACTGGACACAGTCGCGAGGGGAATACTTTACGGCGCAGGAAATTGTGCGTCACTGGAAACGCCGCGTGCCGCAGGGCACCCACAGCGACGAACAACTGTTCCTCGCGCTGCTGTTTATGATGCTGCGCACGCCCGATCCAGTGCTCGATAAACATCAGCAGGATCAGCGTCTGCGCCGGGCCATCGTGCGGATGATTGCCCGTTTTCGCGCCCAGACAGGAATGAACTTCAGCGATGAACAAGGGCTGACCGATCAGCTCTACGTTCATCTGGCACAGGCGCTGGACCGGTCGCTGTTTGAGATCGGCATCGACAACAGCCTGCCAGAAGAGATCCATCGCCTTTACCCCCGTCTGTTACGCACCACCAAGGAGGCGTTGTTTGAACTGGAAGCGGAGTTTGGCCTGCGTTTTTCTGATGAAGAGATGAGTCTGGTGGCGGTGATTTTTGGCGCCTGGCTGATGCAGGAGACCGATCTGCACGAAAAACAGGTGGTGTTATTAACCGGAGAGGATAAATCCTGTGAAGAAGTGATTGAACAGCAGCTACGCGAACTAACGCTGCTGCCGCTCAATATTCGTTATCTGACGCTGCAGGCTTTTCAGAAAGAGGGAGCTCCGCGCGAAGCGGCGCTGGTTATTACTCCTTACCCCACCGCCCTGCCCCTGTTCTCGCCGCCGCTGATCCACGCCGTGGAATCGCTGAACGCACAGCAGCAAGAACATATTCGCGCCATGCTGGAATCGTAGTCAGGCGCGCGCGGCCACTTTCGGGCGAATAAACATCGCCGGTAGCGCGACCAGTGCCATTACCCAGAACACGCCGTGTCCCAGATGTTGATACAGGAAGCCCGCAAAGACCGTCATCACGGCAATGCTGCCACCCATCGCCACCGCAGAATAGACCGCCTGCAAGCGAATCACATCCCCGCCTTCACGCGCGGCGATATAGCGCATGGCCGCCAGATGGCAGACGGTAAAGGTGCCGCAGTGCAGAATTTGCGCCACGATCAGCCAGGGCAGTTCGGTCGTCCAGCCCATAATGCCCCACCGCGCCACGCCACACACGGCGGAGAGCAGCAGCAGGTCGCGCGCGCCGAAGCGGCGGAACAGTTTCTTGCTGAGCGCAAAGATAATCACTTCGGCCACCACGCCAAGCGACCACAGGTAGCCCACGGCAGAGGCAGAGTAACCGGCGCCCTGCCAGTAAATGGCGCTGAAGCCGTAATACGCCGCGTGCGCCCCCTGAAGCAGGCAGACGCAGGCCAGAAAACGCCAGCTTTGCGCCACCAGGCTTCGCCAGGCGGGCCAGCCTGCGCTTTCCTGATGGCGGCTTTCGCCTTGCGGCATGACTGACGGTCGCAGCAGCATGCCCAGCAACATCGAGGCGATACCGATGCTTAGCAGGGCAAGAATGGCGCGGTAATCGTAAAGGCTGACCAGTTTCCCCACCAGCGCAGAGCCAATCACAAACGCAATGGAGCCCCACAGGCGCACGCGACCGTAGTCCATGGTGATCTGCTTTTGCCAGGTGTTTGCCAGGGCGTCCGTCAGGGGAACCAGCGGGGAGAAGAACAGGTTAAAGCCGACCATCACCACCATCAGCCAGGCAAACTGATGGCTAACCCAGAAGCAGGCCACAAAGACCAGCGTTAACAGGGCAAGAATACGCACCGCTTTGATGAGTAAGGAGGGATCGCTGACGCGCGGTGCAATCAGCAGGCTGCCAAGGAAACGCGCCACCAGCCCCGCCCCCAGCAGGACACCGATGGTTTCCGGAGTAAGGCCAATTCCCTTGAGCCAGACGCTCCAGAAAGGCAGAAAAATACCGTAACTAAAGAAATAGGTGAAATAGCTGAGCGCCAGCCAGCGCGTGGAATGCAAGACCATGAATCCCTCCCGAAATGGAGGCCATAGTCTGGCGAGAATATAAAAATTAAGCAAGTAGATAGCTTGCTATAAATTAACGAAAAATTAACATTCCATGCAGTCGTCTGGCTTATGGCAGGGAACGAAAATGTGTATTACGTTTAAATTACTCCACTTGCAGAGGTTTTCTGCCATGAACTCACTTCGCTATTTCGATTTCGGTCAGTCACGCCACCTGTTGTTGTTGATTGCCCGTATCGCGCTTGTCGTACTCTTTATTATCTTCGGCTATCCAAAACTGACGGGGTTTAACGGCACCGTGCAATATATGACGTCGCTTGGCGCGCCAATGCCCATGCTGGCGGCCATTATCGCCGTGGTGATGGAAGTCCCTGCCACCATCCTGATCGTGCTGGGCTTTTTCACCCGCCCTCTCGCCGTACTGTTTGTGTTCTACACGCTGGGCACGGCAGTTATTGGTCACCATTACTGGGACATGACCGGGGATGCGGTTGTGCCGAATATGATTAATTTCTACAAGAACGTCAGTATTGCGGGCGCATTTATCCTGCTGGCGATTGTGGGACCGGGAGCAATATCCCTCGACCGACGTTAAGACATAAAAAAAGGCCGCAAACGCGGCCTTTTTATTTCTGCTAAGCAGAAGAGTTATGCGTATACCGGGAAGCGTGCGCAGATATCCAGAACTTTCGCTTTTACGCGCTCAATAACCGCTTCGTCATTGATGTTGTCCAGAACGTCACACATCCAGCCAGCCAGCTCTTTCACTTCCGCTTCTTTGAAACCGCGGCGAGTAACAGCCGGAGAACCGATACGGATACCGGAGGTCACGAACGGACTCTTCGGATCGTTTGGTACGCTGTTTTTGTTCACGGTGATGTTGGCGCGGCCCAGGGCGGCGTCAGCTTCTTTACCGGTCAGGTTCTTATCAACCAGATCCAGCAGGAACAGGTGGTTTTCAGTACCGCCGGACACCACTTTGTAACCACGGTTCAGGAACACTTCCACCATCGCTTTGGCGTTTTTGGCAACCTGCTGCTGGTAGACTTTGAACTCTGGCTCCATCGCTTCTTTCAGCGCGACAGCTTTTGCCGCGATCACGTGCATCAGCGGGCCGCCCTGTGCGCTTGGGAACACAGCGGAGTTCAGTTTTTTGTACAGCTCTTCATCGCCGCCTTTCGCCAGGATCAGGCCACCGCGTGGACCCGCCAGGGTTTTGTGCGTGGTGGTGGTCACAACGTGAGCATGAGGAACCGGGTTCGGGTAAACGCCTGCGGCGATAAGACCGGCAACGTGCGCCATATCAACGAACAGGTAAGCACCGATGCTGTCTGCGATTTCACGCATTTTTGCCCAGTCAACGATACCGGAGTAAGCAGAGAAACCACCGATGATCATCTTCGGCTTATGCTCTTTAGCCTGCTTCGCCATGTCTTCGTAGTCAATTTTGCCTGACTCATCAATACCGTAAGGGATGATGTTGTACAGTTTGCCAGAGAAGTTTACCGGGGAGCCGTGAGTCAGGTGACCGCCCTGCGCCAGGTTCATACCCAGAACGGTATCGCCCGGCTGCAGCAGCGCGGTGTAGACCGCGAAGTTTGCCTGAGAGCCGGAGTGCGGCTGGACGTTAGCGTAGTCAGCGCCAAAGAGTTCTTTCGCACGGTCAATCGCCAGTTGCTCAACGATATCAACGTACTCGCAACCGCCGTAGTAGCGCTTGCCCGGATAACCTTCAGCATATTTGTTGGTCAGCTGAGAACCCTGCGCCTGCATGACGCGCGGGCTGGTGTAGTTCTCGGAGGCGATCAGTTCGATGTGCTCTTCCTGACGTACTTTTTCCTGCTCCATAGCCTGCCACAGTTCGGCATCATAATCGGCAATGTTCATTTCACGCTTTAACATCCGCATCTCCTGACTCAGCTAACAAGTAAAATTTGGCCTGAAAAGGCAGTCCTGTTGGACGACGGGCAACAGTATAACTGAATAGTTCTGTGATAACAGGTCTTGACAAACGATTTTACGCAAACGTTTTCCTTCACGCCACGCAAGGGTTTGAGGAATAAAGCCCTCGTCATTTTCAACGGATTTCTTTTCAGGTTTGTGATGCATATATTTCATCTTGCAAAGAACCATTTACATCGCAGGGTTATTTTTATAAGATGCATTTAAAATACATCATTAAGTTCACATCAGAAGGACGCGCTCATGCTCGACGCTCAAACCATCGCTACCGTTAAAGCCACCATTCCCCTGCTGGTGGAGACCGGCCCTAAGCTCACCGCGCATTTCTATGACCGCATGTTCGCGCACAACCCGGAGTTGAAAGAGATTTTCAACATGAGTAACCAGCGTAACGGCGATCAGCGGGAAGCGCTTTTCAATGCCATCGCGGCCTACGCCAGCAACATTGAAAATCTGCCAGCCCTGCTGCCTGCGGTGGAGAAAATCGCGCAGAAGCATACCAGCTTCCAGATCAAACCCGAGCAGTACAACATTGTGGGCGGTCACCTGCTGGCGACGCTGGACGAGATGTTCAGCCCGGGCCAGGAGGTACTGGACGCATGGGGCAAAGCTTACGGCGTGCTGGCAAACGTCTTTATCAACCGTGAAGCGCAGATCTACAGCGAAAACGCCAGCAAGAACGGTGGCTGGGAAGGGACCCGCGCCTTCCGCATTGTTGAGAAAACGCCGCGTAGCGCGCTGATTACCAGTTTTGAGTTCGAGCCGGTGGATGGTCAACCCGTTGCCGATTATCAGCCGGGGCAGTATCTCGGCGTCTGGCTGAAGCCTGAAAGTTTCCCGCATCAGGAGATCCGCCAGTACTCCCTCACCCGTAAGCCAAACGGCAAAGGCTACCGTATTGCGGTGAAACGCGAGGACGGCGGTCAGGTTTCCAGCTGGCTGCATAACGAAGCCAGCGTGGGCGACGTGGTTCATCTGGCTGCGCCGGCGGGCGATTTCTTTATGGCCGTTGAGGCAAATACCCCGGTGACGCTGATCTCTGCGGGTGTGGGTCAAACGCCAATGCTGGCGATGCTGGACACGCTGGCGAAATCCAGCCACAGCGCGCAGGTTAACTGGTTCCACGCCGCTGAAAACGGGGATGTGCACGCCTTTGCTGATGAGGTGAAAACGCTGGGTGCTACCCTGCCGCGTTTCACCGCGCACACCTGGTATCGTCTGCCAACGGCTGCCGATCGTACAGCGGCCCGCTTTGACAGCGAAGGGTTGATGGATTTACGCCAGCATGAAGGTGCGTTCAGCGCGCCGGAGATGCAATTCTACGTCTGCGGTCCGGTGGCGTTTATGCAGTATGCCGCGAAACAGCTGGTTGAGCTGGGCGTCAATAAAGACAACATCCATTACGAATGTTTTGGTCCACATAAAGTGCTGTAATACAAAAAGCCCCTCGAACGAGGGGCTTTTTTGCCGGATGGCGGCTGCGCCTGACCCGGTCTGCAAAACCGCTGGCAATGTTAAATCGCAGCGTCGTCTTCTTCGCCGGTACGGATACGGATGACGCGCGCCACGTCAAAGACGAAGATTTTACCGTCGCCAATTTTACCCGTTTGCGCCGTACGAATAATGGTATCCACACAGGTATCGACAATATCGTCGCTTACCACGATTTCAATTTTCACTTTCGGCAGAAAGTCCACCATGTACTCTGCACCACGGTAAAGCTCGGTGTGGCCCTTCTGACGACCAAAACCTTTCACTTCGGTCACGGTCATACCGGTGATGCCCACTTCCGCCAGTGCTTCACGTACATCATCCAGTTTGAAAGGTTTAATAATCGCATCAATCTTTTTCATGGTGGGTCCTTAAACTCTTGCCTGTAAGCTGCGTCGTAATCGATTGCTCACAGTATCATATTCATTCGAAGTTTGCGGTACTACTCTTTAAAATCGTTGGCTTCCAGTTCATGGCGTGACAGCAGCTTATAGAACTCGGTGCGGTTGCGTCCGGCCATGCGTGCCGCGTGGGTCACGTTACCTTTGGTGATCTGCAACAGCTTACGCAGATAGTTTAGCTCGAACTGGTTACGCGCTTCGGCAAACGTCGGCAGTGCCGTGTTCTCGCCTTCCAGCGCCTGCTCCACCAGCGCGTCACTGATGACAGGTGACGACGTCAGCGCCACGCACTGCTCTATCACGTTGACCAGCTGACGCACGTTTCCCGGCCAGCTTGCGGCCATCAGCCGCTTCATCGCATCGGTGGAAAACGCCCGCACAAACGGTTTGTGGCGATCCGCAGACTGGCGCAGCAGGTGATTCGCCAGCAAAGGGATATCTTCCGCACGTTCAGCCAGCGCCGGAATTTTCAGGTTCACGACGTTCAGGCGGTAGTAAAGATCTTCACGAAACTCATTGCGCGCCATTACCTTTGGTAAATCACGGTGCGTGGCGGAGATGATGCGCACGTTAATGTCGATATCGCGGTTGCTGCCCAACGGGCGCACTTTTCGCTCCTGCAGCACGCGCAGTAATTTGACCTGCAGCGGCGCAGGCATGTCGCCAATCTCGTCCAGGAAAAGCGTACCGCCTTCTGCCGCCTGGAATAAGCCTTCCCGGCTGCTGACTGCACCGGTGAACGCACCGCGGGCGTGGCCGAAGAGTTCAGATTCGAGCAGTTGTTCAGGCAGTGCGCCGCAGTTAATGGCAATAAAGGCGTTTTTGCTGCGTGGGCTGGCATTATGGATGGCCTGTGCCAGGATCTCTTTCCCGGTGCCACTCTGCCCGTTAATCAGGACGCTGACGTCAGACTGCGCCACCATCCGGGCCTGTTCCAGCAGACGCAGCATGATGGGGCTACGCGTGACAATCGGCTCCCGCCACGCCTCATCGCTCGACGGGGCTGCATGTTCCAGCGCACTGTCGATGGCCTTATACAGCGCGTCTTTGTCCACCGGCTTGGTCAGGAAGCTGAAGACCCCCTGCTGTGTCGCCGCGACGGCATCCGGGATCGAGCCGTGCGCCGTCAGGATAATCACCGGCATGCCCGGCTGCTGCTTCTGGATCTCTGCGAACAACTGCAGGCCATCCATTTCATCCATCCGCAGGTCGCTTATCACCAGGTCAATTTTCTCCCGGGCGAGAATTTTGAGCCCCTCCAGCCCGCTTTCAGCCGTCACGACGCTGTAGCCTTCACTGACCAGACGCATTCCCAACAGCTTGAGCAAACCGGGATCGTCATCCACCAGCAGGAGATGGGCAGGTTTACGGCTCGTCATGCTTCACATCCTCTTGTTTCGGTGTATCGCTGTCCGGTGCAGCAGATGAACTCGCTGGCTGATATTTACGCGACGAGAGCTGTCTTTCGATATCGGTCAGGTTCTCCAGCTTACGCGTCGTGGTATCCAGTTGCGTACGCAAATGTTGTTGCTGCTGACGCAGGGTATCCAGCTCGCTGTCGGTTGACTGTTGCAGCTTGCTGTAACGGGAGCGCTCTTCAGACAGCTGAAGTTGTAATGTCTGCCCATCGCGCCAGAGCTGATAAACAGGGCGTACCTGAGCGGGAAGATATGCCACAAAGGTGTCGAGCCGCGTGACGTTCGTGCGTCGTTCGACAGGGGTAATTTTGGCATCCCCAAGCAATATTCCGCGCTTGAAGGCGTCCTGCCAGGTATCGTCGTCCAGCATCGCCGCTTTTGAGCGGGCTTCAACCGGAGCCAGACGCTGCGCGCAGTCTATTCCACGTAGCCAGAACAGAGGATTGGTTTCGACGTCATGCCCCGACAGGTTCCAGATGTCGTCGCAGCGGGTTGAGAGAAAATCTGCCAGCTGATTCTCTGGCCATTTATCTTCCTGTTTATCGCTAATGGCACTTTTTGGCACATGGGAAACACACCCCGCCAGCAATAAACAAGGCAGGCTCAGGCGCAACGTTTTACGGGAAAACACCGCGCGTATGGCGCGGAAAAAGACGTGTGACATACTCACCAGACATAGCTTCATTTTATTGGTTTTTCCGGCTCAGGGGCAGTTCGATACGGAAGCAAACATCGGAACGTTCATCCGTGACAATGTTTAGCTCCCCCTGCATGCGTCGTATACAGTCCCGGGCGATACTTAACCCCAGACCGCTTCCTTTAACCGCACCTTTTCGCTGATGACTTCCCTGGAAGAAGGGTTCAAATATCATCTCTCTTTCGTCATCGGGGATCGGGGTGCCGGTGTTGGCGACATCAATAAAGACCCGTGAACCATTCGTATAGCTTCGGATATAAATGTTACCGGATTCAGTACCATAGTGCACCGCATTGGAATAAAGATTATCCAGAACGCTCATCAATAACATCGGTTCAGCCAGGCAGGTTGGCTCATTAAGCGTCACCCCGGTATGCATCATTTTAGCTCTTGCAGGCAAGCTGTGGGCAGAGATCACCATATCCACCAGCGGCTCAATCTCGACATTTTCAAGGACGACCGCTCCATCCGCCAGCTTGCGGTTGTAATCGAGCAGTTGCTCAATTAATTTCTGCAGATTGCGGCTGCTGGCGTCGAGGATCTCAACAATCTCTTTCTGCTCCACCGTCAGCGGCCCCGCCACTTCGTCTGCCAGCAATTCCGTGCCTTCGCGCATGCTGGCCAGCGGCGTTTTAAGCTCGTGGGAAATATGACGTAAAAACTGATGACGCTGGGATTCCAGCCACGACAGGCGCTCCGAAAGCCAGATAATCCGCTGCCCCACGGAACGCAACTCGCGCGGGCCTTTAAAGGCCACCGTATCGCCCAGTGATTTCCCCTCCCCCAGACGATTGATCATCCGCTGGATGCCCTTCACCGGGCCGATGATCATTCGGGTAAAAAGTAACACCAGCGCGAGGCTGACCAGGAACAGCACCAGCGCCTGCCAGCCAAAGAACTGACCGCGTTCGGCAATCTCCTGCTGCAGTTGCTGACCGCGAGAGAAAATCACCGCACGGGTAGACTGCACCATCTCAGCATTGGCATTGGCAAAGGCTTCAAGGCGAGCGGCTGCGGCGGCATCAGGGCCACTGTTCTTACACTGCAGCAGGGCCAGGTCGTTCAAATCCTGACGTAATGCCTGGTAGAGCTTATCGTCCGGCAACACGCCGGCATGCGCATCCAGCATCTCGCTATAGCGTTTACGCTGATTCTGGTAGACCTTTTCCAGCGTGCGATCGTCAAGCACGCAATACTGACGATAGCTACGCTCCATCTCCAGCGCGGCGTTGGTCATCGCTTCACTGCGTCTGGCGTCAATGAGCGTCGTGCGGTTAGTCAGTGCCGCCTGGGCACTGAGCGCGTTCAGGCTTTGCCACGCCTGCCAGGCCAGGATCAGTAAAGGCAGCAGGATCAGCAAAAAGGCCATCATTACGAGTTGACGCAGGGAACGGGGGAAAACGGGCCAGCGTTTCAACGCATTACTCTCTTTGAATGGGTTTGAGGAGAGCGTAACTGAGTCTGCCCTTCAGATACAACAAAGCCGGGTAAAAACCCGGCTTTGTCATGGAATGAGGCGGTGCCTAACTCGACGTTTCGCCCTGTCCTGATAAAGCAACGCTATGATCAGTAGTTGGACGGCAGGCACCTTTTTGTGCGTCATTCGAAGTTTATGTAGCACGTCCCGAAGGGGCTGACATAAGAAGGTGAATGAGCCACTGATTAATATTATGCAATAGATGTGCCAGAATGCAAATAAATATATTATCGCATTGATATTTATATAATTTATGGGTTTCCACCGTTAATTGCTCGCTGAATGATTTCCAGGCTAAGTGTCGCTAATCAGCAACACCTTAACGGGAACCACACCTGCCATATATAAATCAAAGAGTTAAATGTCTCCATTTGGAGACAGCGGCATTACGGGTCTGTCGCGAAATTGCGACACACATAAAAAAGCCCGGTAGCGCTTTCGCGTACCGGGCTTTAAAGGGCAATATCGATTAACCCAACTGTTTACGTGCGTTGCGGAAGATACGCATCCACGGGCTGTCCTCGCCCCAGTTTTCCGGGTGCCAGGAGTTGCTCACGGTGCGGAACACACGCTCAGGGTGTGGCATCATGATGGTCGCACGGCCGCTTTCGCTGGTGACCGCCGTGATCCCGTTCACCGAGCCGTTCGGGTTAGCCGGATAGGTTTCCGTCACCTTGCCGAAGTTATCAACAAAGCGCAGCGCCACCAGGCCTTTGCTCTCAAGCTGAGCCAGATGGGCGGCATCACGCATTTCTACCTGACCTTCACCGTGAGAAACGGCGATTGGCATCTGCGACCCTACCATTCCCTGCAGCAGCAGAGACGGACTCTGAGTCACTTCTACCAGGCTGAAACGTGCTTCAAAGCGGTCGGACTGGTTACGCACAAAGCGTGGCCACGCTTCACTGCCCGGGATCAGCTCGCGCAGGTTAGACATCATCTGGCAGCCGTTACACACGCCAAGCGCCAGGGTTTGCGGACGATGGAAGAAGCTTTCGAACTCATCGCGCACGCGGTTGTTGAAGAGAATGGACTTCGCCCAGCCTTCACCGGCACCCAGCACGTCACCGTAGGAGAAACCGCCGCACGCCACCAGCGCATGGAAATCTTCCAGACCGGTGCGACCTGCCAGCAGGTCACTCATATGAACGTCGATGGCATCAAAGCCCGCACGGTGGAAGGCCGCAGCCATCTCAACGTGGGAGTTGACGCCCTGCTCACGCAGCACGGCGACTTTCGGACGCGCGCCGGTCGCAATGTACGGTGCAGCGATGTCTTCGTTGATGTCGAAGGAGAGCTTCACGTTCAGGCCAGGATCGTTGTCGTTGGCCTTGGCGTTGTGTTCCTGATCGGCACAGTCCGGGTTATCACGCAGGCGCTGCATCTGCCAGGTGGTTTCCGCCCACCACATACGCAGCGTGGTGCGGCTTTCGCTGAACACCGCATGGCCATCCGCTTCAATGACGAAACGGTCACCCTGGACGGCTTTACCCAGGTAGTGTACGCAGTCTGCCAGGCCGTGCTGAGCCAGCAGGGCTTCAACCGCGTCACGATCGGCCGCGCGCACCTGAATCACCGCGCCGAGTTCTTCGTTAAACAGTGCCGCCAGACGATCTTCGCCAAGCGTTCCGATGTTCGCTTCAACACCGCAATGTCCGGTGAAGGCCATCTCCGCCAGGGTCACCAGCAGGCCGCCGTCGGAACGGTCGTGGTAGGCCAGCAGTTTACGCTGCGCCACCAGCGCCTGAATGGCATCGTAGAAGCCTTTTAACTGTGCCACATCACGCACGTCCGCCGGTTTATCACCCAGCTGACGGTAAACCTGTGCCAGCGCGGTGGCACCCAGCGCGTTGTGACCTTTACCCAGGTCAATCAGCAGCAGGGCGTTGTCTTCGGTCGACAGCTGTGGGGTCACGGTATGGCGCACGTCTTCCACACGGGCAAACGCGGAGATGATCAGCGACAGCGGTGAAGTCATTTCGCGCTGCTCGTTGCCTTCCTGCCAGCGGGTTTTCATCGACATGGAGTCTTTACCCACTGGAATGGTCAGGCCGAGCGCAGGACAGAGCTCTTCACCCACCGCTTTCACAGCTTCATACAGGCCCGCGTCTTCGCCCGGGTGACCGGCAGCGGCCATCCAGTTCGCGGACAATTTGATACGTTTGATATCGCCAATCTGGGTCGCGGCGATGTTGGTCAGTGCTTCACCGACGGCCAGACGAGCAGAGGCCGCGAAGTCCAGCAGCGCTACCGGGGTACGTTCGCCCAGCGCCATCGCTTCACCGTAGTAGCTGTCGAGACTCGCGGTGGTCACGGCGCAGTTCGCCACCGGGATCTGCCATGGCCCCACCATCTGATCGCGCGAGACCATACCGGTCACGGTACGGTCGCCGATGGTGACCAGGAAGGTTTTCTCCGCCACCGCAGGCAGGTGCAACACGCGATTCACCGCGTCTGCTACGGTAATACCCTGACGATCCAGCGCGTTGCCCGCCGCTTTGCGGGTCTGCACGTCGCGGGTCATCTTCGGCGTTTTGCCGAGCAGCACGTCCAGCGGCAGATCGATTGGCTGGTTGTCGAAATGGGTATCGCTCAGGGTCAGGTGTTTCTCTTCGGTCGCTTCACCGATTACCGCGTACGGCGCGCGCTCGCGGCGGCACAGCTCGTCAAACAGCGGCAGCTGATCGGCTGCGACGGCCAGCACATAACGCTCCTGAGATTCGTTACACCAGATCTCCAGCGGGCTCATGCCCGGCTCATCGCTCAGAATGTCGCGCAGGTTGAAACGGCCACCGCGACCACCGTCACTCACCAGCTCCGGCATGGCGTTGGACAGGCCGCCCGCGCCAACGTCGTGAATAAAGAGGATTGGGTTTGCATCACCCAGCTGCCAGCAGCGGTCGATCACTTCCTGGCAACGACGTTCCATTTCCGGGTTGTCACGCTGAACGGAGGCAAAGTCGAGATCGGCGTCAGACTGACCGGATGTCATTGAAGAGGCCGCACCACCGCCCAGACCGATGTTCATCGCCGGTCCACCGAGGACGATCAGCTTCGCACCGACGACGATCTCACCTTTCTGCACGTGATCGGCGCGAATGTTGCCGATCCCGCCCGCCAGCATGATCGGTTTGTGGTAGCCGCGCAGCTCTTCGCCGTTGTGGCTGTCCACTTTCTCTTCATAGGTACGGAAGTAACCGTTCAGTGCCGGACGACCAAATTCGTTGTTGAATGCCGCGCCGCCCAGTGGACCTTCGGTCATGATGTCCAGCGCGGTCACGATGCGCTCTGGCTTGCCGAAATCTTCTTCCCACGGCTGTTCAAAGCCCGGGATACGCAGGTTGGAAACAGAGAAACCGACCAGGCCCGCTTTTGGTTTCGCACCACGGCCCGTCGCCCCTTCGTCACGGATTTCACCGCCGGAACCGGTTGCCGCACCCGGCCACGGAGAGATCGCCGTTGGGTGGTTGTGAGTTTCCACTTTCATCAGGATATGCGCCGGCTCCTGATGGAAGTCATAGCGCCCCGCTTCGCGATCGGCGAAGAAGCGGCCCACCTCGGAACCTTCCATCACCGCGGCGTTGTCTTTATAGGCAGACAGCACGTGGTCAGGGGTTTTCTCCATGGTGTTTTTGATCATTTTGAACAGCGACTTCGGCTGCTGTTCGCCGTCAATAATCCAGTCGGCGTTGAAAATCTTGTGGCGGCAGTGCTCAGAGTTAGCCTGCGCGAACATATAGAGTTCGATGTCGTTCGGGTTGCGGTTCAGCTTAACGAACGCATCCTGCAGGTAGTCAATCTCATCTTCTGCCAGTGCCAGGCCGAGACGCAGGTTAGCGTCAATCAGCGCCTGACGGCCCTGCCCCAGCAAATCCACGCTCTGTACTGGCGCAGGCTGATGGTGGGAGAAAAGTTTCTGCGCATCATCCAGAGAAGCAAATACGCTCTCCATCATGCGGTCATGCAGCTCTGCGGCCACCGCCTGCCACTGGGCGTCGCTCAGGGTGGAGGCTTCAACGTAATACGCCACGCCGCGTTCCAGACGGTTAATCTGGTTCAGACCACAGTTGTGAGCGATGTCAGTCGCTTTGGAAGACCAGGGGGAGATGGTGCCTGGACGAGGCGTCGCAAGGATCAGTTTACCGGTTGGGGTATGGCTGCTCAGACTTGGGCCATACTTGAGCAGGCGTTCCAGCTGTACGCGCTCCTCTGCATTCAGGGGGGCATTCAGGTCAGCAAAATGGACATACTCAGCGTAAATATTGCTTACCGGAAGGTCGGCTGCCTGAAAACGTGCCAGCAGTTTGTTAATACGGAAGGCAGACAGTGCAGGCGAACCACGCAGAATTTCCATCATAAGTCTCTCGTCTTCGAAGCGCCGGGGCGCTTACAGTGTGCGCAAGGGGGGAAAACGGGCGTCATTATAGAGAATCCTGAGCGTCGACGAAACCGTTTGCGTCGAAATAAAATCGACGGCGTCGTTTAACAATAGATGTGACCTCTCTCTCTAATTTGTTGCCAAGTGGCGTAACTTTACGCAAAATGCCGCTCAATCAATGGCAAACCTTATTTTTAACATGGCTACAGCATACTAAGGCAACCGGCGTCGCAGAGAATTAACTAATTGAAAAAATTAAAGATTAATTATCTGCTCATCGGCATTGTAACGTTGCTGTTGGCAGTGGCCCTCTGGCCTTCCATCCCCTGGTTCGGCAAAGCCGAAAACCGTATCGCCGCCATTCAGGAGCGGGGGGAGTTGCGTGTCAGCACGCTTAACTCTCCGCTGATTTACAGCGACATCAACGGCAAAACCATCGGTCTGGATTATGAGCTGGCTCAGCAGTTTGCCGATTACCTCGGCGTGAAGCTCAAAATCACCGTGCGCCAGAACATCAGCCAGCTGTTTGATGACCTGGATAACAACGATGCCGATATCCTCGCCGCCGGGCTGGTGTACAACAGCGAGCGCAGCAAGAATTACCAGCCGGGCCCGACCTATTACTCCGTTTCACAGCAGCTGGTCTATCGCGTCGGTAGCCTGCGCCCGCGTACGCTGGCCTCGATCAACGCTCAACAGCTGACGATTGCCCCGGGCCATGTGGTGATTGACGATCTGCGTGAGCTGAAGGAGAAGAAATACCCTGACCTGAGCTGGACCGTTGACCCTAAACTCGGCACAACGGAGCTGCTGGGCCAGGTCAAAGATCAGAAATTGCCTTACACCATCGCCGACTCCGTGGCGATCAGTCTGTTCCAGCGCGTGCATCCTGAAATCGCCGTGGCGCTGGACGTGACGGACGAACAGCCCGTGACCTGGTTTACTCATCTTGATGACGATCAGACCCTCTCTGCGGCCATGCTCGATTTTTATAACACCATTAATGAAGACGGTACCCTGGCACGCCTGGAAGAGAAGTACCTCGGCCATGGTGATGACTTTGACTACGTTGACACCCGCAGCTTCCTGCGCGCGGTAGACAGCGTCCTGCCTGACCTGCAGCCTCTGTTCGAAAAATATGCGCAGGAGATTGACTGGAAACTGCTGGCGGCTATCTCGTATCAGGAGTCCCACTGGGACACCCAGGCCACCTCCCCCACCGGCGTGCGCGGCCTGATGATGCTGACTAAAAATACCGCGCAGAGCCTCGGGCTGACCGACCGTACCGATGCGGAACAGAGCATCAGCGGCGGCGCGCGCTACCTGCAGGATATGATGGCCAAAGTGCCCGAGACAGTGCCGGAAGAGGAGCGTATCTGGTTCGCGCTGGCCGCCTACAACATGGGCTATGCCCACATGCTCGACGCCCGGGCTCTGACGGCAAAAACAAAAGGCAACCCCGACAGCTGGTCTGACGTAAAACAGCGTCTCCCGCTCCTGAGCCAGAAGCCGTGGTACAACAAGCTCACCTACGGCTATGCGCGCGGACATGAGGCTTATGCCTACGTGGAAAATATTCGTAAATATCAGATTAGCCTGGTGGGATATCTGCTGGAGAAGGAAAAAGAGGCGACAGAGGCGAAACAGCTGGCGCAAAGCTATCCGGTTGTGGCACCGGACGAAATTAATCGCCCGACGACTTCAATTCTGCCTTTTGTTGCTTTTTCTGCTGACGGCGCATTCGAAAGAAATCACTTAATAGCCCCGAACACTCTGGTGCAAGCACCCCACCGATAGTCTTCACCTGATGGTTCATTCCCGGGTGTCCAAGCACGTCCATCAGCGAGCCCGCAGCACCGGTTTTTTCATCCCGCGCGCCAAAGACCAGCGTACCGATACGACTGTGCACCATCGCGCCGGAACACATGACGCATGGCTCAAGCGTGACATACAGCGTGGTGTCGAGCAGACGGTAGTTTTGCAGTACCAGCCCACCCTGACGAAGCGCCATGATTTCTGCGTGAGCGGTAGGATCGTGGCGACCAATCGGGCGGTTCCACCCTTCTCCAATCACCTGGTTGTTATGGACAAGCACCGCACCCACGGGCACTTCTCCCTCGTCCCAGGCGCGCCGGGCAAGGGTGAGCGCATGGCGCATCCAGTATTCGTGTGAGAATTCAGGGTTGGACAACGGTTGATACTCCAGTCGAAAAGCGGGCGGCATTATACACACCCGCTATGGATAAAACTATTCGAGTTGCTGAAGTTCACCCGCAGGCGTGACGCGCCAGCGGTGCTGGCAAAAATAGAGCAGCGGGTTGTCCTGCTTACTGTCACTGTAACCGCTATACAGGCGCAGCGGCGTGCCAATGCGCATCTCCAGCTGGGCCACCTTTTCATGCCCCAGACAGCGCATGCTCAATACCCACCCGCCGTAACCACGAGAGATCTGCGTGGCGATCAGGTTCACTCTCGGCAACCACGGCGTATCAAAATAGACCTGCTCTACCAGCGACTGCGGCGAGCCGGTAATCAACCAGATATCGGCGTCGTTCGCATCGAGGTAGCTGGTCAGCCGTGCCTGCACAACCGGAAACGCCGTCACATGATCGCGAAACCAGTGCGCAAAGTCTTGCTCAAGCTGTTTGAGCCGGGCTTCACTGTGGCCGAAGGTACAGCCCCAGAGCAGCAGGCTCATTGGCCAGCGCGCTGCCCGGCCTTTCACCAGCAGCGCAAGGCCAATCAGGGGTAACAAAGGTAAGACGAGCAGTGCGTTCAGGGGCTGACGCCGCAGCAGGTAGCGCATAAACGTACCGAACATATCCTGCTGATGTAGCGTTCCATCCAGGTCGAAAAAGACAACACGACGCTCGTGATTAGCCAAACCTTACTCCTCTGGGTCGTTGAATCCTGCCAGCCAGGTAAACAGGAACCCGGCGATCACCGCTACCAGATAGCCTAACAGATAGAGCATGACTTTTCCGGTCACGATGGTGAGCGCCAGCGGTAAACCTGAGAGTCCAAAGGTGATAACAGTGGCAACTTTCCAGTAGCTGATTAGCGCCCCGCCCACCGCCCCGCCCAGACAGGCCGCGAGAAAAGGCTTACCGAGCGGCAGCGTGACACCAAAAATCAGCGGCTCGCCAATGCCCAGCAATCCAACCGGTAGCGCCCCTTTAATCACTTTTTTCAGGCGCGCGTTACGGGTTTTCATCAGCACGGCAATCGCCGCACCAACCTGACCTACCCCCGCCATCGACAGAATGGGCAGCAGCGCGTTATAACCATGAGCCTGCACCAGCTCCACGTGGATCGGCACCAGCCCCTGATGCAGGCCGGTCAGCACCAGCGGCAGGAAGGTCCCTGACAGCACAGCGCCCACTAATAACCCGCCGCGATCGATAGCCAGAGAAGCGCCGTGGGCAATCACCTCAGAGATCCAGCCGCCCAGCGGCTGCAGGGCCACAATCGCCACACAGCCGGTGATAAGCGTGGTCAGCAGCGGATTGAGGATCAGCTCAATGGAACCGGGCAGAGCGGCGCGCAGCTTTTTCTCAATCCAGCACATCAGGATGACCACCAGCAGCACCGCAATCACCCCGCCGCGCCCGGGCTGGAGAGCCTCGCCAAACAGGGTTATCTGCGCAAGCTGCGGGCTGGAGAGAATACCGGCCATCACCCCGCCCATCGCCATTGAGCCGCCAAACACTTTGGCGGTGTTAACCCCAACCAGAATGTTCATGATGGCGAAGACAGCGCTACCAAAGATCCCCAGAATACCGAGCAGGTTCGGATAGTGCGTGGCAAAATCGCCGACAATATCCGGCCGCTTGAGGATATTGATGATCCCGGTGATCAACCCGGAGGCAATAAACGCCGGAATAAGTGGAATAAAGACGTTTGCCAGCTGTCGCAGCGCATCGCTCATGGGGGCTTTGTATTTGGCCTTCGCCTGCGCTTTGGTGCGCTCGGCATCGTCAACCGGCGCGGCCGCCCCTCCGCCCATCAATGCGCGCATGGCATCAACGACCTGCGCCGCTTTTCCCGGCCCGACGATCAGCTGATGCTGCTGCCCCTGCTTAACGTATCCGCTGACGCCAGGAAGCTGCTTAAGATGCGCGATATCAAGCTGGTCGTCGTCATGCACCTCGACGCGCACACGCGTCATGCAGTTTTCCAGACGCTGAATGTTCTTCTCTCCGCCGATCCCCTGCAAAATATGGCTGGCGAGCGCTGCTGTTTTTTCCATACACGCCTCTGTGTTAGTTTTCTAATGCCGCCCGTAAGAATCCATTATGCTCGGCAAGCCTGGCTCGCGCGGCGGCGGCATCCAGCCCGCTCAGGATCATCAGAATGGCCGGTTTCACATCGTGATCGGTTTGTTGGAGTACGGCTTCCGCCTCTTCGCGGCTCGCACCGGTCGCTTCCATTACCATGCGACAGGCCCGATCCACCAGCTTGACGTTGGTGGCCTGCATATCCACCATCAGGTTCTGGTAC
Organism: Enterobacter cloacae complex sp. 394F7; assembly: GCF_057320385.1. Classification (NCBI taxonomy): domain Bacteria; kingdom Pseudomonadati; phylum Pseudomonadota; class Gammaproteobacteria; order Enterobacterales; family Enterobacteriaceae; genus Enterobacter; species Enterobacter cloacae complex sp. 394F7. Next base: position 15,662 of record NZ_JBXWCS010000012.1, on the reverse strand, counting down.
ACCTTGCCGAACTTCACCATCGCGCCGGTGGAGATCATATTGAGCACCAGTTTTTGCGCGGTCCCGGATTTAAGGCGCGTGGAGCCGGTGAGCGCTTCGGGCCCGACAACCGGCGAAATAGCGATGTGGGCCACCTGCGCAATGGGCGAGCCTGGATTACAGGAGATAGCCACGGTAGTGCAGCCCGTCTGATTGGCATATTCCAGGCCACCAATGACGTAAGGTGTGCGCCCGGAAGCGGCCAGTCCGACCACCAGGTCGTTTGCGTTGAGGTTAAGCCCTTTCAGGTCATCTTCACCGAGCTGTTTGTTGTCTTCCGCCCCTTCTACCGCCTTCAGCAGCGCGCCAGGCCCACCGGCAATGAGACCGACCACCAGCCCGTGCGGAACGCCGAACGTAGGCGGACATTCAGAGGCATCCAGCACGCCGAGTCGTCCGCTGGTTCCGGCGCCCATATAAATAATGCGGCCCCCCGCCATGAGCGCCTGTGCCGCAGCATCGACGGCCTTCGCCACCTCTGGTAATGTCTCTTTCACTGCCAGTGCGACCAGCGTATCCTGTTGATTAAAACGGTTAACCAGCTCCAGGGTGGAGAGAGCATCCAGATCCATGGTTTGCGGGTTACGCGTTTCTGATACAAGTGAGCCAAGATTCATCTTTTTTACCTCTGGAATTTTTAATTCATAATAATCGCACTATAATGGAATATAAAATTCATTCAGGCGAGCAAAATTCGTATTTGCGCAGACAATCACATTTTCGCCAGGAGAACGTATGAACTGTTTAATTCGCATTCGCCAGCGTTATGCAGGCTTTGCTCAAAGCGACAAAAAGCTGGCGGATTTTTTGCTTTCTCAGCCCGACCATGCCCGCCATCTCAGCTCTCAGCAGCTGGCAAGTGAAGCGGGTGTGAGCCAGTCCAGCGTGGTAAAATTTGCCCAGAAGATTGGCTTTAAGGGCTTCCCGGCCCTGAAACTGGCAATCAGCGAAGCCCTGGTGAGTAACCCCAATCCGCAATCCATGCCGGTGCATAATCAGATCCGTGGCGATGATCCCATGCGTCTGGTGGGCGAGAAGTTAATCAAAGAGAACGTCGCGGCCATGCACGCCACTCTTGATGTCAACACTGAAGAAAAATTACTGGAAAGCGTGGCAATGCTGCGTGCGGCACGACGGATCATTTTGACCGGTATCGGCGCGTCCGGGCTGGTGGCGCGTAATTTTGGCTGGAAGCTGACGAAAATCGGGTATAACGCCATCGTCGAACAGGATATGCATGCCCTGCTGGCGACAGTGCAGGCCATGGATCCTGACGATCTGCTGCTGGCGATCTCCTATACCGGGGAACGCCGCGAAATCAACATGGCCACCGACGAGGCCCTGCGTGTGGGTGGTAAAATTCTGGCTATTACCGGTTTTACGCCCAATGCACTGCAGCAGCGGGCAACGCGCTGCTTGTATACCATTGCCGAGGAGCAGGCCACGCGCAGCGCGGCTATTTCGTCCACCAGCGCGCAAATGATGCTGACGGATCTGCTGTTTATGGCGCTGGTGCAGCAGGATCTGGAGCATGCGCCTGAGCGGATTCGTCACAGCGAAGAGCTGGTAAAAAAACTGGTTTGAACAACGAATGAGCGTATAATGCCCGCCCTGTTTGTGTTGTTTCTGAGAATTTCCTGATGGCGCTGTTAATCACCAAAAAATGCATCAACTGCGATATGTGCGAACCGGAATGCCCTAACCAGGCCATTTCGATGGGCGACAGCATTTATGAGATTAACACTGACCGTTGCACCGAGTGCATTGGCCACTATGAGACGCCGACCTGCCAGAAGGTGTGCCCGATCCCCAATACCATCCTGAAGGATCCGGCACACGTCGAAAGCGAAGAGCAGCTGTGGGATAAGTTTGTCCTGATGCATCACGCGGACAAACTTTAACTCTCGATAATCACCGTTGCGCTGGCATAGTGCCGTTCATCCGCGATTGTCACGTGCATGTGCGCCACGCCGAGTTTCTCTGCCAGCTTCAAGGCCTCGCCCCATAAACGCAGGCGCGGCTTACCCAGTTCATCGTTAAACACTTCAAACTGGTTAAACGCCAGACCGTTACGAATACCGGTGCCAAAGGCTTTGGCCGCTGCCTCTTTAACGGCAAAGCGCTTGGCCAGGAAACGTACCGGCTGCTGATGCGCTTCCCAGATGGCCCATTCGTTATCGCTCAGCACGCGCCTTGCCAGACGATCGCCACTACGGGCGATCACCGCTTCAATGCGGGCTATCTCGACGATGTCGGTACCTAAGCCCAAAATAGCCATTACTGACGCGCTTCCAGCATCAGGCGTTTCATTTCTGAAACCGCCTCTTTCAGGCCACTCATCACCGCACGGCCAATAATGGCGTGGCCGATGTTCAGCTCATGCATTTCCGGCAGGGCGGCGATGGCTTTAACGTTGTGGTAGGTCAGCCCATGCCCTGCGTTAACCTTCAGACCCAGGCTCGCGGCGTAAGTAGCCGCTTTCGCGATACGCTCCAGCTCTTTAGCCTGCTCGGCATCGTTTTTGGCATCGGCGTAGCAGCCGGTGTGAATTTCAATATACGGTGCACCCACGTCAGCCGCCGCTTTTATCTGCTCCGCATCAGCGTCAATGAACAGAGAAACCAGGATACCCGCGTCCGCCAGGCGTTTGCAGGCATCGCGCATTTTGTCACGCTGCCCCGCCACGTCCAGACCGCCTTCGGTGGTCACTTCCTGACGCTTCTCCGGTACCAGGCAGCAGAAATGCGGTTTGGTGTCACAGGCAATCGTCAGCATCTCTTCCGTGACCGCCATCTCCAGGTTCATTCGGGTATCCAGCGTCTGACGAAGAATACGCACGTCACGGTCAGTGATGTGGCGGCGGTCTTCGCGCAGATGAACGGTAATGCCATCGGCGCCAGCCTGCTCAGCAATAAACGCCGCCTGAACCGGATCGGGATAAGCCGTACCGCGAGCATTACGCAGCGTGGCGATGTGATCGATGTTGACGCCTAACAGTAATTCAGCCATGACAATCCTCGGTATTTTGATTCATTTTCCTTCCCTCTCTCCCTCCGGAAGAGGGCTGGGGTGAGGGATAAAACGTTAACGTTTCGGCATAAACTGCCTGAACAATTCGCGGCTCTTCAGGGGTTTGCCCCCAAGATACGGCTTGAGCGCAATCCGGGTAAAGCGTTTTGCTGCACGAAGGGTATCCTGGTCCGGAAATTCGCGCTCATACAGCGCCCGGAGCTGGCGTCCGGTAAAGGTGTTGTTATCAATCACGACGCTGGCGATAAACCCTTTTTCTTCCCGATACCGGTAGGTCATCCCGTCTTCGACCTCGTCTCCACTCCCCGCACAATGCAGAAAATCGACGCCATATCCCAGGTGACCCAGCAGCGCCAGCTCAAAACGGCGCAGGGCGGGTTCAGGCGAACCGGTTGCGCCAGCAAGGGCCTGGATACAGTGCAGATAATCGAAGAAAAGTTCAGAGAAGCGAGTCTCATGTTCAAGAACGCGTGAAATGAGTTCATTGACGTACAGACCGCTGTAAAGCGTGATGCCAGAAAGGGGAAGCGCCAGAGAGACGGCTTCAGCGCTGCGCAGGGTTTTGACTTCCCCTCGCCCGCCAAAGCGGACCAGCAGCGGCGTAAAGGGCTGTAAGGCGCCTTTGAGGTTGGAACGTTTGGAACGTGCGCCTTTTGCAACAAGGCGCACGCGACCCGACTCTTCCGTGAAGACGTCCAGCATCAGGCTGGTTTCGCTCCAGGGACGACTATGCAGAACAAAAGCGCGCTGCCAGCCTTCCATTCGTGCGTCGTCTTGGTTTACTGATCTTCGCCGTAACCGAGGCTGCGCAGAGCACGCTCATCATCGGCCCAGCCAGATTTCACTTTCACCCACAGCTCCAGGTGAACCGGTGCTTCAAACATCTCCTGCATGTCTTTACGGGCTTCGATACCGATGGTTTTGATCTTGGCGCCTTTGTTGCCAATGACCATCTTCTTCTGCCCTTCACGCTCAACGAGGATCAGGCCATTGATGTCGTAACCGCCACGCTCGTTACTCTGAAAACGCTCGATCTCTACCGTCACGGAGTACGGCAGTTCTGCGCCAAGGAAACGCATCAGCTTTTCGCGGATGATTTCAGAAGCCATAAAACGCTGAGAACGATCGGTGATGTAATCTTCCGGGAAGTGATGAGTCGCTTCCGGCAGATGCTTACGCACGATACCGGCGATGGTATCCACGTTCAGACCGGTCTCTGCAGACAGCGGAACGATGTCGAGGAAGTTCATCTGGCTACCCAGCCACTGCAGGTGTGGCAGCAGATCGGCTTTTTCCTGTACGTTATCCACTTTGTTGACCGCGAGGATCACCGGCGTTTTACCGTCACGCAGCTTGTTCAGGACCATTTCGTCGTCCGGCGTCCAGCGGGTGCCTTCCACAACGAAAATAACCAGCTCCACGTCACCAATCGAGCTGCTCGCCGCTTTGTTCATCAGGCGGTTAATGGCACGCTTCTCTTCCATGTGCAGGCCTGGGGTATCGACGTAGATCGCCTGATACGCGCCTTCAGTATGGATACCGACAATGCGGTGACGCGTGGTCTGTGCCTTACGCGAGGTGATCGAAATCTTCTGCCCAAGCAGATTATTCAGCAGGGTGGATTTACCCACGTTCGGACGTCCGACGATGGCAATAAATCCGCAATAGGTTTTTTCTTCGCTCATTCCAGCTCCAGCATTTTTAACGCCTGTTCGGCGGCAGCCTGTTCAGCCTTACGACGGCTTGAACCTGTGCCCACCACCGGTTCACTCAGGCCACTGACCTGGCAATGGATGGTAAATTCCTGATCGTGCGCTTCACCACGCACCTGCACCACCAGATAAGATGGCAGCGGGAGGTGACGACCCTGCAAATATTCCTGCAAACGCGTTTTCGGATCTTTTTGTTTATCGCCCGGACTGATTTCATCCAGACGGGTCTGATACCAGTTCAGGATCAGTTTTTCTACGGTCTGGATATCGCTGTCCAGGAACACGCCACCGATTAATGCTTCAACCGTATCGGCAAGAATAGATTCACGACGGAAGCCGCCGCTTTTCAGTTCACCCGGCCCAAGACGCAGACATTCGCCCAGTTCAAATTCGCGTGCGATTTCCGCAAGGGTGTTACCCCTTACCAGCGTGGCGCGCATGCGGCTCATATCACCTTCATCCACACGCGGGAAACGATGATAAAGCGCATTAGCAATCACGAAACTCAAAATAGAGTCACCTAAAAATTCGAGGCGCTCATTGTGTTTGCTGCTGGCACTGCGATGGGTTAATGCCTGTTGCAACAGCTCCTGATGATGAAAAGTGTAGCCCAGCTTCCGTTGAAGCCGATTAATTACGATGGGGTTCATGCGATACCAATAAATGAATGCGTCAAAAATGCAGCACACGAAACCGACCTGAGAAAACCAACGCGGTTTCGTGTGCCGTGGCACCCTTGCAGGGCCAACCTTAAACTTCGGGGGAATATTCTATACACAACGACAGGGGATGTCGTTAGTTCGAAGAGATTTATCGCTGAAATAATTCACGTAGCCGCTAATTAAAGCGACTACGTGTTCAATTATTGAGAATTAATGGATCCCGCCAATACGATTCAGGCGTACCCCGGTCGGCCATTCGCCTTCCTGTTTCTCAAAACTCATCCAGATTGCGGTTGCTTTACCCACCAGATTCGCTTCCGGCACAAAGCCCCAGTAACGGCTGTCCGCGGAGTTATCGCGGTTATCGCCCATCATGAAGTACTGTCCCGGCGGTACGATCCAGGTGGCCAGCTGCTGACCTGGCTGTTTGTAATACATTCCGACCTGATCCTGCGCAATTGGCACGGTCAGGATCCGGTGCGTCACATCACCCAGCGTCTCTTTACGTTCAACCAGACGAATACCGTTCTCTTTGGTTTCATCTTTCGGCACCTGGAAGAAACCGTTGGTCGCTTCGCCGCCGTTACGACGGGCAAAGGTCTGCACAAAATCACTTGGCTCAACGTTTGAGTAGGTGATTGGCAGCGCGTTTTCACACGCGGTACCGGAGCTGCAGCCAGGCTGAACGGTCACTTCTTTGGCAACCGGATCGTAGGTGACTTTATCACCCGGCAGACCCACCGCGCGCTTGATGTAGTCAAGGCGTGGATCGTCCGGGTATTTAAACACCACAATGTCGCCACGTTTCGGATGGCCCGTTTCGATCAGCGTTTTCTGGTAGATCGGATCTTTAATGCCATAGGCAAACTTCTCGACCAGAATAAAATCACCAATCAGCAGCGTTGGCATCATGGAGCCTGACGGGATCTGGAACGGCTCGTAAATAAACGAACGCACCACCAGCACAATCGCCAGCACCGGGAATACCGATGCCCCGGTCTCCAGCCAGCCCGGTTTCGGGCCAACTTTCTTCAGGGTTTTCGCATCAAGCCCATCACCTGTGGCTGCCTGCGCGGCAGCCTGACGTTCACGGCGTTTTGGGGCGAAAATAAACTTATCCAGACACCACAACAGACCTGTCACCAGGGTAGCGATGACCAGGATCAGGGCAAACATGTTCGCCATGCCAACTCCTTAGGGTTATTTGCCGTCTTTACCAACATGCAGAATGGCAAGGAATGCTTCCTGCGGCAGTTCGACGTTACCGACCTGCTTCATACGCTTCTTACCTTCTTTCTGCTTCTGGAGCAGTTTTTTCTTACGGCTGACGTCACCGCCATAGCATTTCGCCAGAACGTTTTTACGCAGTTGTTTCACGGTAGAGCGGGCAATAATGTGGTTGCCGATGGCCGCCTGAATCGCGATATCAAACTGCTGACGCGGGATCAGATCTTTCATCTTCTCAACCAGCTCACGGCCACGGTACGGGGCATTGTCGTTGTGGGTGATCAGGGCCAGCGCATCAACACGTTCGCCGTTGATCAGCACGTCCACACGTACCATGTTCGAAGCCTGGAAGCGTTTGAAGTTGTAATCCAGTGACGCATAGCCACGAGACGTAGACTTCAGACGGTCGAAGAAGTCGAGAACCACTTCCGCCATTGGGATTTCGTAGGTGAGCGCAACCTGGTTACCGTGGTAAACCATGTTGGTCTGAACGCCACGTTTCTCCACGCACAGCGTGATAACGTTACCCAGATATTCCTGCGGCAGCAGCATATGACACTCTGCGATAGGCTCACGCAACTCATCAATGTTGTTCAGCGGCGGCAGCTTGGACGGGCTGTCGACGTAGACGATCTCTTTGTTGGTGGTCTGCACTTCGTACACTACGGTCGGCGCGGTGGTGATCAGATCCAGATCGTATTCACGCTCCAGACGTTCCTGAATGATCTCCATGTGCAGCAGACCAAGGAAGCCGCAGCGGAAGCCGAAGCCGAGCGCCGTGGAGCTTTCTGGCTCGTAGAACAGCGAGGCATCGTTCAGGCTCAGCTTGCCGAGCGCATCACGGAAGTTCTCGTAGTCGTCAGAGCTGACCGGGAACAGGCCGGCATAAACCTGTGGTTTCACCTTTTTAAAGCCTGGCAGCGCTTTTTCTGCCGGGTTACGCGCGCCGGTCAGGGTATCGCCCACTGGCGCACCGAGAATGTCTTTAATGGCACAAACCAGCCAACCCACCTCGCCGCATTTCAGCTCGGTACGGTCAACCTGTTTTGGTGTGAAGATCCCGAGACGGTCTGCGTTATAGACCTGGCCGGTACTCATCACCTTAATTTTGTCGCCTTTACGCATGGTGCCATTTTTAATACGCACCAGCGAGACAACGCCCAGATAGTTATCGAACCATGAGTCGATAATCAGCGCCTGCAGTGGGGCATCCGGGTCACCTTCTGGTGGCGGAATATCACGCACCAGACGTTCCAGCACATCGGTAACGCCCACGCCGGTTTTGGCCGAGCAACGCACGGCATCGGTCGCGTCAATTCCGACGATATCTTCAATCTCTTCCGCTACGCGCTCAGGGTCAGCGGCTGGCAGGTCGATCTTGTTCAGAACCGGCACCACCTCGAGATCCATTTCCATCGCCGTGTAGCAGTTTGCCAGGGTCTGGGCTTCTACGCCCTGCCCCGCATCCACCACCAGCAGCGCGCCTTCACAGGCTGCCAGCGAGCGAGAAACTTCATAGGAGAAGTCAACGTGGCCTGGGGTGTCGATAAAGTTCAGTTGGTAGGTTTCACCATCAGCCGCCTTGTAATCGAGCGTGACGCTCTGCGCTTTAATGGTGATACCACGTTCGCGTTCCAGGTCCATGGAGTCCAGAACCTGGGCTTCCATTTCACGATCAGACAGGCCACCGCAAATCTGGATAATACGGTCAGACAGCGTCGACTTACCGTGGTCAATGTGAGCAATGATCGAAAAGTTACGTATGTTCTTCATATAGTTAAATAATTATGCCTTACGAATTCCTGGAGGCCGCTGTTCTTAGCCTGACGTTTTTCAGTGCGAAAACGCAGCATTCTACACTACATCTCCGTTACCTGGAAATGCACTTAGCGCCAGGTATAGCGTGAAGAAATGGTGTTTTCTTTTTTAAGATGTAAATGATGATAAAGCCCGATGGATCACCGGGCCTCAGAGGAGAGCGTCTCAACACGAAGTTGGTCTGGTGCCAGCCCTACGCTGAGAATAACAGGCTGCCACGCTTCGCGGGCTGCGAGCCTTGGGGAGAAACCTTTGGCAAGCCAGAAACCACCCACACCTCCCAATGCTGCGCCGCACATGGCCGCCGCATCGGTACCAAACAGCATCTGAAACACGCCGCCCATCACAAAGAGCCCCACCAGCGGGGAGAGATAAACCAGCATTGCGGAACCCAGCAGGCTGCCTTCGGCAATGCCCAGTTCCACCTTCTGTCCTGCCACCAGCGGTTGCTCACTTGGCACGGAAAGCGTGTGCGAGGTTTGCGGCCCGAGCTTATTTAGCACGCGGCTGCCGCAACCCGCCCGGGATGCACAACTGTTACAGGAGGCCTTTACATCACAGCTTACCAGCGCAACACCGTCCTGCCATGATACAACCGTAGCCCACTCTTTAATCATTGTGCAGCCCTGAATTTGATGCTGTCAGAAATACGCTTCGCCGTTTGAGGGGGTAATTCGCCGACGATGGTGATCTCCGCGTTGTCGCGTACCGTGGTACTGACTGTTCGACGTCCGGTACGCAGCATTTGTTCGGCACTGTTTGCCGTCGCGCGATTGATGTTCACCGAGAAGCTGAACAAGCCATCGGAGTAAAGGCGCGATTCAACCGGCGTTTCAATGGTAGGCAGTTGTCGGCGGCTGCTTGATACTTCCGTAAAGCCTTGCGGGATCCAGGAAGGAACCCAGTTGAAATTCACGGAATCTCCCGCCGGAACGGAAAGCAGCGGCGGCAGGCTGGCTTTCGCCAGATTCTGCATGCTATTACCCACCTGATTATTGACGCTAAAGGAGATAACGCGGAACTGTTCCAGCGTTTCGCCATCGCGATCAAGCAGGTCTACACGCATAGGGAGCTTGGTTTCGGCATCAATCCAGACAATGTAGCTGTAACGCGTCCCGTCGCGGGCGACAACGCGGATCACTTCACACAATCTGTCAGCGATGCGCGTACGCCCTACCGAAATAAAATCGTAGTAAGGGGCAAGGCGCTTGAAGTCGGTGTAGATGAGCGATGGCAGAGAATCAACGATATAGTCGCCATTGAGGGTAAAAGGCTCCAGGCCTGGCTCGAAATAGCTGATTTCGTTACCACGCTGAACCACTTCCCGACGCGGGCCATCCATCTGTAAAAGTTGCGCGAGCGGCTGATTATCAAGACGGGCATGGCGATAGCGTAACGACTCGACGCCCTGCTTATTGATGCTGATAAATGCCAACTCGTAATTGAGTGACTGGCTGGCCAGATTCATTTGCTGCAACAACGCCCCGGATGAAACATCAGCCGAGGCGTTGGCAGAGAAGAACAGGCTACCCGCCATCAGAGACATGGCGAACCAAAGTTGCTTCATTACTGCGATTGCGTTCCTAAAGTTTGGTTTCCTGGCACCTGCACAGCAGCCTGCTGGGTTTGTGCCTGCTCAAACTGAAGCTGTTCTGAGTGCAGACGACGCTGCAACTCATAATCCTGCAACATCGCATTAATGCGACGGCGCTGCTCCTGAACCTGCTGTTGCTGACCGCCACTGGCGGAGGCATCAGCCGGTACACCCAAACTTACCGGGCTGGCTTTGCCCATCATCGGCAGTGTATTGAACACTGGCGCTTCTGGCTGCTGATTAGTTTCAGACTGAGTATTATAGTGCTGGACGCCAACGATAACTGCAAGCGATACGCATGCCGCCACACCCATTTGGGTAAGTTGACTGGCCCACGGACGCACCTTCTGCCAGAATGGCATTTTCTGCCACTGGTGTGGTGCAGGTTGAGCTTCAGGAATCAGCGGAGTGGTCTGATGAACAGGCTCATTCTCAATAGCCGCCATCACGCGGGCTGAGATATCGAAATGGATAACCTCGCTGGTGTCACCACGAAGGGTGTCACGGATGAGATGGTAACTCTCCCAGGTCTCTTGCATTTCGGGAGAATGAGACAACTCGTTGAGCAGCTCACTATCCAGCGTTTCACCATCCATTAAAGCGGAAAGTTTTTCTTTCTGCATGCCTAATACCTTTTCCAGTATCCCGCTATCGTCAACGCCTGATAAGCGGTTGAACTTTATTATCAATAGCTTCTCGCGCACGGAAAATTCGTGAACGTACCGTGCCGACCGGACAATCCATGATAGCGGCTATCTCTTCATAGCTCAGACCATCAAGCTCCCGTAACGTAATTGCCATGCGTAAATCTTCCGGGAGCGACTCGATCGTGCGAAAAACAATTTGTCTCAGTTCTTCTGACAACATTAAGTTCTCAGGGTTCGAAATTTCTTTCAGCGCACCGCCACTTTCGAAGTTTTCGGCGTCGATTGCGTCCACATCACTTGAAGGCGGACGACGGCCCTGAGCGACCAGATAATTCTTTGCCGTATTGACCGCAATACGGTACAGCCAGGTATAAAAAGCACTATCTCCCCGGAACGAGTCCAGCGCGCGATAGGCCTTAATAAAAGACTCTTGTACAACATCAGGCACATCACCTGACGGTACATAGCGGGAAACCAGACTCGCCACCTTATGCTGGTAGCGCACCACCAGTAGGTTAAAGGCTTTCTGATCTCCCTTCTGGACCCGTTCAACCAGGACCTGGTCCGTTAACTGCTCGCTCATCCGAGGTAATGTCTCCCCAAACCAAAATTCCACGCGTTATCGAAACGCCACTCTACAAATCCCGCACTTTTGAGCAAGCACCGAGTTGGAGTGTCTATTCTTCAATAAGTTCCGTAACGCCTTTGTTTTTGTTCATCGCGTCACAGACTGTTTATTTTCTCTCATTATAAGTCTGTTCACGATACATACCCACTTTCTGACTTCAAACATCTCTTATCCGGTCAGAAGAGTAACGCAACCCAGGCTTTATTTCACCACAAAATCTGACGCTAACGACCTGCTTCGCAAAATATTTTCCTTCTTTTACATGCCGGAAATCCGCGCATGCGCGTTTAGTCACTGCAACTGAGAATAAAAAAAACGTGCGATATCTCGCACCGGAGTGCTATTCTGCCCAAACACTGTTTAGTAAATTAAACAAAAATCATGAACACAACACCTGAACTACATTGTGATGTACTGATCATCGGTAGCGGTGCGGCAGGACTCTCGCTGGCGCTGCGTCTGGCTGAGCATCAGAGCGTAATTGTTCTGAGTAAAGGACCGATGAGCGAAGGCTCCACATTTTATGCCCAGGGCGGAATTGCCGCCGTGTTTGATGAAACAGACAGCATTGCGTCACACGTCGAAGATACGTTGATTGCCGGAGCCGGGATCGTCGATGAACATGCTGCGGAATTTGTCGCCAGCAATGCGCGTCACTGCGTCCAGTGGCTTATTGACCAGGGTGTACTGTTTGATACTCAGGTTCAGCCAAACGGCGAAGAGAGTTACCACCTTACCCGCGAAGGCGGACACAGCCACCGCCGGATCCTGCACGCTGCAGATGCCACCGGTAAAGCGGTGGAAACCACCCTGGTCAGCAAGGCGCTCAGCCATCCTAACATTCGGGTGCTTGAGCGCAGTAATGCCGTTGACCTGATTATTTCTGACAAAATCGGCCTGCCAGGCACGCGCCGGGTGGTGGGAGCCTGGGTCTGGAATCGTAACAAAGAAAAGGTCGAAACCTGTCAGGCGAAAGCCGTGGTGCTGGCAACAGGTGGCGCCTCCAAAGTATATCAATACACCACCAACCCGGACATTGCCTCTGGTGATGGTATCGCCATGGCCTGGCGCGCCGGGTGTCGTGTTGCCAATCTTGAGTTCAACCAGTTTCACCCGACCGCGCTGTTTCATCCGCAGGCGCGCAATTTCCTGCTGACGGAAGCCCTGCGCGGTGAAGGCGCGTATCTGAAGCGCCCGGACGGCTCACGTTTTATGCCGGACTTTGACCCGCGAGGCGAGCTCGCGCCGCGTGATATCGTCGCCCGCGCTATCGATCACGAGATGAAACGTCTTGGCGTGGATTGCATGTATCTGGATATCAGCCACAAACCGGCTGAGTTTGTCCGTCAGCATTTCCCGATGATTTATGAAAAGCTGCTCAGCCTTGGGATTGATCTGACGCGCGACCCGGTACCGATTGTGCCAGCCGCTCACTATACCTGTGGTGGCGTCATGGTTGACGATCATGGCCGTACGGACGTGGATGGTCTGTATGCCATCGGCGAGGTGAGCTATACCGGGCTGCATGGCGCGAACCGCATGGCATCCAACTCGTTGCTGGAGTGTCTGGTTTACGGCTGGTCCGCAGCGGTGGATATAACCAAACGCATGCCGTATGCCCGCCACGCTGAGCACTTACCAGCCTGGGATGAGAGCCGCGTGGAAAACCCGGATGAGCTGGTTGTGATCCAGCATAACTGGCATGAGCTTCGGCTATTTATGTGGGACTACGTTGGCATTGTACGCACGACGAAGCGTCTTGAGCGAGCCTTACGCCGTATCACCATGCTACAGCAGGAAATTGATGAGTATTATGCCAATTTCCGCGTTTCCAACAATCTGCTGGAGCTGCGTAACCTGGTGCAGGTTGCCGAGTTGATTGTTCGCTGCGCGATGATGCGTAAAGAGAGTCGGGGTTTACACTACACCCTGGATTATCCCGACACGCTGCCTGAATCCGGCCCGTCGGTTCTCTCCCCGCAGCGTCACATAAACAGATAAAATGCCTGGGTCAGCGCAGTGTAATCTTCGGAGTAACGCTGGTCTGGCCCACGGATAACCATCCTGTCGTTAAAACATTCACCCTCTTTTGGCGAAAGCGCCAGCAAGACCCGGTGTGGTAACCGCCCTTCCGTATCCGAGATATCGGTTCGCAGCCGTAAGTTCCAGCCCATCTCACGTGCGATCTCAATAAAGGTATTACCGGTGCTTTCGGGAAGTACCACGCAGAAGAACCCTTCTTCGGAAATTAAATTCGCTGCGCTGGTTAACAGGGCTTTATGATCGAGCGAACCGGTATAGCGAGCCTGTTCGCGCTCAGGCGTACCGCACTCCACGCCGGGCGCGTAGTAGGGAGGGTTACTGACAATCAAATCATAACGCGCCGTTTGCTCTGGTGCCCAGGCCAGTACGTCCGCGCATTCAACTTTTATTCGGGTTGCCCAGGGGGATTCGAGCGCATTTTCACTCGCCTGCCCTGCTGCCTGTGCATCCAGTTCAACCGCATCAATGGTGACATGTTCATCCGTGCGCTGAGCCAGCATTAATGCCAGCAGACCACTGCCGGTGCCAATATCCAGAATGCGCTTAACCCCTGCGACAGGCGCCCACGCTCCCAGTAGAATACCGTCTGTACCGACTTTCATGGCACAGCGATCGTGAGCAACAAAAAATTGTTTAAACGTAAAACCATCGCGGCGCAATTGCGCTTTGAGTTGAGACATGTCAGAGCAACCTTCTAAGTGAAACTGGAGTAGCATAGGGGAAAGCGAAGTGGCCGAAAAGCGATATCCATACAAACAGATGAAGATTACAGCCGTAACGTCTATAATCAGCGCCCCACACAGAGGTAGAACATGACTGTAACGACTTTTTCCGAACTTGAACTCGATGAAAGCCTGCTCAATGCACTTGAGAGCAAAGGCTTTACACGCCCGACCGCCATTCAGGCAGCGGCCATTCCGCCTGCGCTTGAGGGCCGCGATGTGCTCGGTTCTGCGCCAACCGGCACGGGGAAAACAGCAGCCTACTTGCTGCCTGTGTTGCAGCACCTGCTCGATTTTCCTCGTAAAAAATCAGGCCCGCCGCGTATTTTGATCCTGACGCCTACCCGTGAACTGGCTATGCAGGTTGCCGATCACGCACGCGAGCTGGCAGCGAATACCCATCTGGATATCGCAACAATCACCGGCGGCGTTGCGTATATGAACCACGCCGAAGTGTTCAGCGAAAACCAGGATATCGTCGTTGCGACGACAGGCCGTCTGCTGCAATACATTAAAGAAGAGAACTTTGACTGCCGCGCGGTAGAAACCCTGATTCTGGACGAAGCCGACCGTATGCTGGACATGGGCTTCGCGCAGGATATCGAACACATCGCCGGTGAAACGCGCTGGCGCAACCAGACAATGCTCTTCTCTGCCACCCTCGAAGGGGACGCGATCAAAGACTTCGCAGAGCGCCTGCTGGAAGATCCGGTGGAAGTGTCGGCAACGCCTTCTACCCGTGAACGCAAGAAGATCCATCAGTGGTACTATCGCGCGGACAACCTTGAGCACAAGGTTGAATTGCTCAAGCACCTGCTGAAGCAGGAAGAGGCCACCCGCACTATCGTCTTTGTGCGTAAGCGCGAGCGTGTGCATGAGCTGGCTGAAATGCTGCGTAATGCCGGGATTAACAACTGCTACCTCGAAGGCGAGATGGCACAGATCAAACGTACCGAAGGCATTAAGCGTCTGACCGATGGCCGCGTTAACGTGCTGGTGGCAACAGATGTTGCTGCACGCGGGATTGACATTCCGGACGTCAGCCACGTGATCAACTTCGATATGCCGCGCAGCGGTGATACCTATCTGCACCGCATCGGCCGTACCGGCCGCGCCGGGCGCAAAGGTACCGCGATCTCCCTGGTTGAAGCGCACGACCATCTGCTGCTGCAGAAAATTGGTCGCTATATCGACGAGCCGCTCAAGTCCCGCGTTGTCGATGGCCTGCGCCCAACCACGCGTGCACCGAGTGAAAAAATGACGGGCAAACCGTCTAAAAAAGCACTGGCGAAACGTGCGGAGAGAAAAGAGAAAGAAAAAGAGAAGCCGCGCGTGAAGCAGCGTCATCGCGATACCAAGAATATTGGTAAACGCCGTAAGCCAAGCGGTACTGCGTCAGAAGCGAAAACTGAAGAGTAAAAAAAAGCCGGGAAATATCCTAATGCCGATCGTTTAAGGATCGGTTGACCGATCCGGTGGCTGGTGTAAAAAGGGTTCATGTTCATCATGGACCCTTTTTTAAATGGAACTTTCACAAGCC